>JBQMYQ010000004.1:0-76080 GCA_052173415.1 Wolinella sp. | reverse complement strand
TTTCACGCAAGAGGAGATTAAAGACTTTGATAAGCAGTGCAAAGATGGAGATAGCTTTAGTTGTAGCTTATTGGGCGAGTGCTATCTTTTGGGCATAGAGGGTCTTAGCAAAGATTATAAAAAGGCGAAATTCTACCTTGAGAAAGTATGCAAAAAGGGTAATGAAAAAGATGAGTATTTTGCACCAAGTTGCAGAGATCTTGGAGCTTTGTATCACAATGGTGGCTATGGCGTCTCACAAGACTCCAAAAAAGCCTTGAAGTTCTACAATCTGGCATGCGATATGGGAAATGTTGTTGCATGCGAAAATCTTGGATCAGTGTATTTTGACGGCGAGGGTGTGTCGCAAGATATCATCAAGGATGCAGAGTATGTTAAAAGAGCGTGCGATGCTGGAAGTTGGATGGCATGCAAAAATTTTGCCGTGTATCATTATAAACATGGTGATAGAAGCAAAGTAGCGCAATATTTAAAAAAGGCTTGCGAGCTGGGTAGAAAAGATTCATCTGTGCAAAATATCCCCGAGTATAAAGAAGCATGGCGACAAGCGTGCAATATGTCTAGTATCTTGAACTAATCGCTAACAAACCCAAACTCACAGAAACGTGGGAAAGAAGCATTTGGGGTAGATTCCTATGCTTTGGTGATGAGGGGGGCAGCGAATGGGCTACTGTTGTGCCTTTGTGTGAGCCCTGTGTCGTATTTATATAAAATATCTCCCAAAAGCTCCCTTTCATGCCTCTTATGAGGAATTTATCAATTTTTGAATATCATTCGCCGCTTTGATTCCCCCGCGGTGAAACCGCCCAAAGTCTCATTTAGCAAGGATTTAAGATGTTTAATTATGAAAATATCAAGCCCTACATCTTCAAGCTTGATCCTGAACACGCGCACACCCTCGCAGAGTGGATTTTGCGCACAAGTGGGGCGATTCCTGCGCTTTTAGAGCCCATAGCGAAGCGTGCTTGTGTGCTTGATTCCCGCCTTATTCAGGAGATTGAAGGCTTGCGTTTTTACAATCCCGTGGGGCTGGGTGCGGGGTTTGATAAAAATGCGACGATGATTCGCGCGCTGAGTGCGCTAGGATTCTCGCATTTGGAGCTTGGGACAATCACACCAAAGCCCCAAAGTGGGAATCCAAAACCGCGCCTCTTCCGCCACGCTAGCGAGGAATCGATCCAAAATGCCATGGGTTTCAATAATGAGGGTGCAGAGGCGATATTTAGGCGATTGCGCGCGCTGCACCCCTATGCGATTCCCCTCGGGGTGAATATTGGCAAGAATCGGACGACAAGCGAAGAGGACGCGTTGCAAGATTATGAGTCGCTTCTGCGAGATATGGGAGGGGTTGCGGATTATATTGCGATTAATCTCTCTTCGCCCAATACCCCGGGGCTTAGGAATCTGCAAAACGAAGAGTTCGTGGGTGAGCTTTTTAAAAGGGCGAAAAAAATTACCAAGACCCCGATTTTTCTAAAAATTTCGCCGGATTTGGAGATTAATGAAGCGCAAAAGCTCTGCTCCAAGGCGATTAAAAGTGGCGCAAAAGGGATTATTGCTACGAATACTACGACAGATTATTCACTCCTCAATAACCCGCAAGACACAGGGGGAATCAGCGGAAAAGTCCTAACAGAGAAGAGCTACGCACTATTTAAGGAGCTGGGCAAGGCTTTCTTTGGCAAAACAACGCTTATTTCCGTTGGCGGCATTAGTAACGCGCAAGAGGCGTATAGGCGTATTAAAGCAGGGGCGAGCCTCGTGCAAATCTATACCGCGCTCATTTACAAAGGTCCGCTTATTTGCAAAAATATCAACCAAGAAATCCTAGAGTGCCTAGAGAAAGACGGATACGCGCACATCTCCGAAGCCATCGGTGCTGATGTGCGATGAGGCGTTTGCTTCTTGCTAGTATCACTATTTTTACAGGAGTTTTAATGGGAACATCACTCCCTGAATTTCAAGAACAGACACTAAAAAACGGTCTCAAAGTTGTTGTGATTCCCATGCACAACGATACGGGCGTCATCACGACGGATATTTTCTACAAAGTGGGAAGTCGCAACGAATCCATGGGCAAAAGCGGAATCGCGCACATGCTCGAACATCTCAATTTCAAATCGACAAAAAACCTAAAAGCGGGTGAATTTGATGAGATTGTGAAGCATTTTGGCGGCGTTACAAACGCTTCTACGGGCTTTGATTACACGCACTATTACGTGCATTCAAGCTCAGGGAATCTGGAAAAATCGCTTGAGCTTTTTAGTGAGATTATGGAAAATCTCGCGCTTAGTGATGAGGAGTTTCAAGACGAACGAAACGTCGTGCTTGAGGAGCGTCTGTGGCGCACGGATAACAACCCCACAGGCTATCTCTACTTTCGCCTTTTTAATACCGCCTATCTCTATCACTCTTATCACTGGACGCCCATTGGCTTTATCGAGGATATTAAGACATGGAGCATTGAGGACATTCGCGCCTTTCACAAGCTCTATTATCAGCCGCAAAACGCCATTATTATCGTCGCGGGCGACATAGAGCCAGAGCGCGTTTTTGAAGTGGCGAAAAAGCATTTTGAGCACATCAAAAATCAGGGCGCGATTCCCGCACCGCATACAATCGAGCCCGCGCAAGATGGCGCACGGCGCGCGGTAATCCACAAAGAGAGCGAAGTGGAAATGCTCGCGCTTGCATATAAGATTCCCTCATTTTCTCATGAAGATCAAGTCGCGCTCAGTGCGCTAGGCGCGATTCTTAGTGAGGGTAAGAGCAGTCTTCTCCAGCGCACACTCGTGGATAAAAAGCAACTCGCTAATGAAATTTATGCCTACAATATGGATCTAGCCGATGAGGGGCTCTTTATGTTCATAGGGATTGCAAATGAGGGGGTTAGCGCGCTTAAGCTTGAAGAAGAGCTTCACAAGCAGATTGAGAAAGTCAAAAAGGGCGAGGTTAGCAAGAGCGAACTGCAAAAAGTCAAAGCAAATCTCAAAGCCGAATTTATTCTGCAGCTTGAGAGCAGTAGCGCGGTGGCAAATCTCTTTGGGAGCTACCTAGCGCGCGGGAATCTCGCTCCACTATTGGAGTTTGAAGAAAAATTTTCTACACTTACGCGAGAAAAAATCATCGAAGTGGCAAATCGTTATTTTGATGAGCGATCCTCCACGACCCTAATCTTGAGGAAATAGAATGTTCTTACAAGATGCGCCAAATGGTGCAATGAGCGCGCTGATTACGCCTTTTAAGCACGGAAAAATAGATACACAAACCTACGAGAAGCTAATCTCTCGTCAAATCGCACATGGCATGGATGGGCTCGTCCCCGTCGGCACTACAGGGGAATCAGCGACCCTAAGCCACAACGAACACAAAGAGTGTATCGAAATTGCCGTGAATATCGCAAAAGGAAGCAATGCCAAGGTGCTTGCAGGCGCGGGGAGCAACTCGACACACGAGGCGATTGATTTGGCAAAATTCGCAGAAAAGATGGGCGCGCATGGGATTCTCTGCGTTACTCCCTATTACAACAAGCCCACACAGGAGGGATTGTATCAGCATTACAAGGCCGTAGCCAATTCCGTGGAGATTCCGCTGATGCTCTATAATGTCCCCGGGCGCACGGGCGTAAATATCGAGACGAATACAATTCTACGGCTGTTTAATGAGGTGAAAAATATCTATGGAATCAAAGAGGCTTCAGGCTCGATGGAGCATATTATCGAGCTAAATACAAAGATTCCCGCGCTCGCAATCTCAAGCGGAGAAGACGCGATTAACTATCCGATTCTCGCTAATGGCGGTCTAGGTGCAATCTCTGTGACGGGGAATCTGCTCCCAAGCAAGATTGCTACGCTCGTGCATAAAGCCCTTGCAGGCGAACTTGAAGAGAGCCGCAAAATCAATAACGCGCTCTTTGCAATCAATAAAGCCCTGTTCATCGAGAGTAATCCTATCCCTATCAAAGCAGCAATGTATATCGCTGGGCTACTTCCCAGCCTAGAATATCGCCTACCCCTTGTGCCCCCGAGCACGGAGAGTATGCGCTTTATTGAGGAGACTTTAAAACATTACGAGGTGGAAAAATGAAAGGAAAAACATTAGTCATTAGCGGGGCGACCCGAGGAATCGGCAGAGCGATTTTGTATGGTTTCGCGCAAAGGGGGGCAAACGTCGCCTTTACCTACAATAAAAACGCCGAAGAAGCGGAGAAAATCGCTTCTGAGCTCGAAAAGACATACAAAATCAAGGCGCGCTACTATCAGCTGGATATTTTGGAGCCTGAGCAATACAAGGAGCTTTTTAGCAAGATTGACGCAGATTTTGAGCGGGTCGATTATTTCATCAGCAACGCAATCATCTCCGGACGCTCGGTAGTAGGTGGATTCGCGCCTTTTATGCGACTAAAACCAAAGGGACTAAACAACATCTACACCGCAACGGTTCTCGCCTTTGTAGTCGGCGCACAAGAGGCGGCTAAGCGCATGAAAGAGGTCGGGGGCGGGAGCATTATCTCGCTAAGCTCCACGGGGAATCTCGTCTATACGCCCAACTACTCCGGGCATGGCAGCTCCAAAAATGCCGTCGAAACGATGGTAAAGTATGCCGCAAGCGACCTTGGCAGCTGGGGAATCCGCGTGAATTGCGTCAGTGGAGGTCCGATTGATACCGACGCGCTTAGGGCATTTCCCGATTATGAAGAGATCAGAGCGACTGTCGAGAAGCTCTCTGCTGTAGGGCGCATGGGGCAACCTCAAGATCTAGTCGGCGCATGTCTCTTCCTCTGTGATGAAAAGGCGAGCTCATGGCTCACAGGACAGACCATCATCATCGATGGTGGGACGAGCTTTAAGTGAGACTCGCGCCCAATATCCTGACCATCTCAAGGATCATCTTTTCATTTTTGCTCCTTGTCGTGATTTTATACGGGGAGGCGCTCTTCCCTCCTCCCATACACCCCACATGGATCAACTACACTGCCTGCCTGCTTTTCCTCATCGCGAGCATTACGGACTTTTTTGATGGCTTTATCGCTCGAGAACACTCCATTGTCTCCACATTCGGCGAAGTTTTTGATCCGCTCGCAGATAAAATGCTCATGCTCGCGGGCTTTATCGGATTATTGGTATGGAAGCGTGCCGAAGTCTGGGCGGTGTTTTTAATCCTCTCGCGGGAATTTTTCATCACGGGATTGCGCGTGCTCGCCGCCGCAAAGGGAATCGGCGTCGCAGCCAGCAATCTTGGGAAATGGAAAACTGGACTGCAAATCACGGCAGTGGCATTTTTGCTCATGGATTACTTCCCGGGCGAGATTTTGCTGTGGCTTGCGACGATTCTTACACTCTATTCGGGGTATGATTACACTAAAGCTTACTTGAAATCCTCTAAATAAGGCACATTATGGGACTTTTTATATCACTTCTAGTCCTCTCGTTTCTCATCTTTTTTCACGAATTGGGGCACTTTCTTGCCGCGAGATTCTTCGGGGTGAAGGTCGAAGTTTTTAGTATCGGCTTTGGCAAAAAGCTCTATGTCAAAAAATACGGCGACACGCAATACGCGCTCAGCGCAATCCCGCTTGGGGGCTATGTAAGAATGAAAGGGCAAGATGACGCCAACCCCGCACATCGTAGCGAAGAGCCTGATAGCTACAACACAAAGCCCCCTTATGCGCGACTCATTATCCTCTTTGCGGGTCCATTTGCGAATCTGTTCCTAGCCTTTTTGCTCTACTTTTTTGTAGCCCTTGTCGGCTCACAGCAGCTCGCCCCCATCATTGCAGAGCCCGAAGCCACGATGGTCGCGGCGAAGGCGGGATTAAAAGCCAACGATGAAATCACCCACATCAATGGCAAACCCATGCATTCGTGGAGCGAAGCGAGGGAATATATTAAGGATTCCGAGGGCGAGCTTGAGTTTGTCATTTTGCGCGCAAATAGAGAGCTCGTATTCCGCATAACCCCGCAAATTCAAGAATCGGAGAATATCTTTGGCGAAATAATCCTGCGCCCCATGATAGGAATCCGTCCAAACGGGCAAACAAGAGAGGTCGCATATTCGCTCATCGATTCCCTACCTAAAGCACTTGGCGACACCGTAGAATCGAGCAAAATGATTATCCTAGGAATCCAAAAGCTCCTAAGCGGAATCGTCCCCGCAAGCGAGGTGGGCGGCATCGTATCAATCGTGCAAATCACAAGCAAAGCAAGCGAATCAGGAATCATCACCCTAGCCCTATTCACTGCGCTCATCTCGGTGAATTTGGGAATCCTAAACCTCCTACCCATTCCCGCACTCGATGGCGGACACATCATCTTCACGCTCTATGAAATGCTCGCACGCCGCGCCCCGAGCGTAAAAGTATTGACCAACCTCACGATTTCAGGCTGGGTGCTTCTTGTTTCTCTGATGATTTTGGGACTCTATAACGACCTCTCAAGAATCGCGCAGGGAGGAATCCTGCCATGAGCCTTCAGAGGCTTGAGGACAATTTACATCGCGCGATTCGCACAATTGAGCGCGCACGCATTGAGTATTCGCGTCATCACATCGTGAAGCTCCTTGCGGTGAGCAAATATAGCCAAAGTAGCGACATAGAGGAGCTTTATCGCTGCGGGCAGAGGGCTTTTGGCGAAAATAGGGTGCAGGATTTGAAGCAAAAAATGGACGAACTTAGAGAGCTTCCCATCGAGTGGCACTTCATCGGCACACTTCAGAGCAATAAAATTAACGCGCTCCTTGCCCTGCGCCCGAGCCTCATTCACTCGCTCCATTCGCTCACGCTCGCAAATGAGCTACAAAAGCGTCTGGAGCGCGAGGGGCTCAGGATTCCCGCGCTACTTCAGATTAATAGCGCGAAAGAGGAGAGCAAAAGTGGCGTAAATCCCGAAGCGGCGATTGAGAATTATCTTGAGATTTTAGAGCGATTCCCGAATATTAAACTTTGCGGCGTGATGAGTATCGGCGCGCATGTTTCAGATAATGAGGTAATTAAGCGGAGTTTTGAGACGACGCAGAGGATTTTTGAAGAGCTCAAAAAACATGGCGCGACCACACTCTCCATGGGCATGAGTAGCGATTTTGAGCTGGCGATTAAATGCGGGAGCAACCTCGTGCGTCTTGGCTCAAGTCTCTTTGATAAAACGCTCTAGCAGGCGGTTATTTACCGATTATTTACGCATTCCCCTTATACTTTTTGTATCACTTTTTAAGGAGTTCTTATGAATTTCAGAATTTTAGCTTTTATTTCGCTCCTAAGCACCTACGCGCTGGCGTTCAACATCAGCGAAGCACCAAAAATAAAAGAGCGTCAAAGCCCGATAAATAGCGGGGTGATCTACTCGTATTACGATTCGATTAAAGAGGCAAAAAAGGCGGTCGTCAATATCTCGACACAAAAAAAGATTAAAAATCAGATGGGGAATCTCGGGCAAAATCACCCACTCTTTAATGACCCGTTTTTTCAGCAGTTTTTTGGTGATATGTTTAATCAGATGGTCCCCAAAGATCGGGTCGAGCGCAGTTTGGGGAGCGGGGTGATCATCTCAAAAGAGGGGCATATCATCACGAATAATCACGTCATTGATGGCGCGGATAAAGTCATCGTCACACTACCAGAAAATGGCAAGGAATACGAAGCAAAAGTGCTGGGCAAGGATCCGCGCAGTGATTTGGCCGTGATAAAAATCAAGGGGAAAGAGCTCCCGATCATCTCATTTGCAGATAGCAGTGAAGCGAAAGTGGGCGATGTGGTTTTTGCCATTGGGAATCCCTTTGGCGTCGGAGAGAGCGTGACTCAAGGGATCATTTCAGCCCTCAATAAAAGCGGAATCGGGATTAATGATTATGAAAATTTTATACAAACCGACGCGTCCATTAACCCCGGAAACTCCGGTGGTGCGCTGGTGGATTCCCGTGGAGCATTGGTGGGAATCAATACAGCGATTCTCTCGCGCACAGGAGGGAATCATGGCATCGGATTTGCAATTCCCTCTGAAATGGTGAAAAAAATCGCACTTACTTTAATTGATAAAGGCGTGATTGAGCGGGGATACATGGGGGTTTCTATTCAAGACCTTACACAGGAATTGCGCGATTCCTATGGAGATCAAGAGGGGGCGGTTTTAATTGGAATCGAACCCGATTCCCCCGCACAAAAAGCAGGTCTCAAGGTGTGGGATCTTATCGTAAAAATCGATGATAAAGTAGTAAAAAGTGCCTCGGATTTGAAGAATATCATCGGTAACTACTCGCCAAACGACAAAATAAAAGTGCTCTACAATCGTGATAAAAAGGAATTCAGCACAACGGTTAAACTCGCAGAAGCACCGCAAAATGGTAGCGGAATCGCGCATGGTAATAGTGGCATTGATGGGCTCTCAATTGGCGCGCTTGATGAGCGACTAAAACAGCGATACAGAATCGCTCCCGATACCAAAGGCGTGCTCGTTACGGGCGTGCGCGAGGATAGCATAGCGAGTGAGCTTGGTTTTAGCGAGGGCGATGTGATCGTGCGGGTTGAAAATTACCTCATTAAAGATATTGCTTCTTTTAATGAAGCAATGAAACAAAACAGAGGTAAAATGAAACGGATTTTGGTTCGTCGAAATGGAACGATTTTTAGTGTCGTTGTGAAATAAAATCAAAGAGATTTAGCTCCTTTTTTAGGGGCTTTTCTCGCTTTTTATATTGAATTTCTATCTCTAAAGGAAAATCTTTAGTGTGTGAAAAATTCAATAAATCTCTTGCTAAAGATTCCCAGAAGGTATCTATATTTCTAAGAAAAATATCACAATAGAGCGCAAAATGTTGCGGGTATTCACACCTAATGAACTCCAAAATCCTATCTCTAGATTCGCCACGAAGTTTTAGTTTATCTATCAAAATACCACTGCACCGATCCTTGATGGCGTCTATAATCTCAAAAGGTTGAGTAATCTTCGGAAATACTGGAGCAATTAAACAGAGCGTTTTAATTCCTCTATCATGAAATTCTCTCATCACTTCCAGTCGCTCATGAACTTTCGGTGCTCGATCTATTTTATTTTGAAAATTTTCATCAAGTGAATTTATAGAAAATAAAATTTGTATATTAGGAATATTACCAATGGGCTCAATATCTCTTAAAATTAAAGTCGATTTGGTTATGAGAATGATCTTGGCTTTTGTTGCTTTTAGCTCTTCTAATAGTTTTAAGGTGCGCTTATATATTGCCTCTTGAGGAAGATAAGGATCTGTTGCAGTGCCTATGACAATCTCTTTGCCTGTATAGCGATGTTTATTCGGGATAGATTCCCAAAGTTTTATATCAATAAATTCACCCCAAGACTCGTCATGATTAGTAAAATTTTTCATATATGAAGCGTAGCAATATTTACACGCATGAGTGCAACCAATATAAGGATTCGCAGAAAATCCCTCAGGAATAAGGTTTGATTTTACAATTATATTTTTTGTTGATACTTTTTTGATTACTAAACTCATAACTCTAATCTGAATAGGTAGATTCCTAGGAATCTACCTAAATGAATCATCTGCTAATAGAGAAGTTTGATAAAACTGCGAAATCATGACATAACCCGGCACATGATAAGCGATGTCATGTGCGCACATGGTGTCTTTAAATATATTTTACCCGATATTCGTCTCTCCATACTCCCATCTTAATTACATTCTCCATTTATGGTATTAATATAGAATTTTATTTTAACTGTTGTAGAGTCGGCGCACGCCTTAGCAGAATATTCTCTTATGAAACGGGTCTTATCTATAGGGCGTGTATCAAAACGAGGAGGATTTATGCTAGAAAACGTTTCTAAAGTCCGCACTTTCTCGCCTCCACCGCATGCTAGAGGTGGCGATGCAGAATTTGAAGGAACTCACCGCAAGGGAGAGCTTCGCGGAATTATTCGTATTAACCAAGACCATTGTGTGGGCTGTGATACCTGTAGTGCGTTCTGCCCTACTGAAGCAATTAATGGCTCTTTAGGAGTCGCCCACGCTATTAGCGAGAATCGCTGTGTCGCCTGTGGGCAGTGCTTAGTGAATTGCCCTTTTGGTGCGATTGAGCAAATGAGCTTCGTTGATGAGGTAATGCGACGGCTTGAGGATGGAAAAAGTTTCGTCGTCGCCCACCCTTCACCTGCGGTGCGTGTCTCTATCGCTGAGGAATTTGGAGGCAAGCCCGGCGACTTGACGGTCAATCGCCTCTATAATGCCTTTGAAAAGGCTGGATTCCACAACTATGATGTTAATTTTGCCGCGGATAACACGATTCTTGAGGAGGGGACAGAGTTTATCAAGAAAGTGCGCTACTGAATTTTAGGTGAGCGGGGCGAAGATTTAGAACATGTTGCGCACCACCCTTTCCCTCACTTCACAAGTTGCTGTCCGGCGTGGGTAAAAAACGCCGAGACCTTTCACCCTCAGCTGATTCCTCATATCTCTGGTGCGAAATCTCCAATCCAAATGGGCGGGGCATTAGCGAAGACATGGGCAGCGGAGTATGTCTGGAAGAAAGACCCTGAAGATGTCTATATGGTCGCGGTAACCCCCTGCACTGCGAAAATATTTGAAGCTAGTCGCCCTGAGTTTGACTCTGCCTACCACTACCTCAAAGAAGAGGGCAAGATTCCCGCTTCAAGTGCCCCTTTTCCTGATGTTGATGCTGTTTTGACTGCTAGGGATATTGCTGAACTCTTCAAACGCAAGGGAATCAACCCCCTAGAACTCTCTGATGAGCGCGAAGAAGAGGTAATGAACGTCTATACTGGTGCGGGAACAATCTTTGGCAACAGTGGAGGTGTCATGGAGGCAGCTTTGAGGACGGCATATTTTATTCTCTCAGGCAAGGAGCTATCCAACCCTGATATTATCCCCGTAAGAGGCTATGACACAGACATAGTAGAGGCAAAAATCCCCGTCCCACTTAAAGATCGTGGTGGAGAGATTATTGAGATCAAGGTCGCGGTGGTTAATGGAGCTTCGCACAATATTGAAAAAATCGTCCAAAAACTGACCGAAAACAAGGGCGAATACCACTTCATTGAAGTGATGAACTGCCCTGGAGGTTGTGTCAATGGCGGCGGACAACCCATTCAACCCATGGGAACATCGTGGCTACACCCTCTCTTGCCACTACCACTACGAGCTTAAGGAGAATCAATGAAACACTATCAATATGTAGAAAAACCCCTAGGTCAAATATTCAGTCGTCGCGACTTCCTCAAGGTTGCAGGGGTATCTGTTAGTGTAATCGCGGTGAGTGGCTATGTCATCACTGATATTGTAAAGAAGCGCAAATCATACATTGCACTAAGACAGCAAGGACTTTACAAAGATGACAAACGACTGCAAAAAGCTAATCTCACTAGCTCTCATCAAAATCCCAGCTGTATGCAAGCCTACAAGGATCTAAACACCACTCCCATGGGCGAGGTCGCCGAAAAGCTTCTGCATACTAAAACCTACGTCAATCGCCGTAATTTAGACCTTCAGGAGGTGGAACATGCATGAAGAAAGAGTATTGAAATTCCCCTTATCAGAGAAGATGTTCCACAACATCAATATGATTACGTGGATGATCTTAGCGCTTAGCGGGATTCTTATCTATTTTCGCCTCGTGAATGAGACCACTGCAACATGGCTTATGGACGTGCATATGATCGTAGCGGTGCTTTTTACCTTTAACTTCTTTGGCTTTGTCATCATCAATGCTGATCGATTCTTTCTCATGATGAGGAATCTCCTCATTTGGGACAAAGATACATGGGCATGGTTTAAAAACTTTGGAGGTTATCCACGGCGACTCTTTGGGATTCCTTTTGGTCCAGTCGAAGTCGCTCCTCAAGGACGCTTTAACGCGGGTCAAAAAGGGACTTATCTCTTTTTCATATTCATGATTTTTGCCCTCATCGTCAGTGGTTGGTTACTCTATGCTTTCGCGCCGTTAGTCGGGAAGAGCTTCCTATCCTACCTCTTTTATTTCCATGTTTGGGGGTCGATTATTGCCACGGCAGTTGCTCTGGGCGGACATTTACCTTTGGCATTAATCAATTTTGAAGATTTCAAAGCGATGTTCCGCTTTGGCTCAGGAGATGTGCCCCTAAGTGATGCCACACACCACGCGCCAAAATGGGTGCAAGAGGATCTCATGCAGGTTTCACAGCTTAAAGAAGACCTAACCAAAACATCACACTAAATAACTTAAAGGATTCCTCTGTATGGGCGAGGGAATCCTTTACCTATGGAGGATAATCATGTCTTGGACAAAAGATCGCTTCGAGAGAATCAAGACTTGGGAGAGAGAGAGCGAGTTTCAAAATTTCATCGACGATGAAGAGATAGCGCGCGTTCTTAAGACGAGTGAGAATCCATCGCGTGAGCAGGTGTTAGGTGTCATCGAAAAGGCAAAAAAAAATGCCTACAAAGGCACGATGCTTACGCCCGAAGAGACGGCGACTTTACTCCACATTCAAGATGAAGATCTATGGGAAGAGGTCTATAAAGCCGCCACTTTTATCAAAGAGGAGGTCTATGGGAATCGTATCGTGCTATTCTCCCCGCTCTATATCTCCAATCCCTGCGTAAATAACTGCTCTTACTGTGGTTTTCGCTCCTCTAACGATGAAATGTCAAAAAAGACACTCCAAGAAAAGGAGCTTATAGAGGAGATAGGGGCACTTTTAGATAACGGTCAAAAGCGTCTCATCGCCGTCTATGGCGAGCACCCCAAGAGTGATTACGCCTACATCGCTAAAAGTGTGAGAACCATCTATTCCGTCAAGAAAGATAAGAGCGAAATCCGTCGTGTCAATATCAACGCTGCTCCAATGTTTGAAGAGGAGTATCGTGCAATCAAGGCGGAGGGGATTGGCACATATCAGGTATTTCAAGAGACCTATCATCGTGGCACTTATGAGAAAATCCACCCCCAAAACACTTTAAAGGGCGCATACAAATGGCGTCTTTTTGCGCTTCATCGCGCCTTGAAAGCGGGTTTAGATGATGTAGCTATTGGCGTGCTTTTTGGACTTTATGACTGGAAATATGAAATTTTAGCCATGCTTTATCATGCTATGGATTTGGAGCGAATTTTTGGTGTTGGACCTCATACGATCTCCTTCCCCCGCATTAAACTTACCTCCTGCAAAGAAAAAGGCGATTCCTCTTATGCGGTCAGCGATGAAGAACTGGTAAGAATCGCCGCCATCATACGTCTTATGTGTCCTTTTACAGGCACGATTCTTACTGCTAGAGAAGAGCCGGAGTTACGTGACTTGATGTTGCAGAAATGTGGCATTTCTCAGACTGATGCAGGGACAAACATAGGAATCGGGGGCTATGCCAAAGAGCAAAAAGGCAATGACCTCCATAATCAACAATTCGCCATTGGCGATCACCGCAATATCGACGAGTTTATTTTGGAGCTGGTGCGTGCAGGGCGACTACCCTCCTTTTGCACCTCATGCTATCGTGAAGGACGCACAGGATGTAATTTTATGCCCCTAGCCAAACAAGCTACGATCAAATATCTCTGTATTCCCAATGGGATTCTTACGTTCAAGGAATATATCCGCGACTATGCCTCACCCGAGGTAAGAAAAATAGGGGAAGAGGTAATTATCCCTAAATATCTTGGCATGTTAAAAGAGCACTTGCCCAAAGCCGCCCAAGTGGTCGAGGAGATGATAGAGAAGATTGGCGCAGGTGGGACAGACTGCCACGTGTAACACTAAATAGGGATAACATGTCGCTAGTGCTGAAAATCATGGCAAAGCAACAGGCGAGCTTAGAAGAGTTGGTGAAAGTTCTCGCGGATTCTTCTTACGATGAGACGCTGTTTAAATGCGCCCATGAGGTGCGCCTGCGATATGCTCGCCCTTCCATTCATCTTAAAGCACTCCTAGAGCTCTCTAATATCTGTGTCAAAACATGCTCTTATTGTGGATTGCGCGCTGGGAATCGGCATCTAAAACGCTACAAAATCCCCCTTCAAGAGGCGATCAATCTTGCACAAAAGGCTATTAATTCTGGCTATCAAACTTTGGTGCTTCAAAGTAGCGAAAGTCATGCCTATGATAGAGATGAATTGTGTGAGCTTATTAGTGCTATCCATCATCATGGCGCGCGTGTTACCTTAAGCCTTGGGGAAAAAAGTTTTGAGGAGTATCAAGCCTACAAGGAATCGGGTGCAAATCGCTATCTTTTAAGAATCGAGACAACAAATTCACAACTCTATGCCACGCTCCACCCTAACATGAGCCATCAAAATCGCTTTACTTGCCTAGAAAATCTCCAAAAGCTGGGCTTTGAAACAGGAAGTGGCTCTCTAGTGGGGCTACCCGGACAGTCCTTGGAATCAATCGCTGAGGATTTACTCTTTTTTCAGGAATCAGACTTTGATATGGTTGGGATTGGTCCTTTTATCCCTGCGCCACACACTCCGCTAGAGCACGCCCGAGGCGGAGACTTCCACACCTCACGTAAAGTTATGGCACTCTTGCGCCTTTTAATGCCCTACATTAATATCCCCGCCACCAGTGCTATGGAGGCTTTACACCCAGAGGGGCGATTCCTCGCATTGCAAAGCGGAGCAAACGTCATAATGCCCGCCATCACTGAAGGAGAAATGCGCACACTCTATCAACTCTATCCGGGTAAAGGCTCAATCCAAGATGAGTCGCAAGATTCCTACGCCAAACTCACTAACCAAATTACCCATCTAGGGGAATCCATATCCCTTGAAAATGGCGATAGCCAACGTTTCATTTTAAGGAATCGATATGCTTCAAACGCCTAAAGGTATGCGAATTCATATTGGAATCTTTGGCAAGTGCAACGTAGGAAAATCTTCGCTCTTAAACCTCATCACCCAGCAAAATCTCTCCATCGTCTCTGATCTCCCGGGCACGACCACTGATCCGGTGGAAAAGGCGATGGAGCTCCACCCTTTAGGGGCGATTCTCCTTATTGATACTGCGGGGATAGATGATGATGGTCTATTGGGTAAGGAGCGGATTAGTAGAAGTTTTGAGACACTAAAGCGTATCAACCTCGCTCTGCTTGTTACCGAGGAGGGGGCGTGGGGCACGGAGGAAGAGGAATTGATTAAACGCTTTAAGGAGCTAGAGATTCCCTTCCTTATTGTTTGCAATAAGATAGACATCAATCCCCCTAGTGAGAATTTTTTGGCATATATTCAGGGATTTGGCGCACCCCTTATATCCTTAAGCGCGAAGAATCAAGCAGATTATCCTGTGATTTTGGAAGCAATTATCCGTCTTGCACCTCCATCGTGGTATGCTACGCCTTCGCTGCTAGGGGATTTAATCACACCTAATTCTTTGATTGTGCTCGTTACCCCCATAGATCTTCAAGCCCCTAAAGGAAGGCTGATTCTCCCGCAAGTGCAAGCAATCCGTGATGCTTTAGATCACGAAGCTATCTGTATTATTACTAAGGAATCCAACCTCCAAAGCCTCTTTCAACGCCTCAGAGAGCTTCCTGCTTTGGTAGTGTGCGATTCCCAATGCGTGCGCGAAACCATCGCCCACACGCCTGAAAATGTGAAAGTTACGACCTTTTCCATTCTCATGGCGCGCCTCAAAGGCGACCTTACGATTCTAAGCCGCGGTGCACGAGCAATTCACACACTAAAAGAGGGCGATAAAGTCCTCATCGCCGAAGCTTGCACCCATCACGCGCTAGAAGATGACATCGGGAGGGTAAAAATTCCTCACCTGTTGCGTCAATTCACAGGCAAGACGTTAGAAATCCACCATTGCAATGGCAAAGATTACCCGGAAAATCTCAAAAGCTACAAGCTCATTATCCACTGTGGAGCTTGCACACTTAATCAAGCAGCCATGCTCTCACGCCTCGCCAAAGCCCAAGAATCTCACTTACCCATCACCAACTATGGAATCGCCCTCTCCCTTTTTCAGGGGGTTTTAGCGCGCTCGCTGGAAATTTTTCCCGATTCCCTTCGCGCATATGAGGGTAAAACTCTTTAGAGCATTTTTGCCAAAATAATGATAAGAATCATCACGAAAAATAGCACGTGATGAGCGATATCATGGGCTTTAGCTTGGTTTTTGAAATTTTTTATAATTTGAGGCATGAAATAAAAAGTTCCTATCCCTAAAATGCCCAAGATTCCCTTCACACTCAACAAATAAGCATAAAGCGTATCAAAGCCCGCCAACGCGCCGTAGCGATTATAAAAAAGCCCCAAGCCACTAAGTAGCAGCACTGTCACATTCACGCTCATAATGGGGCGTAAACGCCGCGAAATAAGCGTCTCCGCGACATCAAGATCGATGTGTGGGTTGCGATTCCTCACGACATCAATGATAAATGCCCAAAAAAAGACCGTCCCGATAAAGAGTGTGGCACAAAAAAGATGAATAGTGAGAAGATAGAGGTCAAGATTCCCCATATTTTTTCCTTTTTAGTGACGATTATAGAGGCTTGGACGGAGGAGTGCGTTGATTCTTATCAATCCCTACGATTCCTTAGTAATCTCAAAAAGGTATCGATGTTCGTTGGGAATCGCCTCATATACGCTATTAGCTAGCTTTTTTATCTCCCATAGCGCGCTTTTACCTGAGCGCAATTCGAGAAAATTCTGCAAAGCTCTTGCATTGATGCTCCATGTCAGCTCGGTTTTATAACATTCAGGCATACAAAATTTAGCATAATCATTACTCACACCACTTTTTAGAATTTCACGCAAATTCTCTAATGCCGCAATTGAAGCACAATCCACGCTCTTAACGCCGGTCAATACGAGATATTTTCCCACACGCTCAAAGTCATCTTTGCCGAAAGATTCCTCCTTTTTCAGCTCTTTTAGCGTGTAGCGCGTGCTTTTGACTGAAAGCGAAGCGATCCTATGGCGTGCCAACTCTTGCAGACACGCACGGGAGATTCCCTCTATATAAAATGTATAAAATAGATGTTCTAATGTGCTTTTGTGCTTATTTTTGTTTCCTACGCGCTCGATGAGTTCCAAATCCTTCTCACCGCCATCATCACTTCGCTCAAAGCTCTGCCAACATGTGCGGATCGCGTGCGCACAGACTTTCAGGCTAGTGTGTTGCAAAAGTGTTACTTTCATTTTTAATTCCCTCCTAGTTTAACTCTCTGAGCGTGTGTTATCGCTACTGCAATCGCATCTGTAATATCTAGTGGCTTAATTTCACCCTTGATTCCCAAAAGGCGTTTTACCATGAATGCCACTTGTTTTTTATCAGCTTTGCCATTTCCCGTGAGAGCCTTTTTTACTTGAAGTGGCGTATATTCATGGAAATTACCCACATCTTGAAGGATTTTAAGACTTAATGCCCCACGGAATTGAGCGAGCTTAATGAGTGTTTTTGGATTATAAGCATAAAAAATATCCTCAATCGCCACCTCATCAATATCATGAGACTTCAGCACCATGTCGATTCCCTCGACAAATTCCAAAATCTGGTGCTGTAACACACGCCCTTTAATCTTAATCAGACCCGCCTCAATAAGCCGATTCCCACCTTTTGTATCGTATTTTAAAATCGCATAGCCACAGTTCCGACTTCCCGGGTCGATTCCCAAAATATTCACATATTCCCTTTGATTATTACATCACTTAAAATAACTTTTGGAATCGGCAAATTTTAGTCTTCTCTTACTCGGAGTGCGCTAGTATTCACACGTTTATTCACATTGTGAAAACTCAACTGAAGGTTAAAATTTTGCTGGGTGATACTACATTAAAGCAACTTAAAGAGGAGATTTCTCCGCTTGAATATGAGCGATATATTCAACAGCTAAAATATAATGAAGAAGCCTCTCGCACGGACTTAGCGATCTATCATGCCCCAAATCAATTCATCGCAAACTGGGTCAAAACAAAATATGGCGAGCGGTTGGCTCATCTTTTTGAAATTAACACGGGAAAACGTCCAAAAATTGAAATCCGAGTGGGAATCGCCAAAGGGAATGTGAAAAGTTCCGTTTCAAAAAATGCTACCGTTAAAGGACAGAAGAATACAATCTTAAACCCCTCATTTACGTTCGATTCCTTTGTAGTAGGTAATTCAAACCGCTTTGCCTATGAAGTCTCGCAAAATGTCGCTAAAAAGCAGGGAATCGCCTATAACCCACTGCTAATTTACGGGGGCACAGGGCTAGGGAAGACACATCTACTTAATGCAATCGGAAATTTTAATGTTACAAAAGAGAAAAATATTATTTATGTAACAAGCGAGCAATTTCTTAACGACTATCTTTATCATATTCGAAATAACACAATGGATCGATTCCGTGATAAATACCGTGCTTGCGATTATCTTCTAATTGATGATGTTCAATTTTTCGGTGGGAAGCCACAAATCCAAGAGGAGTTTTTTCACACATTTAATGAACTTCACAATAAAAATAAGCAGATTATCCTCACTTCAGATAAAACACCCAAACAGATCGCTGGACTGGAAGAACGGCTTAAAAGTCGCTTTGAATGGGGAATGGTCGCTGATATTCAGCCTCCGGAGCTAGAGACAAAAATCAATATTATTAAAAAGAAATGTGAATTTGATGGAATCTATCTTAGTGATGAAATTATCAACTACATCGCTACAAATATGGACAATAACATACGTGAAATCGAGGGAATTATCATTAAACTTAATGCCTATGCAAACCTAATGAGTCAGGAGATTACGCTTGATTTTGCAAAAAATGTCCTAAAAGAACAGATAAAAGAAGAACGAGAAAATATCACGTTGGAGCAGATTATACATATTGTTTCAAAAGAGCTAAACATTAAACCCGCTGAAATCAAAAGTAAAAGTCGCAGTCAAAATATTGCAAACGCTAGGAGAATCGTCATTTACCTCGCTCGCACACTTACACTAAATTCAATGCCCTCGCTCGCACAATTTTTTGGTATGAAAGATCATAGCTCAATTAGTAAAGCAATGAAAACTATTAAAGATGAAATCGAAGAAGATGCAAATTTTAAGACCATTATCGAAAGTCTAAAAAATAAGATAAAAACAGATAAATAAACCAAAGCTTCGATATAATGACACAACCCTAAAGTGAATAAATGTGAATAATGAGATGGGACATTTTCACAGCAAAAATCCCTATTCCAAGAATGTTAGTAGAGCCTTTTCACATTTTCACTCTCCTCTACTACTTCTATTAAAATTTAAATATTTAAGGAATCTGCTATGAATATCATCATCGCAAAGAGTAGCCTAGAAAATATCCTAACCAATCTCCAACCTTTCCTTGAAAAAAAAGATGCGAGCCAAATCACTTCGCATATTTATATCAAGGCTGAAGCAAACACTCTAACCTTCCAAGCGACGGACTATGAGATTGGACTACTCGCTCAAAGTGAAAACGTCAAAATCAAAGAAGAAGGAACTACGACGGTCAATGGTAAGAAGATTCTTGACATTATTCGCCGCCTAAAAGACGCTGATGTGATTTTGGAACGTAATGGGGAATTTCTCATTATTAAACAAGAGCGAAGCACTTTTAAACTTCCTACGTTTGATGCAAGTGAATTCCCAGGATTCCCAAGCTTTGAAGAGCTCCCAAAAATCGAAATAGATTCCTCTCAGCTTATTCAATCAATGAAAAAAATCATCCCTGTAGTCGATACGAATAATCCAAAATTCGAGCTAAATGGTGCTCTTATTGACATTAAAGAATACTCTTTTAGCTTCGTCGCTACGGATACAAGACGCCTTGCGCTCATCAAATATGACAATTCCTCAATTGAGAAGCTTAACTTAATCATTCCTAAGAAAGCAATCATTGAGATACAAAAGTTATTTTTTGAAGAGGTTGAACTTTATTACAATGAAACCTACCTTATCATTAAATCTAAAAATTATCTATTCTTCTCTAAACTCATTAATGGAAAATACCCCGATTATGAGCGCATTATTCCTAAAGATACAAAATTTAATATGACACTCCCCAAAGAGAAAATAATTGAGGCGATCAAGCTGATTAACTCCGTTAGTTTGGACATTAAAATCACTTTTACGCCAAGTGAAATCCTCTTTGAATCTCTAAGTGAGGAGAGTAGCGAGGCAAAAACACAAATCGAGCTAGAGACAGGAATCAACAAGGAATTTACTCTAGGAATCAGCTCTAAATATATGCTCGATTCCCTCTCACAGATCGACACAGTCGATTTTTTCCTAGGTGTAAATGAATCTAATGAACCCTTCTTAATAAGAAGTAAAAACTTCTCTACAATCATCATGCCTATCGTGCTTTAAAAAGAGGAAAATATGCAAAATCAACAATACAATGCAGATAATATCAAAGTCCTAAAGGGGCTTGAAGCGGTTCGAAAACGCCCGGGAATGTATATCGGTGACACAAATATCAATGGGCTTCACCATCTCATTTACGAAGTGGTGGATAACTCCATTGACGAAGCGATGGCGGGACACTGTAACACCATTTCAATTACACTCACTAAAGAGGGCAGTGCCGTTATTAGCGATAATGGGCGTGGGATTCCCGTGGATATGCACCCTACTGAGAATCTCCCTGCAGCAACAGTCGTTTTGACCGTGCTCCATGCGGGTGGGAAATTCGATAAAGATTCTTATAAAGTCTCAGGCGGACTTCATGGCGTCGGTGTTTCCGTCGTTAATGCGCTCTCCAAAAAGCTCGTGATGACAATCCACAAAAATGGAAATATCTATTCTCAGGAGTTTTCACAGGGGATTCCTCAAAATCAGCTCACTATCATCGGCTCGAGTAAAAAAAACGGAACAACGATTGAGTTTATCCCTGATGATGAGATTTTTGAGATTACTCTTTTTGATCGAGAAACCTTAGCTCATCGTTTTAAGGAGCTTGCATACCTCAATCGAAATATTACCATTCACTTTAGCGATGAGCGCGATGGATTCCGTGAGAGTTACCATTTTGACGGGGGATTGAGCCAGTTTGTCGAACATTTAAACAAAAAAACTTTTGTTTCGCAGGTTTTTAGTTTTGTTGATAATGACAGTGATACGGAGGTGGAAATCGCCCTTGCGTATAATGATGGCTATGATGAGAAAGTTTTAAGTTTTGTAAATAATATTAAAACTCCCGAGGGTGGGACGCATGAGGCGGGATTCCGCGCGGGGCTTTCACGAGCCATTACAAATTACATTGATGCGAATGCAAATGCCCGCGAAAAGGACAATAAAATCACGGGTGATGATATTCGCGAGGGACTTGTAGCGATTGTTTCAGTTAAGGTGATGGAGCCGCAGTTTGAGGGGCAGACTAAAGGGAAACTTGGAAGTTCTTTTGTAAAGCCTATCGTGCAGAAGCTCACTTATGAAAAGATGGCAAAGTTTTTTGAGGAAAATCCAAACGACGCAAAAGCCATTATGCAAAAGGCTCTCATGGCAGCGCGCGGGCGCGAAGCGGCGAAAAAGGCGCGTGAGCTCACAAGGAAGAAGGATTCCCTCCTAGTGGGGACGCTCCCTGGGAAGCTTGCAGATTGTCAGAGTAAAGATCCTGTGATTTCAGAGCTCTATCTCGTGGAGGGCGATAGTGCGGGTGGTTCGGCAAAACAGGGGCGAGACCGAGTTTTTCAAGCGATTTTGCCCCTAAAAGGTAAAATTTTAAATGTCGAAAAAAGCCGCCTTGATAAGATTTTAAAAAGCGATGAGATTAAAAATATGATCACCGCCCTTGGGTGCGGAATCGGTGAAGAATTTGATATTAATAAAATCCGCTATCAGAAAATTATCATTATGACCGATGCTGATGTTGATGGTAGTCATATTCAGACATTGCTTCTGACCTTTTTCTTCCGCTATCTTAAGCCCGTGATTGAGGCTGGATTCCTCTATATTGCGCAGCCTCCACTCTATCGTTTTAAAAAAGGTAAAAAAGAGATCTACTTGCGCGATGAGAGGGCACTGAGTGAATACTTAATTGAAAATGGAATTGAAAACTTCTCCTTTGAGGGAATCGGCACGCCCGAGCTTTTAGAACTTCTTCGATTCGCTGCTCATTATCGCCTCACACTTAAGGAGCTTGAAAAACGTTTTGCCATGATTGATGTTGTAAAACATCTTATTGAGAATCGTGAGCTCATTTCACTCCCTACGGATAAACTTTATGAAAATCTTGCGGAATTTATCAAAAGTAAAGAGTGTAATATCCTTAATAAACATATCAGCGAAGAGCGCGTCCATCTCTATGTGCAGACTAAAGATGGGCTAGTGGATTTGGTTATTGATGACTCGCTTTTTACTAATCCACTCTTTGAAGAGGCTTATTACGTGCATAATAAAATTTTGGAGCGCGATTTGAGCTTCCTTGCGGGACGAGAGCTCATCAGTGTGCTTGAAGAGATTGAAGAGAGTGCGAAAAAAGGCTCGTATATTCAGCGTTATAAAGGTTTAGGAGAGATGAATCCCGAACAATTATGGGAGACAACGATGACTCCGGAGAATCGGAGATTATTAAAGGTGCAAATCAGTGATGAAATCGAAGCAAGTGATGTCTTTTCACTATTCATGGGAGATGAGGTCGAGCCACGACGGGCTTATATTCAGGATCATGCTAAAGATGTCAAACACCTTGATGTGTAATGGATAAAAATGATTAATCTTCTAACAAATATCAATATTCAATTTTACCTGCTTGCTTATTTTATTGGGGGAATCCCATTTGGGTATCTTATCGTGCGATTCCTCTATAGTATTAATCTACAGGAGGTGGGTAGCGGGAGTATCGGTGCGACGAATGTTTTGCGTGCTTTAAAAGAGGTAGATCCTAAGAGGGCAAAATCCATTGCGATTTTGACCATGCTCCTAGATGCGCTCAAAGGTGCAGTGTTAATTCTTATCGCTAAGATGTTGGAAGTGAGTGCAGAGACGCAGTGGAGTATCGCTGTTTTATCCGTTATGGGGCATTGTTTTAGTCCCTATTTGAAATTTGAGGGTGGCAAAGGGGTCGCTACGGGTTTTGGCGTGATGGTGGTATTGCTTCCGATTGAGGCATTTTTAGGACTTTTTATTTGGTTCATCACGGGTAGATTCCTTAAAATTTCCTCACTCTCTTCACTACTTGGACTTTTAACTTTCGTGATTGTGAGTTATTTTATTCACCCTAAGATTCCCGTGATTGATACACATTTCCCGCTTTTTGTCATTGTATTTTTTGTTCTCTATAAACATCTTCCGAATATTTTACGTCTTTTGGAAGGTAAAGAGAGCAAGGTTATATGACGCTAATTATCGAAAATCTTCGAGTCCAAGCCATCATAGGAATCGATACTAAAGAGCGTCAACAACCACAGAGGATTCTCATTGATGGAAGATTTTCTTATGATTTTAACGGAATCCATACTGATTATGTCGCGCTTAAGGAGCTAATTTTAGCCCACATAGCGGAATCGCATTTTGGGCTTATTGAAGAGGCACTGTTCGATCTGCACGAGGTGATTAAAAAGAAGTTCGATGAGTTTAAAGAGATAGAATTGACGATTAGGAAGCCCGATATTTTAAGTGATTGTGTCGTTGGTGCTACGCTAAAGAAGAGTTATTAACTTCAGCTTCACGATTCCCGCCCTTTTGAGAGAAGGAGGGAATCGCAAAAATCAAGGGCTATTTTAAAACCCCTTTAATAATGGGCTCTTGTGCCAAAACATCTCGTGAAATAGTAAAGTTCGCTTCATTTTTTCCCTCATTTATTATAAGGTATCGAGGCGATTTTTCCGCACCATATTGCGCACTGCGCGTCTCAAGATAGAGCGCGCAATTATTATTCATCTTAGGCAATAGTGCAAAATAGGTCGTGCTCTTTACCTTAGCTGCAGGATTTTCATAGCTCCCTTTGTGCAAAAACTCCACTTCACACGGCGTTTGCTCAAAATTTTTACCCATATTGTTTTTTAGTTCTGGGAAGAGCATAACGACGTTTCTACCTTTTTTTGTGATTTTTATTGGAGTTTTTTGATCGGGCAATCTGCCTATTTGGGTGGCGATTCCCGACACGGAAGGACTAGAGACACCTTTAGTGGCTTGATGATTTGTGCTCGTGTATCCGCTAAGACAAAGAGCTACCGCGATTCCCATAAATGAGCCGAATAAAACTCTCTTTTTCATCGATTCCCCCTCTATTTTGTTGATGGTTTTTGTTTAATGATTCCCTTATAAGGTCCGAATTTATAATCCATCTGCCCTTTGCCCTCATCGGGATATTTAAGCTCTCCATGAGCACCGTAGACTCCCATTTGATCCTGATCCGGGACGCGCACCTTAGGATCCGGGAAGTCATTTTGACGGTTGATTTTTGTTGCTCTGTAATGTGAGTATTGATTAATATACCCCGCCACATCATAAGCGTCCTTATCACTTAGCGTCGGTGCGCCTTTAGGCATCGTGCTTTTAATGTAGTCGGCAGCTTTGAGCGTGCGATACATTCCTGCGCCGGTATTGTAAGTATCATCGCTTCCCCAAAGTGGTGGATACTCATACCCGGGAATCCGACCATTTACACTAGCTCTGCGCTTACCCTCGCCATTTTTCCCATGACATGAGGCGCATTCACGCTCATAGACCGCTTGACCATTAATTGGATCTGAAGCATTTTGTTGCACCATTTTTCGATTAACCGTTTTAAGACCTCGTCCCTCGATTTTCGCCCCTACAGGAATCCCCTGAGCGAGCCAATGAAAATAGGCTAAAAACGCCTTCATCTCGCGGCTATTTTCCGGTAGTGAATAACCATTCATACTTCGTTGCATGCAGCCATTAATTCGCGCGCTGAGTGTGCCTAGAGTATCTTCACGATTCCTATATTGCGGGAAATTGCCTATTACATCGACCAAAGCCGCGCCGTATTTTGTCGTCCCTGCGCCCAAATGACAACTATTACAGGAGAGGTTATTCCCCAAATAGCGCATTTTCGGATCCGCAACCTCTGGACCTATGATCGCTTGCGTATCGACAAAGAGCTCGTATCCGTATCGAACAAATTCGCCATAGACGCTATCAGGCACGATGGGCTTTGCATTTAGCGTATCCCAGAATGGATCGCCGCTAAATTTCGAAGTGGTGTATTTAATGAGTGGTTGTGCGGGATTTTTGTCCCCCTCAATCCACTCAATCTTCTCTCCTTGGTAACCCGTCTTGCCTCTGCCCTCAAATGTCCAGCGTTCAAAAGCAAAGCTCACACTCACAAGAGAGCTAATGACTAAAAATCCCATCAAGCTTTGAACGACTATTTTTCCTCGAACCATCTCTTCTCCTCCTTCTCAAGATTAGGTTAGTTTGAATTCTAAAAAATCATCGTCAATTTATCGTCAAAATTACTTTCTGATAATATAATTTTGACCATGCGATTAGCGAAAATCTATCTAAGTTACTTTATATTTTTTTTGTGTTTTATTATTTGGAATAATATTTTTGTTGCTAAAAATTAATGAAAAAATTCATTTAAAAGAGAAAAAAGAGCGCGTTGAAATTACTTTAGGAATCGCTCAAGAATATATTGAATATGAAATTGATAAAGCCCTCTCTTTAGCGATATTAATTGCGAATAATGAAAAAATTAAAGAGGGTTTTATTCGCCAAGATCGTGCCCTTTTATTTAAGGAGATTACTGAGCAGATTGAGCGCCTCAAAGCGGGGGTTGATATTCAAGAGCTTGACATTCATCTCCACACAAAAGATCTCAAAACTTATGTTTACAGTTGGGATTTCAACTCCTTCGGAAATGAGCTTAATTCCCTTCGTCACGGGCTTATAAGGGTAAAGGAGACACAGCGTCCTTTGGGGTCGATTGAGCTTGGTCAGAGGTTGAATATCAAGGCGATTTCCCCCATGATGAATGAGGGGGAATATTTGGGATCTGCGGAGGTGATTTTGGGATTTAAGCAGATTCAAAAGCGTCTTTTAGAGCGGGGAATCAACTTTTTTGTGTTGATGGAACGTAAGCATTTGGATATTGCAATTAGAATGAAAGAGAATCCTAAAATCGATGACTACGTGTTGGTAAGCAGTCCGTGTGCATACACGTGTGTGGAAAAATTGACGGGTAAACTTCACTCCGATGTGCTTGAAAACGGCTATCTTGAGAGCGAAGGATTTGTGTTTGGTTTTTTGCCATTTTTTAATTTTAATGGCGAGAGATTAGGCTATTTGGGAATCTTTTTTGAGCAAAAACTCTTAAAAGAGCCCTCGATTCTCTACCTTTTTGAGCGCGTGCAAACAGAACAAAAATATGAACAAGCGGAAAATATTCATGATTTAATTCCTAAAAATAAACATAATAAGAAAGTTAATATAAGATGAAAATTTTACTTCTTGAAGATGATTATAATTATAAAGAATCGATCAAAGATTGGCTTTTATCATTAGAGTATGATGTTGATGATTTTTCGTATGGAGAAGAGGCACTTGATGCTATTTTTACAAAAAATTACGACCTTTTGCTTTTAGATATTCGTGTTCCGGGAATCGATGGTTATGAAATTTTACGCGAAGCACGAAAATATGGGAAAAATACCCCGGTGATTTTCATCACTTCTCTAACTGATGAGGTAAATTTAGTGCACGGATATGAGCTTGGTTGTAGCGATTATATTCGCAAACCTTTCTCGCTCAAAGAGCTGAAATATCGCATTCAAGAGGCGATTAGGAGATATCATTTTCATACGACTGCGCTAAAAATAGCCCTTGCGTTTGAGTTTAGTTTTGAGCCCTCCACTGAGATTTTGTGGCACAAAAATGTCGCGATTCCCCTAAGCGAAAAAGAGCGGAAACTTCTTATCTTATTCATAAAAAATGTTGATATTTTTATCAGCATTGAGACGATCAGGGAATATGTGTGGGATGGGAGGGAGATTGGCGATAGCGATATTCGCATGATGGTAAAAAGGCTTAGGGAAAAAAGCCACAAGGAGCTTATCATCTCAAGACGCGGCATGGGATATAAAATTGCAAAAAAGTCGTAAAGTCGCTCTGAATTTCGCTCTAATTTTTAGTGCTTTTGTAATCCTTATCGGATTTATTCCTCTGCTTTTTTACGCCTCTTTGGCGGTTAAATATGCCGAATTGAGCCAAAAAAGTGAGATTTTGGAATACTCCCACGTGCTTAAGCATAAATTCTACTCCCTGAAAAGTGATACGATTAATTTCATTTATCCACGTTCATTAATATTTCGTTCAGCGATTCTCGACGAGCAGGGCGAGGTGCTTTTTTCACTTTTGGATTCCCCACCTCATCTGCAAGATGGGGAATTTTTACACGCGGAGGGGAAGCTTTTTTATCAAAGTGCCCTAGATGAAAATGTCCTTGGTGCGCGCCATCTCATCATTTCTAAAGAGTTTTCTTACAGTCTTATTTTTTTTGATCTTTTTTTGCTTACCAGTTTGGTGATTCTCCTAATTTTTCTCTGCTCTTTTTGGATTATTCGACGCTCGATTGAGCCTTTTGAACGCGCAAACACCCGCATGAATACGTTTTTTAAAGATGTAATGCACGAGCTTCGCACGCCCCTAGGGATTATGTCCTTAAATATCGAGCTTTTGGAAGAATATTTTGGAAATCATCGAGGTTTTGAGCGCACTAAAGCGGCGTTAAAAGTCCTTTCGCATGTCTATGAAGATATTGAATATTTTATTAAAAATAAACGCATGCAGCATGGAGCGTCAAATAGCAATATTTCCGTGATTTTAGAGGATCGATTGGACTATTTCAGCATGATTGCAAAAGTTAAAGAAATTACAATTACTTCAAAAATCATCAAGGGGATTTGGGTTGAGATTCACCACTTAGAGCTTCAGCGTCTCATTGACAATACCCTTTCAAATGCGCTGAAATACAGTCTGCCTAAGAAGAATATTACCGTCTCGCTCAGTGTAGAGGAGGGATTTTTGTGCTTTGTGTGCGAAGATGAGGGAATCGGGATCAAAGATCCGAAGCTGATTTTTGAGCGTTATTATCGCGGAGATGATATTCAAGGCGGGTTCGGAATCGGGCTAAATATCGTTAAAAGTATCTGCGCTAAGCATAAAATATCCATAATCGTGGAATCAGAGCCCAAAAAGGGGAGTAAATTCATCTACAAACTCAGAAAGTTTGTGCAGATTTCCTAAAAGTGCTCATCGCGTGAATATCATGCCAATTCCTACACGCTCAACACTTTTGTCATAATCGATGAGCGATTCCCCATAGCCGTTGAAATATTGCACATAGGCGTGGATACTGCGTTGCAACGGGTAGGAGTAATCAAGCAAAATCGAGCCTCTGTTCTCGCCTCGGACGTTTAGGTTGTTGCGCAGGGTCGCGGTGATGAGATGAGGCGCGTGAAAATATCCGACCTTCATTTCGCCATGCCCTAAATATCGCTCAATTTTTGGATTATCATCTCCGCGCGGGTCATTTGTATAGAGCTTTTCTTTCTCTTTGAAGCGATGCCAGCCCTTAAGCGCAAGAAAAAATCCCCCATTATTATAGACAGCCCCGATAAAGGCGCGATTCCAGCTTCTGGATTTTTGCACGTCCTTTCCGTTGCTTTCGTGATTTAGCCCGAAATAGAGCTGTTCAATCACGCCTCCAAAGAGCGGAATCTCAAGAGGATAGGAGAAAAAGATTTCAGGTTCATAGTTGCTCTCCCTAAAAGGGCGGGAATCCTCGCCGTCATAAACTTGCCAAAACGAGCGTTGCGTGTAGGCGAGATAAAGATCAAGCGATGTGCCGAAAATATTTGATGTGAGGAGTGTCTTGAAGCTGATTTGGAATTTCGCTTCATGCTGTTTTTCCCCTTCTCGTGGGCGAAAACTGTGTGAATAGGGCAGGAGGTAGTTCTCTTTATAGGGCTCGATTCCCAGAAATGCGCCAAAAAGTCGCCGATGATCTTTGTATTCTCTGTATAGACGCTCAAACTCCGCTTTATTGACGTTTTCCAAGGGCTTTTTCTCTTTTTCGGGGCGCAAATCGACGATTTTTAGCTGCTCTTTGCCAAGAGAGGTTTCGATATTGGGCGTGCCTTTTGGCTCTTTTGTGATCGTAATGTGGAGGATTTGTGGATCTTTTTTATCCTGTGTGGGGAGTAAAATCTCTAAACTTTTCTCCTCTTCATCTAGCTTTAAACTCTCTAAAATGCGACTTTGTCCGTTGCTATATGTGTGCCACAGTGTCAGCTCTCTTGGCATGTTATTTAGGGCTGGATTCCTTAAAATTTCAGAAGCATAAAGTAGAGAAAAGGTAAGAAATAAAAGTAGCGCACGCACGGGAATCCTTCGCAGAATTTTGGGCTACCATTGTAGCAACATAGCCCAAAATCCGCACGTAAAAGCACTAGATTCCTATAAAGGTTGTGCTATTTTTTTGCGCGTGATCGCGCCTTGGTGCTCTTCTCCTTATCTTTGAAGTAATTTTTTACCGCTTTTGAGCCTTTTATTGCTCCTAGAATGATTTTTTGAGAATCGAACTGAAAATCCTTGGGGGGTGTCATTGATTTCAGACTCCTTTCTAAAAGATGAAAATCATTATCACTTAATGATGACTATATTATGCAGCATTTAGATAAATAGTAGCTAAAAGCTGAGGTTTTACCGCTTTTGAGGCAGGGTTTGCACTCATGATTAAATGAAAAAACATGAAATTTTTGAGATAATACCCAATTTTAATACGATCTATTTTTTAAAGGTTATTTATGTGTGGAATCGTCGGATATATCGGGAATAACGAGAAAAAGTCGATTCTCATCGAGGGGTTACGAGAGCTTGAATATCGTGGCTATGACTCAGCAGGAATCTCCATACTTCATGAGGGCGAATTATCCGTGTTTAAGGCCGTTGGACGCTTGGAAAATCTCGAAAATAAGTGCAAAAATTTTACCTCGCTTGGGTTTGGCGTGGCGATTGGACATACGCGCTGGGCGACGCATGGGAAGCCTACGGAGAATAACGCCCATCCACAGGTCGCCGAGTTTTCAAACGTCGTTCATAACGGCATTATCGAGAATTATCAAGAGCTTAAAGAGGAGCTGCTCAAATGTGGGAATCCGTTTCTCTCTCAGACGGATACCGAAGTGATTGTCCGCCTTTTTGAGAACAAACTTCAGAGATTCCCCGATCCTTTTGAAGCTTTTAAAGCGACGATCGATTCTCTTAAGGGTGCGTATGCGATTTTGCTGATCACTAAAAAAAGCCCCGATCGTATCTATTATGCGAAAAACGGCTCGCCACTCATCATCGGGCGGGGTGGCGATGGGGTCTATTTCGCCTCCTCTGATGCGCCACTCATCGGCTATGCGGACACGGTCTCCTACCTTGAAGATGGCGCGGTGGGCTATATGGATCTTGAGGCTTTTTCCTCTTTGAAAACTACCAAAGCGCTGAGTGTCAATCGGGTTTATGCGCAAAAAGAGGGGCATCGCTATTTTATGGAAAAGGAGATTTACGAGCAGCATCGTGTGCTCGTCGAGACGATGATGGGGCGAGTCGATTCCCTGAAAATCCGCTTTGAAGAGGTGGAGGAGCAGTTTTTGCAGGGAGTAAATGAGCTTACGATTTGTGCGTGTGGGACGAGCTATCACGCCGCTCTTGCGGGGAGCTACCTTTTGGAGCGGTATGCAAAGATTAAGACCAACGTGGCGATCGCCAGCGAATTGCGCTATCGCGAGCCGATTTTTAAAGAGGGCGAGCTTTTTATCGTGATCAGTCAAAGTGGCGAGACGGCGGATACGCTTGAGGCTCTGAAGCAGGCAAAATGCGCGGGATTAAAAACCCTTGCAATCTGTAATGTTGATAATAGCTCAATTGTCCGTGAAGCAGATCGCACGATCCTCACCCGTGCAGGAATCGAGAAGGGGGTCGCGAGCACCAAAGCCTTTGCGACGCAGGTGATGGTGTTGTGGATGTTCGCCCTTTATTTAGCGCAGATTCGTAAAAGTATCGGCAAGGATTCTTGCGAAGCGCAGGTTCGCTCCATGATACAAGCGGCTAAATGCACTAAGGTCGATGAAAAGGTGCATGAGCGCATCAAAAAGCTCTCTAAACGCTACCTCCATGGGCATGGATTCTTCTTTATCGGACGTGATATTTTCTATCCGCTCGCGCTGGAGGGGGCGTTGAAGCTCAAAGAGATTAGCTATTTGCACGCTGAGGGCTATCCTAGTGGCGAGATGAAGCACGGACCCATCGCACTTGCGGATAGTGAGCTTTTCACTGTGGCACTCATGCCTTTGAATCTTCTTCATGAGAAGATTAAGAGCAATGTCGAGGAGCTTGCTGCAAGAGATGCGACGATTTGTGCGATTACGCCGATTCCTTTTGATGGGGCTGATGACCTGCTTCTAATCCCCAAGTGTGAGAGCTACATGGAGGAGTTTTTTGAAATGATGGTCGTTTTGCAGTTGCTTGCCCTAGAGATTGCAATTCGCCTAGGGAATGATGTCGATATGCCGAGGAATCTCGCCAAAAGTGTAACGGTTGAGTAGGGCGATTCCCGCGCTTGCTTTGGCGAGCGTTTAAATTTGCCGATATTGCGTGTGTAAGGAAAGCGAGACGGAGTCGTGCATTGTTAAAGCTTTTAAAGGACTATTAGGGTTTTTGGGGACGATTCTTCGCAAGGATTCTTTCGTGGCGCGGCGCGGGTTTTGATTCACGTGAAACTTTTTAAAAGGCAAGAGAGTGAAAAGCATTGCAATTATCGGGCTTGGATATGTTGGGTTGCCACTGGCGGTGGAGTTTGCAAAGCACTTTAAGGTGTGGGGATTTGACATCAATGCCTCGCGGATTGCAGAGCTGCAAAATGCCTATGACCATACGCTTGAGGTGAGCAAAGAGGAGCTAGGCTCAGCGCACAATAGCGGGAATCTGAGACTAACTAGTGAGCTTAATGCAATCAAAGAGGCGCAAATTTATATCATTACCGTCCCTACTCCGATTGATTCTTACAATAATCCCGATTTGACACCGCTCCTAAAAGCGAGCGAGAGCGTGGGGAAAGTGCTCAAAAAAGGGGATATTGTCATCTATGAGAGCACGGTCTATCCCGGCTGCACGGAGGAGGATTGCGTGCCCATTTTGGAGCGCGAGAGCGCGCTCCAATACAATGTCGATTTTTTCTGCGGATATTCACCCGAGCGCATTAATCCCGGGGATAAGGAGCGTCGCCTCCCTGATATAAAAAAAGTAACAAGCGGAAGCACGCCCGAGACGGCTATGGAGGTCGATGCACTTTATCGCACGATCATCACGGCGGGCACGCATAGGGCGAGCAGTATCAAGGTCGCCGAAGCCGCTAAGGTGATTGAGAACGCCCAGCGCGATATCAATATCGCCTTTGTCAATGAGCTGGCGATGATTTTTGAACGTATGGGAATCGACACGCTCGAGGTGCTTAAAGCGAGCGCGACGAAATGGAATTTTCTCCCTTTTACTCCGGGGCTAGTGGGCGGGCACTGTATCAGCGTCGATCCCTACTATCTCACACACAAGGCGCAGTCGCTGGGTTATCATTCGCAGGTGATTCTTGCGGGGCGACGGATTAATGACAACATGGGAATCTTTGTCGCAAATAAGCTTGTGAAGCTGATGATAAAAAAGGGGCAGAGAATCGAGCATGCGCGCGTGCTTATTTTGGGGATTACCTTTAAGGAGAATTGCCCTGATATTCGCAACTCCCGCGTGATTGATATTGTCTCTGAATTGCGTGAATTTGGCTGTGAAGTCGATGTGTATGACCCTTGGGCGGAATCAAGCGAAGTGGAGCGCGTCTATGGAATCGCACTCAAGCGCGGTGATGAGATGAAGTGCGAGGGAGGGTATGGAGCGATACTCCTTGCGGTGGCGCATGAAGAGTTTAAGTCCATAAGTGTGAGCACGCTCAAAGCGCCTAATGGTGTGGTCTATGATATTAAGGGAATTTTGCCTAAAGAAGAGGTCGACGCGCGACTTTGATTTAATTTACGTCGCTCTTCATCTGGCGAGCATGAAAGTATCTTTTATTCTGCGCTTTTTGCACCTTGGACTCTCTTGGCTGTGGCGATGAGTCTGTCCCTAAGCTTATAAATATCTTCAAGCTTTTCAAGTGGATATTTTGTCTCTTGCTTCTCTACTTCGTGAATGCCAATGTGCTTATTTGCCGTGTTAAAGTGCAGTCTAGCTATCCACTTACGGTTATTATCATCAAACAGTATGCCAAAATAGCTCTTTGTGTCTCTCGCATAAATTTTATCAAGCTCCATATACTCGCCGAGTATTGATTTTACAATGAAAAAGCCCTGTAACTCTTCCTCTGTAGTTACAATTTTGTTTTCATTTTCGCTGCTATCTTCACTCTCATTCGTTATATTTGCTGTTAATCCTGCTCGCAAAGAATTTATCTTTTTTGATGCCAGATCGACTACTATCTCATTCAGGGCGGATTTTGTATAGGTCTTAAACTGCTCCAATACACTTCCTGTCATGCGAGCTCCCTGCGGTAATATTCTGCGAGCAAAAATTCCAGCCAAATCATCACTAGGCTTAGCAGTCTCTTCTTCAAATATCTTTTTAATCTCTAGGATGTAGCGTTGCTTATTTGCCATTTCAAGTATCGCATTGACGTTTAGATCGCTTTTTGTGAAGCGTTCAAGTGCCTTTGTATCACGCTTATTGAGCTCATCAAGATTCACAACAAGGAATGGACTATCATCGAGTTTATTTTCTTTGTTTATGTCAGAATAAAAGCGATATTCCACGCCATTGGTCAGGAGCGCGAATTTAGCGTCCGTAGCACTGAAATATCGATACAGCTGGCTTGAATGCTTATCTAGCACTTCAGTATGCTTTTTGACCTCTACAATGATGAGTGGCTTGCCCTCGTGCATGATGGCATAATCGACTTTCTCTCCTTTTTTAATTCCCACATCGGCGGTAAATTCGGGCACGACAACGGTCGGGTCGAATATGTCATAGCCTAAAAGTTGAAAAAACGGCATAACAAATGAGTGCTTTGTGGCTTCTTCACTTTGCACGGAAACTTTGATGCCTGCTATTCTAGTGCTTAGACGCTGTAAATCCTCGTATAGATCCATAAAATCTCCTTATCAGCTTGGATTGGGAGATTATAGCTCAAAGGAGCTCTAAAAAGTGAAGTAAAACTTAAAGAGCTTTAATATGTCGCTAATCTTTTCGTAGTGCCATAGGTGGGGTCAGTGTGCGCGTATCAACAAGCCAAAAGTAGCGGGGGTGAAGCACATCGACATAAGGAGTGAGCTCGGCGATGAAATAACCTTGTCTTTGATGTATGGAATTTATGCGCCCGACTTTGAGATTTTCAAAAAAAATCCCATCAAGCCCGCTTGTGATGACCTCATCGCCCTCTTTTACGTCGATCCATGAGGGGATAAAGTCCGCGATGATTTTTCCATTTTCTGGAGCCCTGATGATTCCCGGAGCTCTGCCCTCGCCAACAAATACGCTGTAACTGCACTGTTCGTCGCCATTGAGTAGCCCCATCGCACGCCCTTGACGATTGACTACGATTCCCACGGCGAAGCCATCTTTGATTAGCCCATAGATTTTGTCGCGAGGGAAATCCTCAAGATCATGTTCGAGCCATACCTTATGATAGTCGCCGATCTCTGCATAGGATAGCGTGCGCACAAGATGAATATCAGGGAAAGGGACTTTGAGGCGGGAATTGAAAGCACCCAAAAGACGCTTAAGCTCGGAATCAAGCGCGATAATCGTGCCTTGAAGCTTCTCTTTGTCTTTTACTTCTTCGCTTAAACGGTGGATCTCATCTGCTTGGTCGAAATGTCTATGCACGGAGCGCGTGATTCCCTCACGGGCATTAAGGAATCCCACCTTCATTGCATCGCTTAGGTAGAGGAGGCGTGGATGGATCTCACTACCAAGTCCAAGTGATATGATAAAGACTAGTGCGATGAAGATTAACCAAAGTAGTGATTTTTGAACCATTTAATAGGCTTACTCGTAAGCTAATTGTTGGAGTATGTCAATCTCTTCTAAGGCTTTGCCTGTGCCCTTTGCAACAGCAAGCAATGGCTCTTCGGCAACAAAAACAGGCAACCCAACCTCCTGGGAGAGGTATTTATCTAGTCCTCTAATGAGCGCACCACCGCCAGTCAGGACGATCCCATTCTCGACAATATCACCTGCAAGATCAGGAAGTATGTCCTCCAGGATATTTTTTAAACTATCACTAATCTCTCTGAGTGGCTCTTTCATTGCCTCTCGCACATCTTCGCTAGTAAATTTGACAGTACTTGGCAGACCACGCACTTGGTCACGCCCTTTAACTTGCATGGATAAGGGCTCCTCGAGGCTCACTGCTGAACCGATCTCAATTTTAATCTCTTCACCCGTCCGTTCGCTGATAATTAGGTTATATTTGCGTTTTGCATAATCTACTATGGCTGTATCAAGCTTATCTCCAGCGGTGCGTATGGAACTACTTTTCACAAGCCCACCTAGCGAGACGACGCCAATTTCCGTCGTGCCCCCACCAATATCAATGACCAAGTTTCCTCTCGGTTCATTTACGGGCAATCCTGCACCAATCGCTGCTGCCATGGGCTCCTCTATTAAAAAGACTTCCCGCGCACCCGCACTCATCGCCGATTCCCGCACAGCTTTGCGCTCCACACCTGTGAGACCATAAGGAACACAAACAACAATGCGCGGACGCATGAGAGAACTGCGCTTATGTGCTTTCTCAATGAAGCGACGAATCATGCGCTCAGTCATGTCAAAATCTGCGATGACACCATCTTTCATTGGGCGTTTTGCTTTAACACCTCCCGGGGTTCTACCTACCATCTCTTTAGCCTCTTTGCCCACGGCAAGAATCTCGCTTTTGCCGTATTTGTTCTCATGCACAGCGACTACGGAGGGCTCATTGATGATAATTCCCTGCCCTTTTGCGAGCACGATGGTATTGGCTGTGCCTAGGTCGATGGCTAAGTCGTGAGAAAAGAGACCGACAACTTTATCAAGTATCATGTGTTAAACCTTTACAATGGAGTGCTTAGGCAGTATTTTTGCTGCCTTTTTTCTTTTTAATTAACAGGGGTTTGACTTTTGGATCTTGGACACACTCTTTGGTGATGATAATCTCATAATCTTTGAGTTCGGGGAGGTCATACATCAGATCAAGCGTGACCTCTTCTAAGATTGCGCGCAAGCCCCTTGCACCCGTTTTCCTCTTGATTGCAAGCTCGGCAATCGCACTAAGCGCATCTGGCTCAAAGCTAAGCGTGGAATCATCAAGTGCGAATAGCTTTTGATACTGCTTGACCAGTGCATTTTTGGGCGCGGTAAGAATCTGTATCATTGCCTCTTTAGTGATTTCATCAAGCGTGGTAATAACGTGAAGTCGCCCGATAAGCTCAGGAATTAGCCCATAACTTACCAAATCATCGGGTTCGACCATGTGAAGCAACTTGCTTTCTTCGCTTTTGCCTCGCTTATTGCTGTGGAATCCTAGACTATTGCCACCGATTCTCCGCTTAATGAGCCCATTCATACCATCAAATGCTCCGCCGCAAACAAAGAGAATCTGGCTAGTATCCATCTGAATAAACTCTTGATTTGGGTGCTTTCGCCCGCCTTTTGGCGGAATATTGACAATACTACCCTCAATGATTTTAAGGAGTGCCTGCTGAACTCCCTCGCCTGAGACATCGCGCGTAATAGAACGATTCTCCGACAAGCGAGAGATCTTGTCAATCTCATCAATAAACACGATTCCTCGCTCGGCTCTTTTAAGATCTCCATTCGCGGCTTGGAGCAGGCGCGTAAGGATATTCTCCACATCTTCGCCCACATAACCCGCCTCCGTGAGGCTCGTCGCGTCGCATATCGCGATAGGAACATCAAGGAATCGAGCCAAGGTCTGCGCCATAAGTGTCTTGCCACTTCCCGTAGGACCGATGAGAAGGATATTGGATTTTGAAATTTCCGTCTCATCGGCATCGGAGTGATTTTTGAAAATCCTCTTATAGTGATTGTAAATCGCCACCGAGAAGACCTTTTTGGCGCGCTCTTGCCCGATGACATACTCATCTAGCGCACTCTTGAGCTCTTTTGGTGAGGGGATCACCTGTAAAGAGCCCGATTCCCCCTCTAGTGCGTTTTCACTCTGCGTCTCTATGGCTTCAAAGAGGATTTTATAAGCACCGACGATACAATTTTTACAAATATAGACGCCATTCCCTGCGATGAGGGGATTTTTGGGACTCTCTTTTGCGTTACAAAAGCTGCATTGATGACTACTCATTAGAGCCCCTCAAAAAAGGAATCCCCCGCTTGGAATCTAGGATAAAGCGACACATGTATTCGACATTTGCGTCACCTCCGGCATTTTTATCCAGCTCTTCTTGGGCGATCTCTTTAATTGGAGCGGAACCCGAAAACAGCCGTCTGTATAGCGAATAGAGTCGGTCGATCTCTTCTCGCGTGAATACCTGTCGGAGGCGGTGGCGATTGAGACCGCGAATGATCGCTCGATTCCCCTCTGCCATGCAAAAGGGAGGAATATCCTGTGAGAGTGCGCTAGCTCCCGCGATCATCGCATAATCTCCAACATGAACAAACTGATGTATGGGTGTGAGTCCGCCGACATTGACACGATTCCCGATATGGACGTGTCCACCTAGTGTTGCTCCGTTTGCAAGGATACATTGATCGCCTACCACACAATCGTGTGCCACATGCGTGTATGCCATGAATAGATTCCCGCTACCGATGATTGTCTTCGCGGAATCTCCCACTGTCCCGGGGTTGAACATCGCATACTCGCGGATAAGATTCCCCTCACCGATGATTAGCTCCGTCTCCTCACCCGCATATTTTAAATCCTGTGGTTGCGTGCCTAAAACCGTGCCAGGGAATACCGTATTTCCCTTTCCTAGCGTGGTTTTACCCGTGATAGTTACGTTATTGTGGAGCTTTGTGCCCTCACCTATTTGAACTTTCGCGCCGATGAAGCAAAAATGACCGATTTCTACGTTATCGGCGATTTTTGCCCCTTCCTCTACAATGGCAGTTGGAGCTATATTTTTCAAGGCTACTTTTCCTTATCCGCGACCATCGCTTTGAGCTCAGCCTCTGCTACGAGCTTGTCATCGACATAAGCTCGCCCATCTAGCACCCAAATGCCCCCTTTTTGTTTTAGGACGCTTAGGCGATACACGAGTCTATCGCCTGGGACGACAGGCACGCGGAACTTAGCTCGATCAATGCTCATAAAATAGACAATCTTATCCTCTTTGTTGGTCGCTTCCTCGCCAAACATGCTTACAAAAGCGAGAACCCCACCCGCTTGTGCCATACCTTCAATCACCATTACGCCGGGATAGACGGGCTTCACGGGGAAATGCCCCTGAAAAATCTCCTCATTAATCGTAATATTTTTATACGCCTCGATACTCTCTCCAAGAGTGAGCGCAGTAACGCGATCTACGAGCAAAAACGGGAATCGATGGGGGAGGAACTCTTTTATCTTTTGCACGTCATATAGCATTCATCGAACCTTGTGTATATATTATATTTACGATTGCTACTGATTCTAGCAAAAATTATCTAAAAATTATAAGAATATTTTTTAATTTCCCATATTTTTTCGATATTTTCCTCTTGAAAGAGGGAGTGGAGCGTCAATTTGTAGGAATCGCCCACACGGGGAATCGCGCCAAAAACCAAGATCGGCGAGATCCCAAAGGGAGAATCGCCGAGTTTTCTGCGCAGCTCCAGCTCCTCATTCATCGCAGGAGGCGAATAGATGAGCTCGTAGATATTTGCGTAGCTTTTTTGGATGAGTTTGTTAAAATGCTCCAGCGCGATAGCACGCACGCCCTCTTTATCAAAATAGAAAATCTGCTCAATCTCCCTCTCAAGCGTGAGCGAAATTTTCCCCTTACAGATGGAGTGAGCGAGGACATGGATAGGTATGGAGCACCTGTGGGAATCAAGCAACAAAGTGTAAAGGTTTTGCCACAAAAGTTGCTTCTCCTTGCCCCAAAAATAGTCCCGATTCCCCGCCTCCAAGCGATCGCGCTCCTTTAGCGCAGCCATTCTTTTTGCAAAAAGCCCTTCATCGTAGCGCGCCCTAGAAACAGGCGAATACAGCTCCAGTGCTCGCTTTTGAGCCCGCTCACGTTGCGCGCTGAGCGCATAGAGGCAGCCGCAGTAGTTTTGACGATAGAGGTGGGAATCTTTAGCGAGCTTTTGCTGGCGAGCACTCCCGCCCTTACTCCTTACGTCAATTTCTAGGAATCGCAAGCCAAAACGCTCTTCAATTGTGCGTCCTTGCCTAAAAAGCTGTTCGATTGATTTCATCGGGCTTGCAAGCAGTGTCGTGCTAAGTGCGTCCACTCCGAGTTCCAACGCCTTTTGCGCGCTTTTTTCGAGGCGAAAATCAAAGCAAAAGCTACATCGCTCGCCCTTTTCTGGAAAATGCTCTAGCCCGATACTCTCATGCAGCCAGTCGCTCGGATCGTAGGATTCCCATATTAGCGCGATTCTAAGCATTCTACAACTTCGCTGGACATCAAACAGGCGCAGCTCATATTCCTCTTGGGGGTGAATGTTAGGGTTGTAAAAATAGCCGATGAACTCCGTATCAGGTAGCATGGCGCGCAATTCACTCAAAAAATGGTGCGAATCGACGCTACAACAGATATGCACCAAAAGGGTTTTGGGCGCGATGTGGGAATCTGTGGAGCGAATTTGTGAATTTTGCGGGTTATTTTTATATTCCATGTGTGATTTTTCTACCATTTTTAAATTTAGAAATCATGTCTCAAATTTTGGGAATCTCAGAGTAGGAATCTCGAAAATTTTGAGAAAATTTAGCGCATAAGTTGTATCCGAAATCCCTAAACAGTGCCGGGATTTTTAAAATCATGGCAGGAATTCAAAAATCCCAGCGAGAGAATTTTGCAAATCCTAATCAAAAATCTATTTGTAAGCATAATAGAGAAACGCTCCCATGCCGATGATGACGACTAGCGCGATAAAAACAGTCAAAAACCAATCAACGATTCCCATGTCGATCCTCCTTTAGGATTTTCTCTCGCAACTGACCGCACGCCGCGCTGATATCCACGCCTTTGGATTCCCGTATGGTGCAGAGCTGCCCATGTTTAGTTAAAAATTCTTGAAAAGCAATCATTTTTTTCTCGCTCGGACGTTGAAATTCGCTCCCCTCGTGGGGATTGAAATAGATTAAATTAACCTTCGACCTGATTTTATTCAGGAGTTTTAGCAGCTTTTTTGCGCTCTTTTCATCGTCATTCACCTCTTTGATGACGAGGTATTCAAACATCACACGTTTCCGCGCGTCAATAGGGAATCGTCGCACCGCTTCGATGATGCTCGCGATATTATAGGCGCGATTCATCGGGATTAGTCGCGAGCGCAATTCATCATCAACGGCATGAAGCGAAATGGCGAGCTGGATTCCGAGGTTAAGCTCGCCTAGTTGCTTAATTTTTGGCGCGATTCCGCTTGTGGAAATCGTTTGACGTTTGGGTGAAATAGACAATCCGTCGAGCTCGGAGAGGATTTTGATAGCTTTAGTGAGATTGTCAAAATTATCCAGTGGCTCGCCCATGCCCATATAGACGATATTTACGCGCTTTTCGGGAGCAAGTGCATTTAGACGCTTAAGCGCGACTATCTGATAGACAATCTCACCCGCGCTGAGATTCCTGATAAAACCACCCTTAGCGGTATAGCAGAAGCTACAGCCGACTTTACAGCCGATTTGCGATGAGACGCAGATGGTATATTTTTCGCCCTCGATGATTTTCCCACTCTCGTCGTGCTTTTTCTCTTTCATTTTCAAGAGCACCGTCTCAAATGTGAGATTGTCATGAGTTTGGAAAAGATATTTTCTGCTCCCATCGCTGCTGATCTCTTCTCTGATGACTTTCGTCAAAGAGGCGGAGTAATCGCGTGACAGCTCATCGCGTAGCTCTTTTGAGAGATTTAGCATATTAGCAAAATCTTCTTCGTAGCGATGATAGAGCCAGTTGTAAAGTTGCTTCGCGCGGAAAGCGGGTTTGAAACGCTCCTTTAGCTCCTCAAGCGTGAAGTCATAGATATTCTGCATAGTGCGTCCTGACGTAGGAATCGAGCAACTTCATCGCCTCGGCATGCCTCTTGATAAACGTTTCATGAGCGGCTGAATTCGTATGATTTGTAACGCAAAATATCCCGCGCGCAGGCAAATGGAACTCTTTCGCCACAGATAACACGCTGTAAAATTCCATATTTTCCAGCGCGATTCCCATTTTTGTCATCAGCTCACCCGCACGGGAATCGATGGTAATATAGTTACTCGAATTGACAATCGCCGTTTTTGTTTCATGTGAAACATTCAAATCTTCCATAGAAATTGCGTTATTAATTGGGGTGTAGGATTGATTTGCGAGGAAAGAGAGCTCAATATTAGTCGCACTAAAGCTCTCAAAAATCGTCAATTCGAGGATTTTATCATCATAGCTTCCAGCACTGCCAAGGAACAGTAAAAGGCTCGGTTGCTCTCTGAGGACTAGTCGCGTCAGTCCGATCGCACTATCGATTAGCCCGATTCCTATGGGTTTGGCAAAAGGAAACTGCTCCATAGCTCCCGCACAGATGAACATTAGATTTCTACCTTTTTGGGATAAATCGAGGAATCAGGGCAGGTTTTATAGATTTTTTTGTAAATTTTTGCGTAAGTTTCCACTATTTTTAGAAAAGTTTGAAATATTCCATTAGGAATCTTCGCCAAAAATAGTTGAAAATTTGACCAACAAAGTATATCCAAAGTAGCCACTATATTCGCACCTCGATTTTTTCGCTTCTGAGATAACGTTTCAGCTCTATAATATCAATCTCTCTGAAATGAAAAATACTTGCCGCAAGTGCCGCGTCCGCACCGCTTAAAAACGCCTCTTTGATGTGCTCCATGCGTCCTGCGCCCCCGCTTGCAACGAGCGGAATATTTGTGATTTTAGCGACCGCGCTTAGTTGCGCGCAATCATAGCCCGATTTTGTCCCATCGCTATCCATGCTCGTGAGCAATATCTCGCCCGCCCCCACGATTACTCGCCTCTTTGACCCATTCCAGCAGGTCGATTCCCGTATCGATGCATCCGCCATTTGCATAGACATTCCAGCCACTCCCATCTGCGCGCATTTTTGCGTCGATAGCAACCACGATACATTGAGAACCAAACCGCTTCGCCCCCTTATTAATGAGCGAGGGATTTTTGATTGCCGAAGAATTAATACTAATCTTATCACAGCCCGCGTTGAGCAGCTCATACATGTCCGCTAGCGTGCGGATTCCTCCGCCTACGGTGAGCGGGATAAAAATCTCTTTTGCGACCGAGCGGACGATTTCTGTCATGATTCCGCGCCCCTCATGCGTCGCCATGATGTCGAGGAATGCAACTTCATCAGCCCCTCGTCATTGTAGCATTTTGCCACTTCGATGGGATCGCCCGCATCGCGCAGACCGACAAAATTCACACCTTTCACAACACGCCCGTCCTTGACGTCAAGACAAGGGATAATGCGTTTTGCAAGAGAATTCATAAAATTTCCCTTTTTGTGGATAAAATGTGCCAATCATAGCCCAAAGAGGCGCAAAAGCCCCTGAATTAAGAGTAAAAATAGAGCTGTTGTGATACAATCGCCCTAATTCGTTTTTTACGTTAGCTAAGGCTATAAATGGGCGTCAAGGCAAAGAGGCACTTTGGGCAGAATTTCCTCAAAGATGACCTGTATGTGAATAAAATCATCGAGTCGATTCCCGATTGTGCGCGCGAGCTTCGTGTCGTGGAGATTGGGGCTGGACTGGGTGATTTGACCGGTAGGCTGCTTAGCTGTTGGGATATTTTGACCTTTGAAGTGGATATGGATTTGCGTCCATATTTAGAGAGAAAATTTCAAAAAGAGCTTGCGACGGGACGCTTGGAGATCCGTTTCGGCGATGTTATGGAGGAGTGGCAAGGGCATGGGCTTCTTTCAGAGCCTTACGTGCTTGTCTCAAATCTTCCTTATTATGTCGCTACGGCGATGATTCTTAAGGCTCTGAAAGACCCGATGTGTCGCTCTTTGGTTGTAATGGTGCAAAAGGAGGTTGCTGAGAAGTTTTGTGCCCAGCGGGGCGAGCGAGATTTTTCGGCTCTTTCGGTGATTGCGCAGAGTTATGGAGATGCGAGGCTTCTTTTTGAAGTGCCCCCCAGTGCGTTTGAGCCCGTGCCTAGAGTAACTTCGGCAGTGTTTCGCCTTGATAAAATTAGAGAGACGATTCCTGTGGGGCTTGAGGCATTGTTGCGTCTAGCATTCTCCGCTCCTCGCAAGAAGCTTATTAAAAACCTCTCCTGTGTGTATCAGAGCGGATGGCTTAAAGAGATTTTCTTGAATTTGGGAATCAGCGAGGATTTCCGCCCACATGAGCTAGAGACGTCTTATTATCACCAACTTTTAAATATTTTAACCGAGGAACACAATGGAAGAGAACAACAATTCACATGAGCCATCAAAGCAGAGTGCGGCGCAAATTCCGCAAACGCAAAATGAGGAGGCAAAAAGTGCGGGGGCGTCTCAGCCCTCTAAACCGCGCAGACGCAGAGGTGGAAGGAATCGATTCCCCAAAGGAGACGGAGCGCAAGCCTCACAAGGTGAGAGCGATTCCTCTAAGAGCGGGAATCCTACATATTCCGCTCACGAGCGCAAACCTTATCACACAAGGCGCGAGCCACAAGGGGCAAATAGCGGGAATCGGACGCGAGAGAATCGTGAAGTAGAAAATAGAGAGTCGCAAAGCAAGGAATCGCGAAGCGATAATCATCGCGCGCAAGAGGGGCGCGGGGTTAGCGCACTCAATAAAGAGCTAAAACATGGCGTGGAAGTAAATGATCGTATCCAAAAATCACGCCTAAATCCACATTCAAAAATTGATCCCAAGAGCAAAGGACGCGTGCGGATCACGCCACTTGGCGGGCTTGGAGAGATCGGTGGGAATATTACGGTTATCGAGACAGAGGATAGTGCGATCATCGTTGATGTGGGTATGAGCTTCCCCGATCATGACATGCATGGCGTGGATATTTTGGTGCCTGATTTTAGCTATCTTGAGGCGATTAAGAGCAAGATCGCCGGGGTTATCATCACGCATGCACATGAGGATCATATCGGTGCCGTGCCCCACCTTTACAAGCAGATGCAATTCCCTCTCTATGGCACGCCATTGCCGCTTGGCATGATCGGGAGCAAATTTGATGAGCATGGGTTGAAAAAATTTCGTTCGCTGTTTCGGATTGTTGAGAAGCGCAAGCCTATTAAAATCGGTGATTTTGAAGTAGAGTGGATCCACATGACACACTCAATCATCGATTCCTCTTCGTTAGCAATTAGATGCGAGGCGGGGACGATTATCCATACGGGTGATTTTAAAATCGACCATACGCCTATTGATGGATTCGCGGCTGATTTGCACCGTTTGGCTTATTATGGCGAAAGGGGCGTGCTACTTATGCTAAGCGATTCGACTAATTCGCATCGCACAGGCTATACAGAGAGTGAAGCGACGGTTGGACCGACTTTTGATAAGCTTTTTATGAGTGCGCAGGGGCGAGTCATTATGTCGACATTTTCATCGAATATTCATCGCGTCTATCAGGCAATTCAGCACGGGCTAAAATATGGGCGCAAAGTCGCTGTGATTGGTCGTTCCATGGAGAAGAATCTGGAAATTTCGCGCGAGCTTGGCTATATCGATTTGCCGCAAAACATATTTATTGAGGCGCATGAAGTAGCGAAATATGCCGATAATGAGGTGCTTATCGTAACGACAGGAAGTCAGGGCGAGACGATGAGCGCGCTCTATCGCATGGCAACGGACGAGCATAGGCACATCAAGATTAAGCCCAGCGATACCGTGATTTTGTCCGCAAAGGCGATTCCCGGGAATGAAGCAAGCGTCTCATCGGTGCTAAATTTCTTGCAAAAAGCGGGTGCGAAAGTGGCATATCAGGACTTTAGCGAGATTCACGTTAGCGGGCATGCCGCACAAGAGGAGCAGAAGCTGATGTTGCGTTTGGTGCAACCGAAATTTTTCCTCCCTGTGCATGGCGAATACAATCATATAGTCAAGCACATGGAGACGGCGATTAAATGCGGGGTGTCGGAGAAAAATATTTTGCTAATGGAAGATGGAGATCAGATTGAGGTCGCGCCGGGCTACATTCGCAAGGTGCGAAGTGTCAAAAATGGCAAGATTTTTATCGACAATCAGACTAACGAACAGATTGATAATGACGTCGTGCTCGATCGCCAGAAGCTCGCAAATGAGGGGATTATCACGATTGCTGCACAGGTTTCGCCCGCACAGCAAAAAATAGTCGATAAGCCGCGAGTTACGGCATTTGGCTTGGTGGGTGATCGGGATTTGCACGCATTTAGCAAGGAGATTGAAAGTATTTTGGAGCATTTTTTGAAAAACTGTAAAAAAGAGCACCTTCAAAATACCCGTGCAGCGGAGAATGAGATCCGCCAAGTGGTGCGAAAGCATATCTTTAAAAAGACTAAAAAATATCCACTCATCGTGCCGATTATCTATTTTGTATAGTTTGGGCAAAAGGCGGGAATCCGCATGGATTTTGGGTGCGCTTTTAGAGGGGGAATCCACAAGATTCCCCAAAGTTTAAAATCTTTTGTGCGAAAATTGACAATTTCAAAAGGTGGAGCGAAAGTGATGGAAGAGAGGCGTGCAAGCGATCCTAATGTCGGGAATCCTCCGGAGGGCGAGGCGTTGCTAAAGGAGGCGCGAGAGGTTTTGAGGCTTGAGGCGCAGGAGATTTTGCGCTCCAGTGAGGCGATGGATTCCCACTTTTTGCGTGCTGTGGAGCTTATCGAGACAACTCGGGGCAAGGTCGTTATCACAGGTGTGGGGAAATCAGGGCTCATCGGTGCGAAAATCGCTGCAACTTTTGCGAGCACGGGCACGCCGAGCTTTTTTTTACACCCGACTGAGGCGATGCACGGCGATTTGGGAATGATTAGTCAGGGTGACACGGTGCTAGCGATTAGCTACAGTGGCGAGAGTAGCGAGCTTGTTGCGATTTTGCCCCATCTGAAACGCTTTGGGATTCCTCTAATTACGATGAGCAGGGACAAAAATAGCTCGCTTTCGCGTGATTGTGACGCGTTTATTTCTATTGCGATTACCCGTGAGGCGTGTCCGCTCAATGCCGCGCCGACGAGCTCAACGACGCTTACTCTTGCACTTGGCGACGCGCTCGCGGTGTGTCTGATGAAAAGGCGTGGCTTTAAAGAGAGCGATTTTGCCTCTTTTCACCCCGGAGGCTCGCTAGGGAGGCGACTTTTTGTGAAAGTTGCAGATCTTATGCAGCATGAGAACCTGCCTCTAATCCCTGCGGATATTTCGCTAAAAGAAGCGATTGTTGTGATGAGTAACGGACGACTTGGGAGTGCGATTATTGAGGAATCGGGCAGGCTTAAGGGCGTGCTTAGCGATGGCGATTTGAGGCGTGCGATGATGCGCTTAGATTTTGATCTAAATAAAAGCGTGATGAGTTACGCAAACAGCACACCGAAATTTTGCGATGATGAGGGGATTTTGGCGAGTGAGGCACTGAAAATAATTGAAGAGAATAAGATCCAGCTGCTCATCATCACGGATAAAGAGCGCAAAATCAAAGGTGCGGTGCATCTGCATCGTCTCATTGAAGCGGGAATCAAGTAGCAAGGGAGGGCTAATGTTAGAGAAAATTGAGGCAATTTTGCAGGGAATCGAAGCTTCCAAAGAAGAGCTTGAGATATTGCTAGGCTTGGCGAAAATCTCTTTTGTGGATTACATTATGATTAAGCGCGGTGCGCAGGATATGCCCGAGCATCTTGGTGTGTGGAATCTGCAGCAAATCGACATGGAAGTGAGCAAGCTCAAAGAGCACATTGAGGCATTGAATAAGATTAAGCGCGAGGTGCTTAGCTGGTAAAAATGTCAAAAGGATTAAAAATGACACGAATAGTATTTCTCGCATGGATTTTCCCCGTGCTATTATTGGCAGGCTGGCAAGACGCGCTCACACAGGGGCTGGATAAGGTTAATGAGGCGAGGGGCGATTCCAAAGGGGATTATAAAAACCTTGTCGCTTCAGCTCTTGAAAAAGCTGTCAAAGAGCTTAGTGAGCGAGGGTATCTCAAAAATGCGAGTGCTAAGATTCCTCTTCCACAAAACCTTCAAAAAGCAGCAGAGCTTGCTAAAAAAGTGGGTGGCGAGAAGTGGGCTAAGGATCTAAGTGTCTCGATGAATAGTGCGGCGACTAGTGCTGTGAGCGGTGCGGCGGGGGTTTTTAGCAAAGCGATTCAGAATATGAGTGATACGGAGCTCAAAGAGGTAATTGATGGCGGGAATGACAGCTTCACGGGGTTTTTACGTGATAAATCGGGTAAGGAGCTTGAGGGGGTATTCAAGCCGATTATTAAAAAGATGATGAGCGAGAATCGCTTCGCTACGGCGTATAATGGGCTGAACTCCTACATGGCAAAGGGCAAACTCATGAAATCTGATGCGGCGAAATCCATTAAGGGAATCGCCTCTAAGCTCGGAGCGGACGACTATCTTCCAAGCGATGAAGAGGATCTCAATGACTATATCACACGCAAGACGCTCGATGGGCTTTTTATCGTCATGGGCGAGAAGGAGAAATCCCTCAGAAGTAGCACGCTAGGCAAAGGGGCGAAGGCTCTTAATAAGCTTCTTAAATAGGCGGGAATCGTGCTCGCTTTGGGGTGGAGTCACGGGCGGCGACGGTTGCCGCGACTATGAGAATTAGGAGCGGATTGGGGCAAGAATCCGCCACGCAGAGGAGGTCTGATTCTCAAAATTAGCATGAAATATGTGGAGGGAATCCATGCGCAACGTAAGGTTTTTGTCTTTCAGGCTTTTTAGGGAATCATGCAGGATTTGCCTCTGAAGATTCCGCTTTGAGTTGCCTTAATCACACACACCCATTAAAGCAACCTAAGCTAGATTCCAAGAATCAGACGGGGAATACGCGAATGGAGCTATCGAGGTTTTGCTGTAAAATCGACTCGATGGCAAAGAGCGTCCCCGTGGAGCTTGCCGCGCAGCCGGAGCATGCACCGACATATCGAATATAGACATCGGTATGCCCTTCGCTTGAGTTGCGAATGTCAATCACCTCCATATCGCCGCCGTCCATTACGAGCATCGGGCGGATTCCCTCATCGATGACCTTATCAATGGCTTTGGATTTTTGTATCACGCTCATATCAGCAAAGCTAAGCTCCCCGCTCGCGCTTTTATCCGCTTGCATTTTGCGCTGCTCCTCTTCCATTTCCGCCCTTGTTTGAGCCAAAATATCCACGAGGTAGTATTCACGCTCCTCATGCCCTCCGGGGCGGATACAGCTTTTGCAAAACGCCCCGGCTTTGGTGTATGAAGTGATCTCTTCAACGCTCTTTAGGTTATTAATCCTAATCACATCTTTAATCGTGCCAAGGCTCACGCGCGCGCATTCGCACACGATGATTTCATCTTCAAAGCTCGTCATATCCACGCCTTTATAAAGCGAGGCAGCTTTTTTAATCACATCATATGCCATGACCGAGCAGTGCATTTTCTGCCCGGGGACGGCAGGTGTGTTAGGATCATCTCGGAGCGCGAATTCCACGTCAAGGTTGGTGATTTTCACCGCCTCATCGACAGTTTTTCCCAAGCAGAGCTCCACCATCATGTCTGAGCTCGCGATTGCCGTGCCACAGCCAAAGCTCTTAAACTTCGCCTCGACAATCCTATCGCTTGCAGGGTCGATGAGCCAATATAGCCGCACTGCATCGCCGCACGATTCCGCTCCATAGTCCGCGACAATCAGCCGTAAGCCCCGCGCGTCCGCTTCCTCTTGCTGGATTGTGCCGAGGTATTTCGGATTATCCATTCGCTCGGAGACTTTTTTGGAATAGGCGTCCCAAAGTGCACCGCCCAAAAGGTCATTTTTTGCCATGTTTTACTCCTTAATAGCTGCTAGAGATGGCGCGTAGTCGCTCCACCGATTTTTTGAAAACTTCAATTGTGTAGTCAATTTGTGCTTCGGTGTTAAAGCGCGATAGCGAGAGGCGTATCGCCGTGTGGGCTAGCTCTTTGTCCGCGCCGATTGCGATCATGACGGGATTGGCTTCGAGCGTTTCGCTCGCACACGCGCTCCCCGTGCTCGCGGCGATTCCCGCTTTGTTCAGATCCCATAGCATTGCCTCGCCCTCGACGCCTTTGACGCTGATTAGGACGGTATTTGGGACGCGATTCTCACGCGAGCCGACGACTAGCACATCGGGCAATTCTAAAAGTGCACTCTCAAGCTTGTCGCGCAGTCGTTTCACGTTGTTTTTCTCAAAATCAAGATGTTGCACCGCGAGTCTCATCGCCTCGCCCATACCGACGATTCCCGCGACATTGAGCGTGCCTGAGCGTCGTCCGCTCATGTGCTCGCCCCCATGCAGAAGCGGGGTGAGCTCGATTCCTTCACGGATATAAAGCGCGCCGATTCCCTTAGGGCCGTGGAATTTATGCGCCGAAAAGGAGAGGAAATCAACCTTAGCCTTTTGCACATCGACGGGAATCTTGCCAATAGCTTGCACCGCGTCCGTGTGGAAGAGGATTCCCCGCTCGCGACACAGCGCGCCGATCTCTTCGATGGGGAAAATCATGCCCGTTTCGTTATTCGCCCACATGACGCTCACAAGCGCGGTTTTGGGCGTAATCGCCTCGCGCACCTGCTCAGCACTAATTGTCCCTTGCGAATTAATCGCCAGATAGGTAACCCCCACGCCCAGCTGCTCCAAAAAGCCACAGGTTGAGCGCACGGCAGGATGCTCGACATCGGTCGTGATGATGTGATTTTTCTCCCCGTGGCGCAAAATATCAAAATAGATTCCCTTGAGCACCCAGTTGTTGCTCTCAGTCGCACAGGAGGTAACGATGACATCGTCCGTATCGGCGGCGTTGATTCCCGCATAGAGCTCATCAAGTGCCTTTTTTATCGCGGGGTGCGTCTCCGTGCCGAATTTGTGCAGGGAGTTTGGATTCCCAAATTTCTCGCAAAAGTAGGGCTCCATCAGCTCATGGACTTTGGGGTCGACCATGGTCGTAGCGTTATTATCAAGATAGACGGAGAGTTTATTCATACTGGCTCCTAGGGGGTTTAAGGTGAAATTTTAGATTTTGAGATGACCCCTGCCGATTCCCAACAAATACCGAGTAAAACGCAGGAATCGGAGCAGAAAATATAAAAATAGTTAAAGGATAATTTTTATCTCTAAGGCTATTTTTCAATTCGAATTTACCTTATCAAACTTTGAAATAGATTAAGCCTAGCCCATCAGGGTAACTAGCTCACTAACACTCTCTTCAAAGCTCCTTTGCTCGTCGATTCCCTGCTTGAGGTAGGCTTCCATCTGCTCCTTTTTGTCCATCGCCTCGTCAAGCTCCTTGTCATTGCCGCGCTGATACGCACCGATACGAATGAGCACCTCATTGTCCTTAAGCAGCGAATAGAGTCGCCTAAATTTCCGCGCCGCCTCGATTTGTTCCTTTTCTGCTACGTCATTCATGAGACGCGAGGCGGAGTTTAGGATATTAATCGGCGGATAGATCCCAAAGTCCGTAAGCTCGCGGCTAAGCACGATGTGTCCATCAAGAATCGAGCGGCTTTGATCGGCAATCGGATCGCCCATATCATCGCCCTCGACTAGCACGGTGAAAAACGCCGTGATCGAGCCATGCCCATTCTCTTTGCCTGCGCGCTCCATGAGCTGAGGCAGGAGCGTCAGCACCGAGGGCGGATAGCCCTTGCTCGTGGGTGGTTCGCCTAGGGCTAGTCCGATCTCTCGCTGTGCCATGGCAAAACGCGTCACGGAATCCATCATAAAAAGCACATCTTCTCCGCGTGATTTGAAATATTCCGCCACGCTCATCGCGCTAAAAGCTCCATATTTTCGCATTAGTGGGGAATCATCACTCGTCGCGACAACAAGGACAGTATTTTGCAGATTCCCGCCGAGATTTTTCTCGATAAACTCCGGCACCTCACGCCCACGCTCGCCGATAAGCGCGATGACCTTAATAGGCGCACTTGCCCCACGCACAATCATACCCATAAGCGTGCTTTTCCCTACACCGCTTCCGGCGAAGATTCCGAGCTTCTGACCCTTGCCGCAGGTCAAAAGTCCATCAACACTCTTCACGCCCACGCTAAACACCTCATCAATCATGCCCCGCTTCATTGCGGCAATGGGCGATTTGATGATGGGTGCGTATTCGCTACTTAAAATCTCGCCCTTACCATCGATGGGCTCTCCGAGCGGATTGACTACTCGCCCCAAAAGTCCATCACCTACGGGAATCTGAAGCCCTTTGTTATTAAGGTAGATACGATCGCCCACCCTGCTCCCCTCGATGAATGAAAAGGGCGAAACAGTGAAGCTTTCTGATTCCACGACGGTGACCATTCCCATGCTCTCTTCGCTGTTGTGATGTTGGACGATTTTTACGATGTCCCCGACGGAAGGCTTGAGTCCTGTGGCGATGATCGCCCCTGCGGATACTTTGGTAATTGTTCCAAACGTCGGAGAGAGGGGCTTTTGTCCGAGCTTGGTGCGGAGGGACTGAAGAGGTATACGAAGTGGCATATTTTGGCATGCTCCCACGGGTATTTCAGGTAAATTTTCTAAAAAAACGCGCCCAAGGATAGCACCCGTTTGCTTGCTAAGGTATAAAAAGCCCTTTCCATAGAGTTTATAAAGATTTTCTGATAATATTCTAAGCAGGATTTTGACTCTAAATTTACCCCAATTTTTCAAGGAATCGTGTAATGAATATCCAAACAGAGAAGATTAATAGCGCGAATGCGAGAGCTAAAGGGACGCTTGGCAAGGAGCTTTTGGCGCAAAAGCTTGACAAAATTTCCAAAAATGCCGCTAAAAATATGAAAGTTGATGGCTTTAGAAAAGGCAAAGTCCCTGCGCACGTAATTAAGGCTCGATATGGCGATAAGCTCCAAGAGGACGCGGAGCGCGAGGCGATACAAGAGCTTCTTGATCACGCGCTAAAAGAGCTGGGAATCGAGCCAAATAAGCTCATTGGCGATCCGCGTATCACGGAATATAAGCGTCATGAAAACGGCATTGATGTTGAGATTAAGCTCGGAATCGCGCCTGAAATCACGCTCAAAGAGAGTATTACTTATGTGCCTGAGTTTGAGTTGCAAGCCCCTAGTGAAGAGGAAATTGACAAGCGCATTGCGGAGCTGGCTAAAGCTAAAGCACCTCTTGTAAATGCGAGTGAGGGCAAGAGCGTGGAAGAGGGCGATTTTGTCAAGATTGATTTTGAGGGATTCCTCGGAGACGAGCCTTTTGAGGGCGGGAAAGCGGAGAATTATCTACTCCAAATCGGGAGCAACTCCTTTATCCCGGGCTTTGAGGCGCAGCTCATCGGTATGAAAGCGGGCGAGAAGCGCGATATTCAGGTGCGATTCCCCGATGAATACGGTGCGCCAAATCTCGCGGGGAAAGAGGTGACCTTTAAAATTGCACTTCATGAAATTCAAGTGCGAGGCGAGCAGGCGATTGACGAGGAGTTTGCAAAAAGCGTCTTGCAGGGCGAGAAAGAGCCTTCTCTTGCGCTTTTAAAGGAGCGAGTGAAGGAGCAACTAGCTAATGAGAAAAAGGCGGAGCTCTACAATAGCGAGCTAAAAGGCAAGCTCGTCGATAATCTCATTGAGGCGTTGAGTTTTGATTTGCCCGAAATGGTCGTGGAGCAGGAGATGGATCTGCTCTTTAGAAGCGCGCTTAATTCGCTTAGCAAAGAGGAGGTTGAGGCGCTTCGTAACGACCAAGAGGCGCTCAAAGCCAAGCGCGAGGAGCACCGAGAGAGTGCGGCAAGAAGCGTAAAAGCTACGTTTATTATTGATACGCTCGCCAAAGCGGAGGGAATCGGCGTGAGCGACGATGAGCTTATGCAGACGATCTATTATGAGTCTATGTCGATGGGGCGAGATCCTAAGAATATGCTTGAGTATTATCAGAAAAACAATCTCATTCCTGCCGTGCGTATGGCGATGCTTGAGGATAAGCTCCTTACCCATCTGCTTGATAAGCGGCTCAAAGGCTAGATGATGTATATACCTTATGTTATTGAGCGGACGGGTCGAGGCGAGCGAAGCTATGATATTTATTCGCGCCTGCTTAAGGATCGCATTATTATGTTAAGTGGCGAAATCGATGATGCGATCGCTTCCTCAATCGTCGCGCAGCTGCTTTTTTTGGAAGCCGAAGATCCTGATAAGGATATTTATCTCTACATTAACTCCCCAGGGGGCGTGATTACAAGCGGTATGAGTATCTATGATACAATGAATTACGTGAAACCTGACATTTGCACGATTTGTATCGGTCAAGCGGCAAGTATGGGCGCGTTTTTGCTTAGTTGCGGAGCCAAAGGGAAGCGATATTCTCTGCCCAATAGTCGTATTATGATCCATCAGCCGCTAGGCGGTGCAAAAGGGCAGGCGACGGATATTGAGATCCAAGCCCAAGAGATTTTGCGCCTAAAAAGCATTCTAAATACGATTCTTGCGGAGAATACGGGGCAGGGTATTGAGAAAATTGCCAAGGATACGGATAGGGACTTTTTTATGAGTGCGCAGGAGGCGAAAGAGTATGGTCTCATCGATAGCGTGATGAAAAAAAGTCTCAAATAGTTTAAGGAATCGGAGCGGAATATGGTGCATCTTCACAAAGATGAGGGTTTTAAAACAAAGCCGAGTGCGAGCGATTCCTCGTTGGGGAAGCTTCTCTCTGATGATTTTTCATTTGAAACCCCTGCTCCTGCGCGTCCTAGCGCGGCGGAGTATAGTAGCGAGGATTTTGCTGTGCCCGAAGAGCCACTGAAATCCGCCTCTAGCAATCACGCGGAGGGAGATACGCTTGAGTCGTTTGCCAATGAGGTGCTAAAAGCCCTCGTGCGCGATAATATCCCGCCGATTCCCGATAATTTCCAGCTCTGTTTTGAGCGATTGCTTGATGAGAAGCCCGAAGCCTTCAAAAAGAGCACGCTAAACATTCTCGACCTTGAGAACAATAGTGATGATGAGCGACGGATCGACTTTGAGAAGCGTATTAAAGATAGCTTTAAGAATATGAAAAACATTCTCCAGCACGTCGCGGTGCTCTATAAAAATCTCAATTTGTTCCAAAATATCGTCCAAAAGCGGCTGGGCGATGTGCAAAAGGCGGAGAATGCTTTGGTGTTTCAAAATATCCTCAGCCTTTTTCAGCAGGAGATTGAGAAGCTCAACGCGATTACGCAAAAGCAGACGCTCCAGCTCAAGGAGTTTTATCAAGACAGTGCGAGAATCGTCAATAGTATCGACAGCGAGACGATTTTTGATTCCCAGTTTGGTATCTACAATCGTCGTTATCTCCTCTCACAGATTGACAAAGAGGCGAAAATTATGGATCAATTTGGGCACTCCTCGACGGTGCTACTCGCTCGACTGCCCGATAGCAAGATTCGCAAATTTTCGAGCGAGAAGACGTTGCTTATAATTACACGCACGATTTCGCGCCTCATTTTAAAAACTTCACGCCGAAGCGATATTATCGCTTATTATGGGAATGGCACGTTTGCGTTAATGCTGAAGCACTCCGACCTTCCTAGCTCCAAAAAGGCGTGCGAACGATTGGTGGAGCTCACTCAGAGCACGAGCGTTTTTATCGGTGATAGTGAAGTGAATTTGGGAATCGTCATCGGAATCGCCAAAATCCTCCCCGCTCGGAGCGCGGAAGAGACGTTAAATCTCGCGCTCAACGCGATGGAATCGGCGAATTTGTCGGAGATTTCTTTCTCTGTATGTCTCGAAGATGAGGAGTAGATAGCACGTATGTTACCTGTGATTACTTATCCTAATCCATTGCTTAAAAAATGCTCCCTGCCCGTAGAGCATTTCGATGAGTCGCTTCATCGTTTCCTTGATGAGATGTATGAGACGATGTTAGAGAAAAAGGGTGTAGGTCTAGCTGCGGTGCAAGTGGGGAATCCGATACGAGTGCTGATCGTAAATCTTCCTAACGAAGAGGGCGAGCAAAATAAAGAGGATCTCCTGGAGGTGATTAATCCCGAATTCCTAAGCAAAGAGGGCGAGATTATTTTTAATGAGGGGTGCCTTAGTGTCCCGGAATTTTACGAAGAGGTGGCGCGCTCTGAATATGTGAAGCTTAGCTATCAGGATCGCTTTGGGAATCGCCATGAGCTTGAGGCACACGGCTATTTGGCTGTGGCGCTTCAGCATGAGAACGACCATCTAAATGGCGTGCTTTTTATTGACAAGCTTTCCCTTTTGAAGCGCAAAAAGTTTGAAAAAGAGCTCAAGCTCAAAAAGCGCAAACGACCCTCGCCCAAATAAATGAGGCTACATTCAATCTATTCTGCCACGCTCATCGGGCTTGACGCAAGGCGTGTCGAGCTAGAGGTGGCGTTTAATAAAGGGTTGTCCTCATTCACGATTACAGGCATGGCGCAAGCCTCCATTCAAGAGGCACGCCATCGCTCGCAATCCGCGCTTTGTGCGATTGGTTTTACTTTCCCTCCGCTAAAGATTGTCATTAATCTTGCCCCCTCAGATTTGCCCAAATACGGCAGCCATTTTGACTTTCCCATTGCGCTTTTGATTGCGCTCCATCAAGAGGAGCTCTCTAGGGAAGGGGCACAGCAAGAGTGGTTTGCGCTAGGCGAGCTCGGATTAGAGGGCAAGCTAAAAGATAATCGCAATATCTACCCAATTCTTCTTTCGCTCGCCGAGCAGGGGTATGAGGGCGATATTTTGCTCCCAAAGGAAAATGAGTCGCTCTATCGCAATATTCCGCTCCTGAAATTGCACTTCATCGCCTCGCTAAGTGAGGGAATCAAGGCAATCAAAAGTGCCGAAAATATCCAAAAAACGCCTGCAGATTTTCCTTTTAGCTCGCTTGTGATTGCGGGCGATTCCTACTATTACGATTCCTCATTTGAGCTTGATTTTGCCGATGTGAAAGGGCAGGAGATTGCCAAACGCGCCGCCTTGATTGCCGCTACGGGGTTTCATAATATTCTCCTAGAGGGGAGTCCGGGGCTAGGAAAAAGCATGATTGCTAAGCGTCTGCGCTATATTTTGCCTCCGCTTAGCCAAGAGGAGATTTTAAAAAGCGCCAAAGCACAGCTATTTGAGCAAGGTGAGCTTAGATATGAGGCTCTACGCAACATGCGCGCACCTCACGCTACCTCGACCAAGGCGGCGATTTTGGGCTCGCTCGCTCCAAACGGCGAGGCAAAACCCGGCGAGATTGCCCTAGCGCACGGCGGGATTTTGTTCCTTGATGAGCTGCCCCATTTTCCCAAGCCCTTGCTTGAGGCGTTGAGAGAGCCTTTGGAAAATCACACTTTTGTCGTCTCGCGCGCGCAGGCTAAAGTGGAGTTTGAGAGCTCGTTTTTGCTTGTCGCTGCGCAAAATCCCTGCCCGTGCGGGAATCTGCTCAATCCTTACAAAGAGTGTCGCTGCAACGAAGTGGAGATTAAACGTTACAAATCGCATCTCTCTGAGCCGTTTTTGGATCGTATCGATCTCTTTGTCGCGATGCAGGAGAGTAGTGCGCAGGAGCATTCGCAAGAATATTCAAGCATAAGCTCAAAGGAGCTACACGCGCGTGTTTTGCAGGCATTTGAAGCACAAAAAGCACGCGCTCAGAGAAATTTTAATGCGCGACTAAGTGGCGAGGAGCTAGAGCGGTTTTGCCCTTTGAGTGAATCGCTTAAAGAGCTCATGATTGAGGCGGTGCGGCGTTTTGGACTTTCAAAGCGCGCAGAGGATAAAGTGCGAAGAATCGCTCGCACCATCGCCGATCTAGAGGATTCCCCGAATATTGAGCGCGCTCATATCCTTGAGGCACTCTCGTTTCGTCATCGCTAAGCAAATCTCGAAGCGGGCTTTAGCCATTTTTGCTATAAAATTAAGCGGACACATGTCCATTTAAGGAGAAGAAATGCTTTTAGGAATCAATATCGATCACATCGCCACACTTCGTGAGGTGCGCAAAATCAACGAGCCCGATCCGCTTGAGGCATTAGCGATTATTAAGCACGCGGGTGTAGCGCAAGTAACACTTCATCTGCGCGAAGATAGGCGACATATTCATGAATTTGATGTGGAGCGCATCATCGAGTCTTCGTTTTTGCCCGTGAATGTCGAGTGTTCGACGGATAAGCAGATTGTTGATTTGCTGTGCGATTTGCGCCCTCATCGTGTTACGCTTGTGCCCGAGAAGCGCGAGGAGGTGACGACTGAGGGGGGGCTTGATTTGATGGAGCGATATGAGATTTTGAAGTCAAGAATCGAGCAATTTAAGGAGAGCGAAATTGCCGTGTCACTTTTTATCGACGCGGATTTAGCCTCTATTGACCTATCTAAGGAGCTCGGAGCGGATATGGTGGAGCTCCACACAGGGCAGTATGCGAATCTCCATCTCATGCACTGCACCAATCTTCCGCGCACGCCCAACGCCATTGAGTCGCTTGCTTTGGATCGAGCGAGCCTAAAAATGCGATGTGAGGAATCGCTCCTGCTTCTAAAAGAGGCGGCGAAAAAGGCTCATTCACTAGGGCTTGCGGTGGCTGCAGGACATGGGCTAAATTACCAAAATGTCGCGGAAGTGGCTAGGATTCCCGAGATTAGCGAGCTTAATATCGGGCATAGCATCATGGCGCGTTCGATTCTCCTCGGGCTTGAGCGGGCGGTTTTGGACATGCTGGCACTCCTTAGGGATTAGGCGTTGCGCCTTTTTGTCTCCATCGGCGATCCTAATGGAATCGGGCTTGAGCTTGCCCTGCGCGCGCATAGAGAAGTAGCCAAAGAGGCGGAGATTGTTTATGGCGTGGATAGCGCGCTTTTAGGCGAAGCGGCGCGGCGTTTAGGAGTGGCGATTCCTAGGGATTTTGAGATTGCTCCGCTTGGGCTAGATTCCCCTATAAATCCGGGAATGATCACCAAAGAGGCGGGGCGTTATTCGTATGAGAGCTTTCTGGCGGGAATCAGGGCGAGCAAGCGCAAAGAAGTCGACGCACTCATCACGCTCCCTATCCACAAAAAGGCATGGAATCTCGCGGGAATCCCTTACGTAGGGCACACTGAGGCGTTGCGCGATCTTTTTCAAGATGAGGCGATTATGATGCTAGGTTGTCCTTCGCTTTATGTGGCGCTTTATAGCGACCATGTTCCGCTTGCTCGCGTGCCCGCTCTTATCACCAAGGCGGGAATCGCCCGTTTTTTGTTGCGCCTTTATGCGGCGATTCCCCACATGGAGTCGTGCGGTGTGCTGGGGCTTAATCCTCACGCGGGTGATGGAGGGGTTTTAGGCAATGAGGAGCGCGAGATTGAGGCGGCGTTAAGCGAGGTCAATCAGAAGCTTAAAAAAGAGGTATTTTTTGGTCCGCTCGTCCCTGATGTGGCGTTTTTGCCCCATTTTAGGGAGCGGTTTCGCTATTATGTGGCTCTTTATCACGATCAAGGGCTTATCGCGCTAAAGCTTCTTCATTTTGAAGAGAGTGTTAATATCTCGCTAGGACTCCCCATAATACGCACTTCTGTCGATCATGGGACGGCTTTTGATATTGCCTACAAGGGGGCGAATCTTCGCACGCAGAGCTATCAAAATGCCATCAAAGCTGCCATTGAACTCCAAAAAGGCAGATAGTTATTTAGAGCTTTGCGGATTTGTTTTATGATCAATATATGATTTTTTTATAATTTTTGCAAAATTACAGTCTTCCTGCTATACAATGCCAATATTTCTAAGTGCGAAAGGCTTTTTGATACGTTTTATAGCGTGCAATGAGCTTGAAAAGCATGGCAAGCTTTGTTTGGGCTATCTATTTTATGAGTTAGGATCTACAAGCAATGATAAAAAATGGGACAGAACAGGATTTTTTCAAATCCTTCCGAGTGCTTCTTGTCGAGGATGAACTAGAGGTTTTAGAGATATTTGCTACTTTTTTGCGCCGTCGATTTCAAGAAGTCTATTTGGCAAAAAATGGCAAAGAGGGTCTAGAAGCATTCAAGCAGCACTCTCCTGATTTTGTCATGACTGATGTCGTTATGCCCGAGCTTGATGGGTTGGCGATGAGCAAGAAGATTAAGGAGCTTAATCCCAACACGCCGATTATCATTATCACTGCGCACGATGATTCAGATCTCCTTGCTAAGGCAATCCAGATAGGAATCGATGGCTATATCCTAAAGCCTGTCAACGATAGAACCTTAGTTAAGACAATCAAAAGGGCTCTCTCAGGCATTCATTACACTCGCGCGCAGAAGGATATCCAAGAGAAAGATACGCTTATTAACATTGTCGCAGACAATTCTCCCGTGGGAATCTGTCTTTTGAGTGAGAATGAAATCATCTATGCGAATAAATCCCTCGAGTCGATCATAGGGTATTCAAAGAGTGAGCTTTTGGCGGGTTCGCTTCTAAAGATTGTGCAGGGGGCGTGCTCTGAGATTTTTGAAGAGATCGGCTCATCGCTTGAATGTATCGGTTGCACTACAAGACGCTATTTAGAGACACGTGTCAAGACCAAAGCGGGCAAGGTGCGATACGTAGATATTAGCGTTAATTCTGTTGAGTTTCAGGGGCGTTTTGTCGCGGTTGTCAATATGATTGACGTAACGGATAAGAAATGGTTCAAAGAGGAGCTTGAGCATTCGCGCGCAAAGCTTGAGGAGCTTAATCGCGAACTCAAGCATAACATGCAGGTAATTCAGCAGAAAAATCGCCTCCTAGAAGAGCAGCTCTATGTCGATAAGCTCACCTCTTTGCCCAATCGCACGCGTCTTTTGGAGGATTTGAAGCTCGCTTCTTCGCCCTTTTTAATCCTTCTTAATATCGATTCTTTCAAAGAAGTCAATGACTTTTATGGCACGGAGGTAGGTGATTTTGTCTTAAAGGAGATTGCCAAGCGACTGCTAAACTATAACGTCCAAAGTCGTTTCAAGCTCTACAAGCTTCAAGCCGATGAATACGCGCTACTTGATCCTAAATGCCCTAGTAGCGAGGATCTAGAAAGCTTAAGTGCGAGAATCCACCGCGAGGTTGATTCTCATCTAATATTCTTAAAAGAGCAGGAGATCCATATTCAAATCTCTGCGGGAATGTGCTATGGCGATAGTGATTCCGTCCTTACCCGTGCGGATATTGCACTTAAACTCGCCAAAAAGCGCAATAAACCCTACCTAATCTATAATGATACGATGAAGGTGATGAAAGAGTATGAGGAGAATTTCCGCTGGATTCGTATGCTGAAAAATGCCCTCAATGAGCATCGTATCGTCTGTTATTTTCAGCCGGTGTTTGATAATCAAACGCGCAAGATTTATAAATTTGAATGCCTTGCGCGGCTCATCGGCGAAGATGGCAAGGTTTATCCGCCCTTTTTTATTGATATATCAAAAAAAGCGCGTCTCTATCATCGTATTACGCGTGCAATCGTCGCTGATGCGTGCAGGACATTTAAGGATTTGGATTGCGAATTTTCCATTAATGTCTCCATTGATGATATTCTAAATTCCGATACCGTCGAATACATTACCTCCGAAGTGCAGCGTCATGGCGTGGCGAATCGGATATTCTTTGAGATCTTGGAATCGGAGGGAATTGATAACTACGAAATTGTTGATGATTTTATCCAGCGCATGAAGCGGCTTGGCTGTTCGATCGCGATTGATGATTTTGGAAGTGGGTATTCGAATTTCGCCCATATTCTTCGCCTCAATGTCGATGTGATTAAGATTGATGCGTCGATTATTAAAAACTCCGATTCCGATCGCAATTCGCAAATCATCGCCCAGACAATTGTGGAATTTAGCAAACGGCTAGGGATTAAGACGGTCGCAGAGTTTGTTCATAGTAAAGAGGTCTTTGAGATGATTAAAGGCTTTGGTGTGGATTATTCTCAAGGATATTACATTAGCGAACCCTCGCGAAAACTTGTTATGCAAGCACCCGATTATGTTCAGATGAATAATGTAGGAATCGGGGGGGGGGGGGGCAGTTATCCTCTAGTCTCGCTTTAGATACTCGGGCGATTCCCTGTCTTGGCGTTACGCAGGAATCAGACCAACGCGCCTAATAGCACGCGGCACTGATGTGGGAGTGGATATTTCCCTCTATGGCTGGCTTGTCGATGATGTATTGAAAGGGCACACTTTCATGTAGGGCGAGCTTTTTATTGATGAGCTCTTTGCGCACGATTGCGGGTTTGAGGCGAGATTGAAGCTTTTTTAGCGGATTATTTTCCCCGCGAGCGAGCGTGATGGTCAGAATGCAGCTTTTGATAGGGCGTTTGCTGAGGTTAGTAATCGTCCCATCGACAAAGTAAGAATCCGAAAAAGCAAGCCTTTGGTTTGTCTTAAGCTCAAGTTTTATAGGGAAAAATACTCGCGTCATCGCAAGCTCAATCAAAAAGGGCGCAAAGCTCAAAAGAAGCAAAGAGCAGGCTATAGGCAGGAGCATTGCGATTCCCCCCTTATCTCGCAACAGCATTCCTAGCACAAAAAGTAGCACAAAAAGCAACAGGATAAATCCAAGAATCGCGATTTGAAACAGCTCGAGTCGCTCAATATAGGGGGTAAAGAGATTGAAATATTCGCTAAAGTGCTCCATGATTCCCTCTCAATCCTTGCGTGCGCTCTTCTCTGTAATACCGCTCATGCCACGGCGACGAAGAAGCTCTTGTCGCACCCTATACGGCGCGATTCCTCTAAACGCAAGCTCCTCAAGCGCGCGATAGAGCGGGTCGGTGGCTTCATAATAATCTCATGCCCGCTTTTATCCTTAAGCGCGAAGCTAAGCTCCGTCGCCTCCTCGACAATCTTTTTCCCAATCGTATTCTCGCCCTTATGAAAGAGCTGCGCGGTGTAGGAGCTCTTCACATCGGCACTCTTGCGCCCTAAAAGCTCCTCATAGAGCGAATCGGCGATATTATAAAGCACGCTTGTATCGACTGTAGGCGCAGATTCCCTCACGGGAGAATTCGCGCTATCCCTAAAGGGCACGGAGGTAAAAAAGCAGCTCCGATTCCCTGTGTGGCACGCGACGCCAACCTGCTCGACCTTAAGCAAAATCGTATCGCCATCGCAATCGATGAAAATCTCCTTTACGTGTTGCAGATGTCCGCTGCTCTCGCCCTTTTTCCAGATTCTCTGCTTTGAGCGCGAGAAATAGTGGGCGATTCTCGTGCTTTGAGTGAGCTCTAGAGCCTCTTTATTCATATATGCGAGCATCAAAAGTTCGCCACTGCGGGAATCCTGCACCACCGCGGGGAGCAGTCCCCCGAGCTTTCCCCAGCTAATTGCGCTATTCACGCCACTACTCTTTTACAGAGGAGCGTTGGCGATCTTTGGTGTCAAGCCACAAATTCGGTGTCGAGCCCCCGGGGGTTAGGAATATTTTGGCGTCTTGATTGCTTTTAAGTGCCTCGTTGAATTTACCCTGCACCTCGATTTGACGAAGCTCCAAGAGACGCGAATTCAGGCTCTCGGCAATGGCTTTATTCGCTTTAGATTGCGCCTGCGCCTCAATAATCGTCGCATCAGCCACCCCTTGTGCGTTAATGCGTTTCGCATCAGCCTCACCTTTAGCGAGCGCGACCTGCTTTTCCGCCTCCTGACGCGCCCGATCGACCTCATACCTCACGCGTTCTGCTTCTTGACGCGCCACCTGCACGCGCTCGATCTGCTCTTTAATCTTTGGTGGTAGGACGATTTCACGCAGCTGAATGGAGCTAAGCTGCACGGGCATATTATCGAGCTTATCGACGTTTTCGCGAATGAGGGAATCAATCATATCCGCAATCTCATTTCGGCGCGTAGGCAGCTCCTCGGCGGGGAATCGCCCCACGACGTTTCGCACCACATCACGCACGACGGGGTTGATGATCTTCTGCTCCCACGTGAGCCCCCATGTCGCGATGGTTTGAGGTGCGCCAAGCGGGTTTAGCTTATACTGGACGGTAATCTCGATGGAGACGGGGAGCCCGCGCGCATCAAGCACGGAAATCGCCTCATTAGAGAGGATTCCCTCATTGCGCCCGCGAATCCCCATATCTTCCGTGCTGGAGAAGTTGATAATCCGCACCTTCGTATCGACGACAATGATTTTCTGAAGCACGGGGATAAAGAAGTGCAAACCCGGCTGGAGGGGGATATTATCAAACTTACCCGCCGTAACTTTGATCCCCACTTCACCCGAGTTGATAATCATAAAGGGTCTTGCAATCACGATGAGCACGAATGCAACAATGAGTGCGTAGAAAAATCCCGCCTTTTTACCTTTAAGAAACTCCGGCGTTTGCATAGGGGGGAGATTCCCGCCTCCGTTAGTGTTTCTGCGCTGATTCCTAGTCGATTCCTGGGAATCGCCACTCTCGCCTTGCTGTTGGGCATTTTTCTTTCTTAGGTGCTCATTTAAATCAATAGGCATAGCTACTCCTTATTTTACGTAGGTGAGGTATTTACTAAAGGCGGGATTCCTGCCGTAGACGACATCAAAATAGGCTTCCTGAAGCTTGTGCGTGATTTTGCCTCGCTTACCCTCTCCGATGACGCGAAAATCAAGCTCGCGAATGGGCGTAACCTCCGCGGCGGTGCCAGTGAAAAACGCCTCATCAGCGGCATAGACCTCATCGCGCGTAATGCGTCGCTCAATCACTTCATAGCCGAGATTCCCAGCAATTTCGATGATGGTAGCCTGCGTGATGGATTCGAGCGAATTATCGTGCGGAGGAGTGATGAGCTTGCCCTCGCGCACGATGAAGAAGCACTCGCCGCTTCCTTCGGCGATGAAGCCGTTGTCATCAAGGAGCAACGCCTCTTCAAAGCCGCACGACACTGCCTCGTATTTTGCCATTTGCGAGTTGAGGTAATTTGCGCTTGCTTTGGCTTTGCCGAAGTTTGATTTCACGGAGTTGCGCACAAAAGAGGAGGTTTTGACGCGGATTCCCCGCTCCAAGCCCTCATCACCAAGATACGCACCCCATTCCCATGCGGCAATCGCGACATTGACGGGGGCTTGTTTGTGATACACGCCCATAGCTCCATAGCCAAGGAAAACAATCGGACGCAGATAGACGTTGCCCCCAAAGGTGTTGTTTTTGAGCAATTCAATTTGTGCGCGCTCAAGTTGCTCTTGTGTGTAAGGGCAGTCAATAGCGACGATTTTCGCGGAATTTAACAGGCGTTTGGTGTGATCTTGCAGGCGGAAAATCGCCAAACCTTTGTCGGTTTTGTAGGCGCGAGTTCCCTCAAATACGCCATTCCCATAGTGCAACGTGTGCGATAGGACGTGGATCTTCGCCTCTTGCCAAGGAATTAGATTCCCATCCATCCAAATGTATTGTGCTTCTTTCATAAATTTACTCCAAAATTAGGCTTAAAATGGGCTATTTTAGCAGACTAAAACTCTTTTAAGTCATTAGCATTGAGCGGGAAAATCTCTTCCTCTTTTGAGCGATGTTCTTTTGCTGCAAGGCTGTATCGATCCTCGCGCTTTTTATAGGAAATCTGCTTGGGTAGGTATCGCAATGCTTTCTCTTTTACACTCATGCGTGAAGTTGTGCCCTCCTCGCCTAAAAGAGAGGTAACATCCAACCCTACAAGTCGTGCAATGTTTTGCGTGCTCTGCATCATCGATAGGGCTTGAGCATTGAGCTCTTCAGCCGCAGCAGCTGCTTGCTCCGAGCTCGCGGCATTTTGTTGCGTTACACTATCTACTTGTCCCATCGCCGAGGCGACTTGGTTCATGCCCTCAGCCTGCTCTCTAATGGAGACTGAAATTTCGCCGATAAGTTCGGAGGTTTTTTGGACATTTTCTAAAATTTCCGTGAAGCTATCATTTGTATCGCGGGCAATTTGGCTACCATTTTTGATCTCCTCAATCGCATTTTCGATGATCGCTGCAGTCTCTTTAGCTGCTTCCGCGCTTCTTTGAGCGAGATTCTTAACCTCATCGGCGACCACGGCGAATCCCAGCCCATGTTCGCCTGCCCGCGCCGCTTCGACTGCGGCATTGAGCGCGAGCAGGTTGGTCTGGAATGCAATCTCATCAATAGTCTTAATAATTTTGGCAATCTTTTGACTTGCTTCTGTGATTCTGCCCATTGCGTCCATGAGCTGCTGCACCTTTTCATTGCCCTGCTTAGCGGAATAATTAGCCGCTTTAGCAAGCGTATCTGCTTCGCGTCCATTTTCGGCATTTTGGTTGTTGATGACGGTGCTCTCCTCAATCGTCGCGCTTATCTGCTGCACTGAGCTGGCTTGTTCATTTGACCCTTCTGCGAGCAATGTAGAGGAATCGGCGATCTGATTTGAGGCACTGAGCACTTGTGCATTCGCCTCTGTGATGGTATACACTGCCTCTGTGAGCGGACGAGTAATACCGCGAATGATGTAAAAGCTTGAAACTAGCCCGATAACAAGCGCGACAATAAGCCCAAGGAGCATCGTAAAAGAAGCATTCGCAAGGGAATCTGCCGTGTGATTGCTTAGATGAGTTGTGCTTTGTAAAGCGGTATTTGCGATACTTGCAGCGAGTTTCATCACTTCTGCAGAGGCACTCACTAATGCTGCTTGTTCAGTCGCAATCTCTCGATTAAAGGTAATAAAATCCCCCATAATGCGTTCGTATTGATGCACCGCCCCTTCGACTTTTTCGAGCTTTCGCATGTTCTCGCCCTTGGTAGTCGCTCGTTTGATGGAATCAATGAGCGGATAGACCGAGCTAAATTGCGTAATCGCAGTGTTTAGCATATCCGAGTCGCGCAATACCTGCGCGCGCTGACCCAAAATTCGGGCATTAGAGACATAATTTAGGATTGAGAATATGCTACTGATTTTCTGCACTCTTGATTGAAGGTGTGTTGTTTTTGTGGATTTGTTATTAGTCTCATTGCGGAGATTTTGCAGCTGCGTAGTGATGTAAGCATCGAGATTTTCGGCAAGCACGATTCCGCTCTCGCCGATTGCGCGATCTGCGTCTTGTCGCTTTTGTGCGATCGTCTCAAGTCGCTGGGTCGCGGCGACTAGCTCCTTAAGTGCCTCAGAGATTAGAGCCTCTTTCTCGATGAGGTCGTTAATTTTTTGCTGTGTCCCGAGGGTCTTTATCTCCACTAGTGTTGCACGCAGTGCGGTAAATTGCTCTTTGGCTTTTTTAAGCTCTACAGGATCATCAATCAAGACAAAAGCCCGCATGTGATAGCGCAGGGCGTTAATATCTGCAAGAATCTTTGCTGAAAGATTCGCCCTAGGGACTTGAATGCTAGCAAGCTCATCTGCGACATCTTCGGCACTCTCCATGTTGTGGATTCCCATCGCTCCGAGCAAAATTGCAATTACTAGAATAAGACCAAAGCCTAGTCGGATTTTCACCCCTAGTGTCATCTCTCTCATGATATGCACCCCTTTAATTTATGACAAGATAAGATTTTTAAGCAACACTTCAGGCTTTAGAATGACGACTGCCTGCTGATGTCGCTCTTTGATGATATTTTCTGCGTAGGATTCCTCAAGGGAATCAAGCTTTTGCGCCGATAATAGTTCGTCTTTTTCACTCCCAACCTCATCGACTTCATCAACAAGGAATCCCACCTCAATCTCATTAAATCGCACAAGAATCACTACTTCAAAAGGATTTGTAGCTCTTTTTGGGATTCCTAGTCGTTTGCTAAGATCCACGATGGGGATATTCCTCCCACGCAAATTCATCATACCTAAGATGAAATTTGGTGCTTTGGGCAGGGGAATCGTATCGGAGAGGGGAACCATCTCCACCACCCATAAAATCTCGATTCCAAAGCGTTCCTCGCCGACACAAAAGAAGAGGTAACGCTTCGCGGATTTTAGCGAGCTTGCCTGCTTCTTCATGCGTTTCTCCTTGTTTTTGCGGGATTCCTCTTGCAAAAGAAAGAGATTTTACCACAAAACCACACACGCTTGTGCCTCAAGTGCCGATGATATCTCGATTCCCTTTACTGTTTGGTGGCGATAGGAATCCGCGCTTCTCCATCTCATCAATGATATTCGCCGCTTTGTTATAGCCGATACTAAGCCGCCTCTGAATATAGCTAATGGAGGTCTTTTTGTCACTCAAAATAATTCGCTTCGCCTCTTCATAGAGCTCATCGCCACTCTCCTCGCTGCTGCTACCCGCTTTTACAAACCCTTCCTCATCATCGCCCAAAAAGCTCTCATCATACTCTGCGACGCGCTGAGACTTTAGGTATTCGACGATTTTTTCAATCTCTGTTTCGCTACTCCATGGCGCATGCAAGCGCACGATTCCTCCCCCGCCCGGAGGCGTGAAGAGCATATCGCCGCGACCTAGGAGCGATTCTGCGCCAAAGGAGTCCAAAATGACCTTAGAGTCGATTTTCTGCCCCACTTTGTAGCTGATTCTTGAGGGCAAATTCGCTTTTATTAATCCCGTCACAATATCCACGCTCGGACGTTGGGTCGCGACGATGAGGTGGATTCCGCTGGCTCGCGCCATCTGGGCTAGGCGCGCGATGGAATACTCCACATCTTTGCCCCCCGTCATCATCAAATCCGCCAGCTCATCGATAATCACGACGATGTAGGGGAAGGGAGCGAAGCCCTCTTTGCGCGCTTTGTCGTTATAGTTTTCGATATTTTTCGTCTTAGCTTTGCTCATCGCCTCATAACGCCGCTCCATCTCCGCGACGGTATTTCCTAGCGCGGTGATGGCTTTTTTGGGCTGCGTAATCACGGGCGTTAGGAGGTGTGGAATGTCGTTGTAAATGGAAAATTCAAGCATTTTGGGGTCAATCATGATGAGCTTCAAATCATCGGGAGAATTTTTATACAAAAGCGAGAGGATCATGGCGTTGATTCCGACACTTTTGCCACTACCCGTTGTGCCGGCGATGAGGAGGTGCGGGAGCTTTTTAAGATCCGTGATGAAGGGCTTGCCCACGATGTCTTTACCCAGCGCGAGCGTGAGGGGCGAGCTTGATTTTAAAAAAAGCTCACTCTCCAAAATCTCGCGCAGGTAGATAGTCTCGACGTCCTTGTTGGGTATCTCGATTCCTACGACATCTTTGCCGGGCACGGGGGCTTGAATGCGTATGGTTTTGGCTTTTAGTGCCATCGCCAAATCATCTTCAAGCGTAAGAATCCGCGAGACCTTCACGCTTGGTGCGGGGCGGAATTCAAACGTCGTCACAATCGGACCTGAGTAGGTGCGCGCGATATCGCCCTCGATTTTGAACATCTTAAGCTTGCCGAGCAGATCTTGGATTTTACGATCAATCTCATCTTCGTCAATCTCGACGTGCTGCCCACTTGGCTTTTGCAAAAAGTCCAAATGCGGGAGCTTGAAACCCTTTGGCTTGCTCGATTCCCCAAAATCAAGTGTGCTTAAAAGTGCGATATTCTCCTCAAGCTCTTTGATGATCACGGGGGAATCGCTCGCTTTTTGCGCATTTTGGGCGGGATTTTTGGCTTCATTCAGCGTGGCGGTGCGAGAAGTGGTATAAAGTGGTGCTTTTGGCTGGGAATCGTGCGTTTTAGAGGGAATTCCCTGAGTAAAAGTGTGCGAGGTATTCTCTAAAAGGGAATCAGAAAGGGTATCGTGCGTAGCTTCCTTAAAATCGGGAGATGTGGGGGAAACGCTTGAAGCTAAATCCTCTTTATTCACAAGCTCGCTCTTGCGCTCTTGTGCATTATTTGGCAGGGAATGTGTGTGGGATTTTAGTGCGGATTCCTGAGTGATTTGGAAGCTAGTGCTTGGAGTAAGTTCTGTGGTTTTGGGTTTTTTGATGAGGCGCACAAGTTTTGCGTAATTATCTTCCTCTTCAAATTGCATGGGAATCTCCATGGAATGCAGCTCTACGCAGTGGCTCGTGGAAGCCTCAATAGCGGTATCTTGCGTAATACTCTCTTTTTGTGGCTCTCGTGCTAGAGGGGCAGATTCCTCTGTGGCTTCGTTAATTAGGGGAGCATCGTTTAGTGGCTCTGATTCCTCTAATTTTTCGTCCCCTAGTTTCTTATCTTGTTTTTGCTCGGGTGCTTTTTGCAAGTCCTGACTTTTGGGCGATTCTTCGCTAGATTCCCCGTTTGTCTGCCAAAATGCGGCGAGGAATCGAGCCATTTTTAGATAGAGCCCCCTAAAATGCGCGAGGATTCCCTCAATACTTTGATTAAAGAACATCAAACCTGCCAAGAAGATTCCTGTGGCGATGATGAGCCAGATTCCAAACATTCCGATAAGCGGGTAGAGAAGCCTTATAATCGCCCGTCCAATCATGCCATCAAAGGGGATTTTAAAGATTAGAGCCTGCATAAGCAATAGGCAGAAAAAAAGCAACATAAAAGAGAGCACAAGCTCGATTCGCCGTAGCGTGAGGCTCTGCTCATGATAGAGGTGATAGAGCGGATAGAGGAGCGCGAAGGGGTAGAGGTAGGAGAGCGCGCCGAAATATCGGAGATTAAACTCTGCAAAGCTCGTCCCATAGCGACCTACAAGCCCCAAATCTCCCAAAATAGTCGCCATCCCCAAAAAGATAAGAATCGCGCTAGCCGTGATGAACAAATACTCTGTTTTGATGATGTTTCCTTAATTCTAAGCTTTAGAAGTGGCGCAAATTATAACACATGCCCCGTTTTAGTATCGCCCCTAAAATAGTTGCTATAATCCACACAAAACTTCTAGGAATCTCATGGCACAAGCCCTCATGGCGATTGTGGCGATCTATGTTTTCGTGTTGCTTGGATTTGGCGCGAAGCAGATCTTTGGCGCACAGCTGCACGAGCGCACGCTCACCATCGTATCTATCTATTTGTTGCAGCCGTTTTTGACGATTTGGGGGCTCACGCGCAAGCCCTTTGATTACTCCTCGCTTACACTTCCGCTCTCTTATCTGGCACTCACGTTTTTGGCTCTAGGAATCGTGCTGTTTTTTGGCTATCTGAGCTTTAGTGACCCAAGAGATCGCTCGCTTTTAAGCATGAATGCTACCGTCGGCAACACGGGCAATATCGGGCTCCCGATCGTGCTTGCGATCTATGGCGAAGAGGCACTCTATCATGCGAGCCTCATTGCGATTGCAAATACCTTTTTTGTCTATATTATCGGGGTCTATTTCTATTCACGCGGGCAATTTTCCCTCAAGGAATCGCTCCTTAATATCGTGAAGCTCCCCATTATCTGGGCGGCGATTTTCGCGCTTTTGTGGAGCATGGGTGGGGTGGCGATTCCTAGCGCGTTTGATCATTCACTCAAAATGGGTGCATACGCCGCGCTGGTGCTCCAGCTAATCCTCCTTGGCACATATTTGTGCGCAATCCGTGCCAAAGAGATTAATCCCGCGCTACTTTCATGGAGCGTGGGCGGGAAGCTCCTATTTGTGCCGTTGCTTTCGCTCTTACTTATTCCGCTTCTGCCTTTCTCGATTCTTACAAAAACAGTGCTTTTTCTCCAGCTTTGCGTCCCCATGGCGGTCAATAATGTAAGCCTAGCCGCGTTGTATGATTGCAAACCCGAGCAAGTCGCCGCCGCCGTATTTGTTAGCTCGCTACTTTTTGCCGCACTCTTGCCTCTGTATCTCTATTTGGCACACCATTTTATCGGAGGAATCTAAGGGGCTCTGCCGCTCCATTTTATTAATTTTTGAAGCTCGCGCGCTCCAAATTTGTGCAGGTAAGAATCCTGCGCCCCTAAACCCGCGCCGATTCTTACTTGTTCTTGTTCTTACCTGTTCTTACTTGCACGCGATTCTTGCTATTTTTTCAAAATTCCCTTGAGCGCACCTTGCATTCTTAGCCACTCTTTATGCTCCATAAGCGGGAATCCTGCGTAAGTTTTGCCCCCTTGAATGCTTTTTGTTACGCCTCCGCGCGCTGCAATCGTCGTGAAATCTCCCACGTGCAGATGTCCGCTTGTCGCACTTTGCCCGCCAAAAATCACATTGCGCCCCGTGGTGGTCGAGCCGGCTAATCCGACCTGAGAGACGATGATAGAATGCTCGCCTAGCACGCAATTATGGGCGATTTGCACGAGGTTATCAATCTTGCTTCCGCGCTTAATGCGTGTCTGCCCAAAAACCGCCCGATCGATACAGTTATTCGCCCCGAGCTCCACGTCATCTTCGAGGACGACGGTGCCGTTGTGATAGATTTTGATATGTTCGCCCGTTTTGGTATGTGCATAACCAAAGCCATCGCTCCCAATCACGCTACCTGCGTGAATGATGACACGATTCCCGATTTTAGTATCACGATAGATGACGACGTTTGGGTAGATGAGGCACGATTCCCCAAGCTCTACACCCTCGCCAATGACTGCACCCGCCATAATCACGCACCCCTCGCCGATTCTCGCACCATTACTAATCGTCGCATTGGGCGCGATTTGCGCACTTTTAGCAATCACGGGCGGTTCGTTATTTAGCCCAAAAGGTGGCTTGGCAAAGAGCTTTGAGAGGCGCGCCATATCTAGGTAGGGATTCTCGCTCACAAGCGCAATCACGCCCTCAGGAAGCAGTGAAGCGTGGGAATCACGCACCAAAACTGCCCCTGCGTGGCAGCTCTCTAAATTTTGGGCGTATCGCTCCTGCTCTATGAAGCTTAATTCAGTGCGATTTGCGCACTCTAGCGAGTGGATTCCCGTGATTTCAATATCCCTAGGAATCGGGCAGGAGAGGTTTAAAAAATTGATGATTTCAGAGAGCTTCATAGTTTTCCTTTTTGTGTCAAATCCGCTCAATTGCGACGATACCGCTACGGACGATGTCCTTTGGATTGAAGCGTTTGAGTGCGGCGAGAAAATGGGTGAGGCGCGTGGGATTATCCATCGCCATGATGATGACATACTTATCCGTAGCACTCACGATCTCCCCGTGGTAGGCACGCGCGAGGGCTTCAAGATCCGCGAGGTTGCTCTCTAGAGGAAGCTTGACCATCGCCATCTCTTTTTCGATCATCTCATCGTGCTCGACGACCGTGAGGACGGGGATTAGCTTGTGAAGCTGTTTGATAATCTGCTCCAGCACGCGGGAATCCCCTGAAGTGGCAATTGTGATCCTCGAGAGCTCAGAGTCGGGAATCGGCGCGACTGTGAGCGATTCGATGTTGTATCCGCGCCCTGCAAAAAGCCCGGAAATGCGCGAAAGCACGCCGTGTTCGTTAATTACCGTAACAGATATAATTCGTTTGCTCTCCATCGCCTAATCCTCATACTCAAGCATCATATTAAAGAGCGACCCGCCACTTGGCACCATAGGCAGGACGTTTTCCATACGATCGACCTTCACGTCGATCATCGCCACGCAATTCGCCTTTATAGCCTTTTGCAATGCCGTATCAAATTCGGCTTTGCTCTCACACCTAAAGCCGATTCCGCCAAAGGATTCCGCGAGTTTCACAAAATCGGGCTGCGCGCTCAGGTCGGTCTCTGAGTAGCGTTTGTCATAGAAAAAGGTCTGCCACTGGCGCACCATGCCAAGGTAATTGTTGTTCAAAATCACGTTAATCACGGGAATCTTGCGCTCCACCGCGGTCATTAGCTCCTGAATATTCATAAGAATCGAGCCATCGCCCGTGATATTGATGGAGATTTTATCGGGACTTGCGAGCTTCACACCCATCGCCGCGGGGAATCCATACCCCATTGTCCCGAGCCCGCCGCTGGTGATGAGCTGTCGCGCGCGCGTGAATGGATAAAATTGCGCGCTCCACATCTGATGTTGCCCGACGTCTGTTGTGATATTTGCGCGATTCCCTAAAAGCTCGCCGATCCGCGTGATTACCCATTGCGGTTTGATGAGTGTCTTTGAATCGCGATACCCAAGCGGATGAAGCTCTTTGTATCGCTCCAAATGCGAAAGCCAGGGTTGCGTCGAGCCCGCCTCCGCATCCTCAAGCAGGGGCAGAAGCTCCTTTAGCACCTCGCTAATATCGCCCACAATCGGGTAGGTCGCGGGGACAATCTTCCCAATACTGCTGGGGTCGATGTCGATGTGGATAATCTCTGCATATTTTGCGAATTCGCTGAGCTTGCCTGTCACGCGGTCATCAAAGCGCGCACCCAGCGAAATCAGCAAATCCGCCTCGCTCATCGCCATATTCGCCGCGTAACTTCCGTGCATGCCCACCATGCCTAAAAGCAGCTCATCGTTATGCTCCATGATTCCCCGCGCCATAAGCGTCTCGACGACGGGGATACGGGTTTTGTGCGCAAGTTCACGGACAAGATTCCCTGCATTTGAGCTAATCGCCCCTCCACCGACGTATAAAAGCGGCTTTTTTGCACTTTTAATCGATTTTGCAGCCTTTTTGATTTGACGTGCATTCCCGCGATAGGTGGGTTTGTAGCTTTTGAGCTTCACTTCGCTCGGATAGATAAAATCCCCTACGCTCGCGCTAATATCCTTAGGCAGGTCGATATGCACGGGCCCGGGGCGCCCGCTCCGTGCGATATAAAATGCCTCTTTTAAGATCCGTGGAAGCTCCTTAATATCCCGCACAAGGTAGTTATGTTTCGTGCAGGGGCGCGAGATTCCCACCGCGTCAATCTCCTGAAACGCGTCCGTGCCGATGAGTGTGATTGGGACTTGTCCGCTTAAGATTACCATGGGAATCGAGTCTGTATAAGCCGTTGCGATTCCCGTGATGGCGTTGGTGAAGCCCGGACCGCTCGTGATGATCGCCACGCCCACTTCACCACTCGCACGTGCATAGCCATCAGCGGCGTGGATTGCGGCTTGCTCATGGCGCGTGAGAATATGTCTGAAGTGCGTCTGCTTATAAATCTCATCATAGACATTCATAATCGCCCCGCCCGGGTAGCCAAAAACCACCTTCACGCCTTCATTTTTAAAGGCTTCAATAACCATACAAGAGCCATTTAGCTTCATGAATGCTTCCTAAAATGTGGAATTTGCAAAAGAGTTCAATTATATTGACAAAGCGCGGGATCTGTCAATGAAAAATCCTTATCGCCTCTTTGGCGTAGTGATTCCTCGCTTTTGTCCGTGTGTTTAATAACTTAAGAGGCGAGCGCAAAAGCCCAAAGTGTCAATAGTTGGGGAGGCTACTTTACGTGATTTGCCCCTAAAAAGAGGCAAATCATCTGTGAGGTCAAGATGGGTGCAGGAATCCTAGTGCCCGATGTAGCGTTTTTCCCACACATAGATCGCTAGTGCGTGTGCAAGGGATTCGTCATTGATTTTGCCACAAACTTCATGTTGCAAGAGATAGGCTTTGAGCTCTGCAATCGTATGCACATGAAGGGTGGAGAGTGCTTTTTTGTCGCAAGATTCCGCGTAGGCTTTTTCTGCTTTGGGGTAGAGTTTGACTTCTCTCTTTTTGCGAATCATCTCCTTGTCCGCCTCATGCTCTGCTTTTTTGAGCGCGTAAGCTTTCGCAAAGTCCATCATTTCGCCACCATAAGATTTGACAAACTCCTGTGCATCGGCGCGATTCTTGAATGCATATTCGCTCTGACGACTCATCGTTGCGGGGCGATCGCTCCCTATGACATAGGTCGCCTCTTTTGCATTGATAAGCTCTAGCGTTTTTGTATCTACGACGAGAATCGCCTCAATGAGATTCTCTTTATCCTTGAGATAGCCCTCTGTGCGCTCATCAACAAGGCAGTGCAGACTGCAATATTGCCTCACTTCGCCATTTTTTAGACGCGCTGCGTGGCTTGTTTTGAAGAATTTCACCAAATTCATTCCGCAATTCGGGCAATAGGGTCTCTCATCGCCTTTTTGCAACAGTGTCGCTTGCTCAGATTCCACGCTTTGGAACATCGCAGGCATCGCATAAAGCGCGCTAAAGAGCCCAAATACAAAGAGAGAGATCTTAAATCGATAAGACATAGCGGATCCTTCGAAACGGTATTGAGCGCGGGATTTCTAGCGGTTTTACACATTGCAAGTGCAGTGGAAGCACACAGAACCCACATGTGGGACAATTTTAAGAATGATTATTTTAATTTTGGCTTAATTTTTTGCAGTTTTGCGCCCGTTTGTGTGAAGTTTTTGTGGCGGATTAATACTTAAGCATCACGGATAAACAAGCTCAAAAAGGAGGGCGATTCCCGCAAAAGAATCGCCTAAAGCCTCAAGCGAGCCCTGCAAAAAAAAAAGCAAAGCGTATGCGCGATTTGCTCCTCAAAAAGCTAAATCGCGAGAATCCTGAGCCTATTGCACCTGCTTAACAAAGGATTTTGGCTCGATTTTTTCTTTGATTATCTCAAGCGCGTTGTTCGCTTCCGCGCGACTTGCGTAAGGGCCGATGAGCACGCGAATCATGTCCTTGCCTGAGAGATTTTCTTGTTGTGTTTTGTAGGCAAAATGGTGCCCCTCAATCTTCTTGGCAAATGCTCCTGTGGGCGAAAATTTCTCAAATGATCCCACCTGCACATAGTAGCCTTTGGGAAGTGCGCTTTTCTCGCTTTTTTGCGGAGCGGTTGCGATATTTTTGAATGGTTCTGCTGCACTACCAGCCTTTTTGGTTGTCTCTTTGGTGGGCTGTTTTTTATTTTTATCCGCTTGAGTGGGTTTTGGCGCAGGCTTAGGTGCTGGGGTAGGTTTTGGTTTAGGTGCGACGCTAGGTTTTGGAGCGGGTTTTTCACTTGGAGGTGGGGGAGTTTTTATGTTTTTCTCTTCTGTTGGAGGCGCGGGAAGTGTCGCACTCGCGCTTTGTCGTGCCTTGATTTCGCGCACAATGCGTTCAAATTTATCATCACTGCTCTCCTCTTTTTGTAAGGGCACCTGCTGGAATCGCCGCTCGTTCGCGCCCTCCATCGCGTTTGGCTGTCCCTCCTCGATTCTCTCCATAGGGGCGTTTGGGATAATGCGCGTCTGTTCCTCTTCGCGCGTAAGGGCATATATAGAGAATACCACCATAGCAAAAAGCACTGCAGCTGCGGCAACGACGAGCATTATCTT
>JBQMYQ010000003.1:0-77707 GCA_052173415.1 Wolinella sp. | reverse complement strand
TTGCATGCGCCAAAGCAAAATCCTCCACCACAACAGCGCAAATCCCCCCCCCCAAAAAAAAGAAAATAAAAAAAGAAAAGCCTCACGGCGGATTTAAGAGCACTTCAGGCACGCCTATTTTGGCTAATCCCGCGCTCGCATATTCTGATGTGTCCGAGGCACTCTTGCAAAAAGCACAAATACCCGTTAAAGCACGAATAAAAGGTATTTAAAGCCCTTTTAAAGCACTTTAAACAAGGAACAATGAATAGAGGGAGGCAGAACTATATATTTTTATTACTATGAGGATATGGATAAACAGAGTGTATAGGTAGGATCTCTTGTGAAATGTTCGCCACTTTGATTTTAAGCGTCAATTCACTTTGATTTCAAAAGTGGGAGGACAGATATGTATGAAAGATTAAAGTAACTGGCATTAAACTTACTAAAAGGAGAAAAAATGAAAAAGATGGTTTTGGGTTTGGCGATTTTGGTCGGTTTGGTATGTGCTGAGGAGCCTACGCGAGAACAAATCAGTAAAATTATTGATGAGAGGTGCAAAAATGGGGATAGTATGTCTTGCGAAGCATTGGGTGAGGTTCATCTCTATGGCACAGATGGTTTTGTCAAAGATTACAAAAAGGCTAAGTTCTACTATGAGAAAGTGTGTAAAAAGGGCAACGAAAATTATGAACACTTCTCTCGTTCTTGCCTAAATCTTGGAGTGATATATGCCGATGGTGGCTATGGCGTCCCGCAAGACTCCAAAAAAGCCTTGAAGTTCTACAATCTGGCATGCGATATGGGAAATGTTGTTGCATGCGAAAATCTTGGATCAGTGTATTTTGACGGCGAGGGTGTGTCGCAAGATATCATCAAGGATGCAGAGTATGTTAAAAGAGCGTGCGATGCTGGAAGTTGGATGGCATGCAAAAATTTTGCCGTGTATCATTATAAACATGGTGATAGAAGCAAAGTAGCGCAATATTTAAAAAAGGCTTGCGAGCTGGGTAGAAATGACTATGGTGTGAAAAATGACCCCGAGGATAGAGAAATATGGCAAGAAGCCTACCAAATAGCGGAAAGTTCGAGATAGTCTGTCAGGAAATTTATCCTCACGTTTCAGAGAAACCTCGACCGCCTAAGCGTGAGGGGAACTAGCCTAAAGCGCGTATCTGCGCTAGGTGCTCGTCGTGGATTGCTTGCATTTCCTCGCGCATCTCTTCATACCACCTCGGAGAATCGCTACTTTTACGCGCAGGAAGCGTGATGAAATGCGCCTGCGTCCCGCCCACGCTTAAGCCTGCTAGGTCAAAGAGTGCGCGCGAATGGACGATAACGATTGGTTGTATGCGGAGGTCAAACTTCTCAGCAAGGACTTTCGCCCCCTGCTTAAAAGGGAGGAATCGCTCGCCCTTGCCCCTTGTCCCCTCGGGGAAAATGGCTAACACACGCCCCTCTTCAAGCCGCTCTTTGGAGATTTTAAGAAGGCTTAAAAGCCCCTTTTTATCCTCTCGGTCAATCAAAATCATGCGTGGTGCTTTGAGCGCGTGCCCGTAGAGGAATACATCTCCGAGCTGTTTTTTGGCAATCCAGCAGAGGTTACTTGGGTGTATGACCTCTAGAAAGATGACATCAAGGAAGCTTTGATGGTTGAGCATGATGATTTGCGCCTCTTTGTCCAGCTCTCCAAACAGTCGTATATCAAGCCTGAGCGGTCGCAAAAACATCTGTCCGCAGAGGCGACGAAGCGCACGCAGATGTGTGGGGAATAGGTAAAAAAGCGCGATAAACGGGGGCGTGATAACCACAATCAGAAAGAGTGCGAATAGAGCTCTAATTTTTTTCAATTTCTTCCTTTTTGACCCAGCCGATTTTCTCATCTGAAGAGAGGACTTTATAATAGCCGTGGCGCGTGCCTAAAATCTCAACTTTGGTGCGAATCGCAGGGCTTAAGATGACGGTAGAATTGTAAGTGGGGAGGATTTTCACCTGCGCACCCGCTTTTAAATATCCCATATTTTTAAACGAATAGGAGTAGATGAGATAGCCTAAAAAGCCCACTGCCACGAGCAAGTAAAAGATATGGCGACGGTAGAAATAAAGTGCGAGTGAGATGAGGAATCCCACCCCAAGCAGGAGTAATCCAAATTTACGCAGGGTATTTTTGGGCTTGATGTCACTTTGGGTGCTCACCTTCTCATCGGATACGATGTTTTGGAGGGAAATACGACGGTATTGATATTCCCGCGTGCTGAAATAATCAAACTCAATGAGCTTATCATGCCTAGGTAAGATAATGTAATAGATCATCGAAGATTGCAGTGGCGTGAAGCTCGAGCTCTCGATTCCTTGGCGATCGTAGGTGCTTAGATGAAAGTCCCCGAGGTTAGATTCCTCGGCTTGAATGCGAAACACTACGAGATTATTCTCATTGTCGTAAGTGGTAATTTTATAATCAGTTAAGGAAAGCTCTTTAGCAATGACATTTGAGAATAGTGCGTTGCCCTCAAGCGCGATTGCCTCCCCTGTGCGCCCTTCGCTCTCATCGCTATCTTGGTAGCCATCAATCTGCGCCACAACACGGACCGCGGGAATCCGAAACGAATTTTTGATGATTTTAAAATAGAAGGTGTTGCTTAGCGAGCCATCGCTCTCTTTTTTCCACTTGGAGTTTTTATTGAGCACCTCAACACTCCCATCGATTCCCACAAAATCTGTAGAGAAGCTTTGGTGAGGCGAGAGGAGCAGTAGGCGGTAGGTTGCGGGGATCACTTCGTGAATGTAGAGCGTGCGTGCGGGGAAATCCGCGAGGTTGAGATAGACGCTTTTTGGGTATTCGCTCTCCTTTGTAAGGGGGTATATGTGTAATTCTGTTGGCGTTTTTTGGGGCGATTCCCGTGCGGGCAGCTCCTCTGAACCCAAGCGAGAATCGATGGAATTTTTTTCAGTTTCCGGGAATAAGATTGGCTCTTGAGCTCCGCTGGTAAGGGCAAGGAGGAGGGCAAAAAGGAGCACTCTTAGCATGCCAATCCTAAGAGCATACGTGCCCCATCACTACTTCCCAAAAGAGGCTCCATAGCGCGCTCGGGGTGGGGCATGAGCCCGAAAATGTTTTTCTCTTTATTGCAGATTCCCGCGATGGAGCAGAGCGAGCCATTGGGGTTGCTTCCCTCGTATTTTAAGAGGATTTGATCATTCTCCTCAAGCTCTCTAAGCCCCTGTGGCTCGATGAAGTAGTTACCCTCAGCGTGCGCGATGGGTATGTTTAGTATCTCGCCCGTTGCATAAAATTGCAAAAAGGGACTGGCGTTAGAGACGACGGAAAGCTTTTGAAATTTTGAAACAAAATGGAGACGCTCATTGCGCATGAGCGCGCCCGGGAGCAACCCCAGCTCGACCAAAATCTGAAATCCGTTGCAGATTCCGAGGATTTTCCCGCCCTTTTGGGCGTAGGCTTTTAGGGCTTTCATGATTGGAGAAAAGCGCGCAATCGCGCCGCTGCGCAGATAATCCCCATAGCTAAATCCCCCGGGAATCACCACAAGAGTCGTGTCGCGCGGGAGGGATTGCTCCTTGTGCCAGATGAGGGTCGATTCCCTGCCTAGGAGCTTAAATGCTTCATATATGTCAAATTCGCAGTTCGTCCCTGGGAATCGTAAAATAGCAATACTCACGGAAGTATCTCAATGGCGTAATCTTCGATGACCGTATTGGCAAGCAGTGTCTCGCACATCTGCACCGCCGTCTCCTTTGCCTTGGCGGGGTCACTCTCATCGAACTTTAGCGTGATGAGTTTGCTCATATTTATGCCACGAATCCCGAGGAATCCAAGCGATTCAAGCGCGTGATTGATGGCTTTTGCTTGTGGATCAAGGACGCCGGACTTGAGCGAAATGGTAATGCGCGCCTCCATGCGTATCCTTTAGCTTAAAATTCGGCGCAAGACCTCTTCATACGCCACTTTTACGCTACCAAGATCTTGTCTGAAGCGATCTTTATCAAGCTTCTCGTTGGTTTTTTTATCCCAAAAGCGACAAGAATCGGGACTAATCTCATCGGCAAGCAGGATATTCCCCTCGCTATCTTTGCCAAATTCAAGCTTGAAATCGACCAAATTTAGTCCCCTAGAGTCGAAAAACTTGCGCAAAACTGTATTGATTTCCCGCGCTTTTTTGCGCAAAAATCCAAGCTCCTCGCGCTTTGCAACGCATTTAAGTAGCAACGCATGATCATCGTTAATTAGCGGATCTTCAAGCGCGTCATCTTTATAATAAAACTCCACAAGAGCTGGATTTATGGGCGTCCCCTCGGCGATTCTTAGGCGTTTTGTGAGCGAGCCTGTGGCGATATTGCGCGTAACAACCTCGATGGGAATGATTTTTACACGCTTGCAAAGCATGTGATCTTCGCCTAGACGCTCAATGAAATGTGTGGCGATTCCCTCATTTTCAAGAAGTTTAAAGAGCTCAGTGCTAATTTGACAATTGAGTGCACCTTTGCCCTTTTCATTGCCGCGCTTTTGTGCATTAAACGCCGTGAGGTCATCTTTAAATTCCGCGATAACTTCACTAGGATTTTCCGTCTCAAAGAGCCTTTTGCCCTTGCCCTCATAAATGACTTTTTGTGCCTGCATGTTCCCCTCGCTTCATTTAGATGGATTTGGGTTTATGATGCTCCATGTTGTGAGCACATCAATGGCGCTTTTAAGTTGAATATCGCCCCATACTTGCTCTTTCGTGATGAGGTTTTTGCTGTCCTTTTTTTCCTCTTTTTGTGGTGCTTTTTTGCTCTCGCCTAGTTTCTCCAACTCGCCCTCAAGGTGCTGTTTTAGCTCGGATTCCTTGATACTAAAGCCCTCTTTTTCATTTGGCGTAGCCCCTGGATAGACGACGAGATCGGGGGTGATTCCTAGGGCTTGGATTGTGCGACCGCTAGGAAGGTAATAGCGCGCGATGGTGAGGCGCAACCCCTCGGTTTTATCCAACGGCAAAATCACCTGCACGCTCCCCTTGCCAAAGCTATTTTCGCCCACGATGATGGCGCGTTTATGATCTTGGAGTGCTCCTGCGACGATTTCGCTCGCGCTCGCGCTTCCATTATTAATTAGAACCGCCAAAGGAATGTGTGTATAAGGGCTATTTTTGCTCGCTTTAAACTCCTCATCTTCGCTAGAAGTTCGCCCTTTTTGCGAGACGATGACCCCATCATCGATAAAAAGATCGGCTAGCTCAATGGCTTGATTAAGAAGTCCGCCCGGGTTGTTACGCAAATCAAGCACGATTCCCCGCGCCCATGGGGCTTTTTTGAGCTCTTCGCCGACGCGTTTCCCGACCTTTTTATCAAACGACGTAACCCGCACATAGAGTGTGTCGCTATCCTCAACGCGCTTGGCATAGACGGATTCCACCTTGATGATGTCGCGAATAATCTCTACGACGAAAGGCTTTGGCTCGTTTTTGCGCACAATAGTGAGATTGACCTTGGTTTTGGGCTTGCCTCGCATGACATTAATTGCATCATCAATCGTCATATTCAGGGTGCTTTTGTCATCGATTTTGAGGATAATATCGCCGCTCTTAAGCCCCGCACGATCCCCGGGTGTATCCTCAATGGGCGCAATAATCGTAAGTGCTCCATCTTTCATGCTAATAGTGATTCCCACGCCACCAAATTCACCATCAGTCTGCACTTTCAAGTCTTCAAATTTCTTCTCACTGAGGTATGCCGAATGGGCGTCGAGGTTAGAGAGGAGCCCATCTATGGCTTTGTTGATGATTTCATTAATCTTGATCTCATCGACATAATGGCTCTCAATGGCACCAATGACCTTGCGTAGCTTGTTGTAGGCTTCAAGACGCGAAGGATTGTCATTTTTGCTTGGTGTTTGAGCAAAACTCTGAGAAAGGAGGAGCATAAACACCAAGAGTCCCATACTCACGCCACTAAAAAAATATCTGTTCTGTTTCATGGTGTGCCTATTTGCAAGAGAATATCAACAAAAATGCGAAAAAGTCGGTGACTATGGTAGCGATTCTTGGCTTAATTGCAACATATTTTGGTGTATTAGGGCGTGCTTTAAGAAGGGGTTGTGGGGTCGGGGTTGCACCACTCTTTAGTGTGTTATTTTGGTGCGTCATTTGGGGAGCTCCCATACGATTTCGCTCACTCCTTGAGCGCGTAAAAAGGTGTTAGTCTGCGAAAAATGCCCGTTTCCATAGAAGCGATTCCCCGCTAGGGGCGAGGGGTGGGCGGCTTGGAGGATTTTATGTTTGGAGCTATCAATGAGATTTTGCTTCGCGCGCGCATAATTCCCCCACAGCAGGAAAACAAGCCCCTCTCTGTGCTTTGAGAGGGCTGAAATCGCCGCATCGCTGAAGTGTTGCCAGCCAAAATCCTTGTGTGATCCCGCTTTGTGCGCCTCGACACTCAAAATTGAATTTAGCATAAAAACCCCTTGAGTAGCCCAGCTAGTGAGGTCTCCATGAGTTGCAGGGGCGATTCCCAGGTCGCGCTCAAGCTCTTTGTAAATGTTGTGCAACGAAGCGGGAAGACGCACACCACGAGGCACGGAAAAGCATAGCCCCATCGCCTGATTAGGCGCGTGGTAGGGGTCTTGCCCGAGGATTACCACTTTGACTTTGTCAAAGGGTGTGAGATTAAATGCATTAAAAGTGAGCTTCGCGGGTGGATAGATCGTGATTCCCTTAGCTTTTGCGTCCAAATAAGAGGTGCGAATCGCCTGAAAATAGGGCTTAGTGAACTCCTCTTGCAGGATATTTTTCCACGCGCTCTCCATCTTAATGCGCTCAAGCATGTGAGCCGTATCGCTGGACATCTAAACCCCCTAAATACGCCTTATTCGATAATTTTTGGGACGATGAAATAGCCCTCTGCGCTTTTGGGCGCATGTTTAAGAATCTGAGCGGGAATCGTCTCATCAAGCGCGGGAATATCCTCTCGCATAGGCGTTTCCCCTTCTGATATACTAAAGTCCGCCCCGATTCCCTGAACATCAAGGGCGTTTAGATTTTCGACAAAATTAACCACCTCGCCCAATTCTGCCTTCATGCGCTCCTTTTTATCCGCGGGGATTTCGATCATTGCGAGCTTTTCAAGCTTTGAAAGTAACGTGTCATCAATTTGCATATTTTTCCTTTGTGAAGTTGATTTAGAGTTCGCGCGGGTCGGCGATTTTGCCCTTTAGCGCACTAGCAGCCGCCACAGCGGAGTTTGCGAGATAGACCTCTGAGTTGCGCGCGCCCATACGCCCGATAAAATTGCGATTAGTCGTGGAGACGCAACGCTCGTTATCCCCTAGGATTCCCATATATCCGCCAAGACACGCGCCACAGGTAGGGTTGCTAATGAGTGCGCCCGATTCAAGCAAAACATCAATAAGCCCCTCTTTTTGCGCATCTTTGTAGATTTGCTGCGTGCCGGGCGTAATGATGAGGCGCACATCGGCATGAACACATCGATTCCTAAGAATCGACGCTGCAATCCGTAAATCACTCAAACGCCCATTGGTGCAGCTTCCGATGAATACTTGATCGATTTTGAGGTCGTCTTTTTTTGCCTGCGTGACGCTCTTGCCATTGCTTGGGAGGAACGGATAGGCGATGAGGGGCTCAAGCGCGCTTGTGTCAATTTCGATGGTCGCGCAATAATTTGCATTGGAATCGGCGTGGAAATATTTGGGTTTGGCGCGTAGGCTTTTGCGCGCGCTCATAAACTCCTCTGTAACCTCATCAGCAGCGATGATTCCGCTCTTTGCTCCCGCTTCAATTGCCATATTACAGAGCGAGAATCGATCATCCATACTAAGGTGAGGAATCGCATCGCCTTGGAATTCCAAAGCCTTATAAAGCGCGCCATCGACGCCGATTCTGCGAATAATCTCCAAAATCAGATCCTTGCCATAAACGTGCTGTGCGGGTTTGCCCGAGAAAATTACACGGATACTTTGGGGAATCTTAAACCAGTTTTTCCCCGTAATCATCGCATAAGCCAAATCTGTGCTTCCCATGCCCGTAGAAAACGCCCCAAGCGCGCCATGCGTGCAGGTGTGGGAATCCGCTCCGATAATCACATCTCCGGGCAACACAAGTCCCTTTTCAGGCAGCAGGGCGTGCTCGATTCCCATGTCGCGCTCATCAAAGTAGTTTTTGAGTGCATGTTTTTTGGCAAAATCCCGACTAATGCGCGCTTGATTCGCGCTGGCGATGTCCTTTGCGGGGATAAAGTGATCCATGACGATACAAAATCCGTTCGGATTAGCAAGCTCGCGCGCTCCGCTCTCTTCAAAAGCGCGAATGGAAAGGGGGGTAGTAATGTCATTGCCAATCACCATATCAATGGGCGATTCGACGATTTCATCGGCGTAGCACTCCTTGCCTATATGATCAGAAAAGATCTTTTCAGTGAGCGTCTGTCCCATGGATTCCCCTGTGTAAATAGTGGCTTGAATGCTACAAGTTTAATCGTTAAAAGTTTCTAATAATGAGGAATCGGGTAAGCTAGTGCAGAGTAATTTAACATTTAGGGGCGCGGTATGAAGAAGATCGAGGCAATAATTAAGCCCTTTAAGCTTGAAGAGGTGACGGGTGCGCTTAACGCCGAGGGGATTAGTGGCATGACCGTAACGGAAGTGCGGGGCTATGGACGGCAAAAAGGGCATGCAGAGGGTGTGAATATCGCACATCTTGCGGTAGATTTTATCCCTAAGGTTAAAATTGAAATTGTAGTGCGCGATTGCGAGGTGGAGCGGGCGGTCAGCGCGATTTTAAAGAGTGCAAAAACGGGTCAGGTGGGCGATGGCAAGATTTTTGTTAGTCCCATTGAAGAGGCGATCCGTATCCGCACTAGTGAGAGCAACGAGGAAGCTCTCTAAGCTCGCCCGCGCTTAATCTAAATCAAACCTAGAAAGAGAAAATATGCAAAAGCTTCTTAGCAAACAGGACATTCCTACGCTCACACTGATGGCAAATACGCTTCGATTCCTCGCGGTAGATATGGTGCAAGCCGCCTCCAGCGGACACCCCGGGGCGGCGATGGGGCTCTCTGATGTGATGAGTGTGCTCTCTTACCATCTTCGCCACTCTCCCAAGAATCCGCACTGGCTCAACCGCGATCGCCTCGTTTTTAGTGGTGGGCATACGAGCGCGATGATTTATGCGCTGCTTCATTTGTGGGGCTATGATTTGCCACTAGAGGAGCTAAAACGTTTTCGACAAAAGGATTCCAAAACGCCCGGGCACCCTGAGTTTGGTCACACCGCGGGAATCGAGATTACCACAGGACCGCTCGGGCAAGGGGTCGCAAATGCCGTAGGTTTTGCGATGGCAAGTCGCTACGCGGCGCATATTCTAAACACTGAGGAGATGCAGCTCATCGACCATAAGGTTTATTGTCTGTGCGGAGATGGCGATTTGGAGGAGGGAATCAGCTATGAAGCCTGTTCGCTCGCAGGGCACCATGGGCTTAGTAACCTCATTTTGATTCATGACTCCAATAACATTACGATTGAGGGCGATACGAAAATCGCACTCAGCGAGAATATCAAAGGGCGTTTTGAGGCGCAAGGCTGGGCGGTTGAGGAGATTAGCGGGCATGATTATTTGAGCATTGATGGGGCGTTAAATCGGGCGCGAACTTCGGATAAACCCTACCTCATCATCGCAAAGACGACCATTGCAAAAGGGAGCAAGAATCTTCAAGGCTCGCCCAAAACGCACGGCTCTCCGCTAGGCGAGGAGGAGATTCGCGCCTCCAAAGAGATGTGCGGATTTGACCCTGAGGCAAAGTTTGCGATTCCCTCTGAAGCGAAGTTTGCATTCTCTTACGCACTTGAGCGAGGCGAGGCATTAGAGAAGCTTTGGAATGAGAAGCTTGCGCGCGCTTCACAAAAGCAGCAAGAGGCGCTTGGCTCGCTACTTCGTCCCGATTATTCGTCGATTGCTTTTCCCGCTTTTGAAGAGGGCAAAAAGATTGCGACACGTAGTAGCAATGGCGAAATTTTGAATGCAATTTCTCGCGCGATTCCCGGCTTTATCGGCGGGAGCGCGGATCTTGCGCCCTCTAATAATACCGAGCTAAAGGGTGCGGGGGATTTCCCTCAGGGCAAAAATCTCCATTATGGAATCCGCGAGCACTCCATGGCGGCGATTAATAACGCGATCGCAAATTACGGGCTTTTCATCCCCTATTGCGCGACATTTTTTGTCTTTAGCGACTACATGTCGCCTGCGGTTCGAGTCGCTTCGATTATGGGCGCGAAGAGCTATTTTATCTGGACGCACGATAGTATCGGCGTGGGCGAAGATGGAGCGACTCATCAGCCTGTTGAGCAGCTCACGCATTTTCGCGCAATGCCGGACTTTTATCTATTCCGTCCTGCGGACGCGAATGAAAATATCGCCTGCTGGCAGGTGGCGTTGGAGCTTAGAGCTCCGTGCGGTTTTGTGCTTTCGCGTCAAAATCTTCCGATTCTTGGAAAGATTAGCGCAGAGAAAGTCGCTAGAGGCGGCTACACGCTCCTTGAATGTGAGAATGCAGAGCTCGTTTTGCTTGCCAGCGGAAGTGAAGTCGCACTTGCTCTAGAGAGTGCGAAATCCTTGCAAGAGCGGGGAATGCGCGCTAAAGTCGTGAGTGTCCCTTGCTATGATTTGCTCGCAAAGCAGGATCGCTCCTATTGGGATTTGCTCTTCCCTGCGGGCGCGAAGAGGCTTGCAATCGAGGCGGCTCGGGGCTTGGAGTGGTATAAATTCGCTGATGAAGTGATTGGTATGGAGAGCTTTGGTGCTTCGGCTAAAGGAGAGGAGCTTTTGGCCATTTTGGCTTTAGCGTAGAGAATGTCATCGCCAAAGCCAAGGCACTTTTGGGTCGCTAAAACGTGGAGCAATCATCTCGCCCAACACTTCATCTATTCTCCACGGGGAGGGCTTTACAGAGGTTTTATCAAGATCATGGGGAGGGATTCCTGCCTCACGCTAGGACACTTGAGGAGTTTCTTAGCACGATTAGACTGCTACCTAATCAAAAGCTTCTGCCCACGCATTTGCGCCCGATTATTCTCTCGCTTGCCGCCTCCAAAGTCGAAGTGGAGCGGCTCGGATTCCCGCGCAATTTCCTCTCATTTTTGGAAAATTCCTCCTTTTTTCTCTCCTTTTTTGATGAGCTTGCAGAGGCGAATATTAAACTCTCTAATATCGCACTACACGACACTTATGATGAATATGGCGATCATCTTGCGATTTTAGAGAAACTATATGAAGCTTACAAAAACGAGCTGCACGCGCATGGATTTGTCTCTTTGGAGGATGATTCCCTAGAGTGGGAGCTTTATGAGGATTTTATCCGCTTTTTTGGTGCGATTATTTTGCGCCTTGATGGCTTTTTGAGCGCGCGTGAATATGCCCTTTTGCGGCGCGTTAGCGAGCTTACTCCATTATCGATTCATCTTGAGGTGGATCGTTATAACCACGATTACTACGAGCGTTTGGGGATTTGCAAGGATTGCCTTGAGGCGGGATTTTTGTATGAGATTGACCTTGTGAGGCGGGCGATTTGTGCGCAAAAGCCACTGAAACCTTTGGGCGAGATTAGGGCGTTAGAGGTAGGGAGTAGGCTTGAGCAGGTGGGTGCGCTGCTTGAGCAGGTGAGCACGTGGCTTCACGCAGGAATCGCTCCTGAAGAGATTGTAATTATTCTGCCTGATGAAAAATTTAGCGACTATTTGAGGCTTTTTGATAAGGCGCGCAATTTTAACTACGCCATGGGAGAATCGCCCCTAAATGCACCTTGGAAGCGGCAGCTAGATTCCCTTTTGGAGCGTGATTTTGCCGAGGATTCCCTTTGCGGGCTTGGTGCGCTTTATGCGCTTAGAGATGATCCGATCTGCGCGGAGTTAAGCGAGTTAAAGGAACTTATTGAGAGGGCGATTGTGCTACTCTTGCCGCTTCAAAATGCGCTGGAGCAAAGGTCGCAAAAGGAGATGTTAAGTCTCGTTGCTCTCCTTTTTGCGCAGGAGAGAATCGATGATGTAGGAGGTGGGAGAATCCGCGTTATGGGCATTTTGGAGACGCGCGGCATGGATTTTACGTGTGCGATTGTGGTTGACTTTAACGAAGGGGCAATCCCAAAGCCAAGCGATAAGGATCTCTTTTTAAACTCTGCGATTCGCAAGCATTGCGCCTTACCTACGCGCCTAGAGCGGGAAAATCTGCAAAAGCATTACTATTTTTCGCTTTTTTGTCGCACCGAAAATATCCTCCTAACGCTCGTGCGTAACGAGCAAAGCGAGCCCTCAAGAATGCTACACGAACTGGGAATCGCCCCACAAAAGGCGCATTTTGCACACAAACTTTTCCCAAAAGCACGCGTGCCAAAGGCGTTTCTCGAGGAGATTGTCGGGTCGATTCCCTACAAAGAGGAGCGATTTTCTCACTCACGGCTGAGGACTTTTTTGGAGTGCAAGCGACGTTATTATTATCATTACGTGCGTAAATACAGCGAGCGTGATGATGAGAATTCTGCGCGAATCATGGGCGAGCTTGTGCATCGTTTATTAAAAGAGAGCTTCGAGGCTGCGGGGAGTCGCGCGCATGTGGCGCAGGAGTATTTTGCCCAAGCGATGAAGCGTGAAAGTAGCGCAAATGCGACATTTGCTTTTGAGGCAGATTTGGTCGTGCGTAAAATGGAGCGATTTTTCGCACTGGAAAAAAAGCGGCAAGAATCGGGCGCGATTCCTATCATGATGGAGGAGCGCGTTCTTTTTGAAGTGGAGGGAATCGCCTTTGAGGGCTACATCGACCGCGTGGATAGAGTGGGCGAGGAGTATTTCATTCTTGATTACAAGCTAAAGCGCGAGGTCAAGGCGGATACGAGGGCGCGCCTTGAGGAGAGTAGCGATTTTCAGTTTGCTCTTTATGCGCTTGCGCTTCGCCAAAAGTTTGGGCAAAAGGTGGGAATCCGCGCCTTTTATTATGATTTGCAGCGCGGAGAGCTCATCGAGGAGAGCCTATTGGAGGAGAAAATCGAGCTTCTACGCGCGCGCCTAGCGGAGCTTAAGGCGGAAAAGATTGTATTTGAACGCTGTGAGGATACGAGGCGGTGCCTCTATTGCCCCTATGTGGCGTTGTGCGACAGAGAAGAGTGAGCCTTTTTAAGATGCGATTCCTGTGCGGGAATCAGAGGAGAATAAGTCCAGAATAGACGGGGAATCGATGAGAAAAAGCGCGCGATTCCTGCAGTTTCTCGCACATTTTGGAAGTTACGCAGGGTTAGAAAATCTTATGCAAGTTGTTGCCCTCTTGCATCCACGCATACAGCGCGTCCCACTGCTCCTCTTTGATGAGTGTCTTGGCTTTAATCATCTCCTTGCCAAAGAGCTCAATCGCCCCCAAAAGCTCAGTGCGATTTTGCTTTGAAATATCGCTCCACATACGCGCAGAGCTCTTCGCGATACGGCTCATATCGCGGAATCCCCCAGCCGCGAGCGCGAGGATACTTTGAGGGTCTTCTTGCGCGAGGACGGTATTTGCGAGCGCGTAGCTGATGATGTGCGGGAGGTGGCTTGTGAATGCGGCGTGGTGGTCGTGCGCAACGGAATCCATTTTGATGATTGTCATGCCAATATTGATGAAAATCTCCTTAGCCAATGCGCATTGAAGCTCGCCGCTATCCCCCAAATCAGCGAGCACGACGATATTTCCTTGATAGAGCTCTTTGAAAGCCGCCTTGGGTCCGAAGTTTTCCGTGCCACACATCGGGTGCGCAGCGATGAAGTTTTTGCGTATTTTGGGCGGAATCGCGCGCACGATTTGCGCTTTGGTGCTACCTAGATCGATGATGGTCGTATGAGGAGCGATTGACGGGAGAGCGTGAAGCGTCTTGATAATCGCATCTACGGGAATCGCCAAAAACATCACATCGCATTTGCAAATCTCCCCCATATTCACACACTCATCAACAAGCCCCAGAGCAATCGCCTGTTGCGCGTGAATGGAGTTTTCATCCAAACCTACGACCGTTTTGAACATTTTGGTCTCTTTGAGCGCGAGCCCCATCGAGCCACCCATGAGTCCAAGACCTACGATTCCCGCTTGCATAAATCTCCTTTAACTCCCAAAAATAGGCGCGCAATTATACCACGCCCTTTTAATGCGCATTAATCTTAAGCGGGTATAATGAGCCTCTTTTTTTAGATTACACCCTATTAGATTACGCCCTAAAGGAACACCTAAAATATGCGATTCCCCGTGTTGTTTGCACTTTTTGCCTCATTTTTACTTGCCGCGCCTTTGCCCGTGATTAGGAGCGTATCTTATGAGGGGCTCATTCACCTATCGCCCATGGTTGCACAGGAGATTTCGCAGGTAAAAGTGGGCGAGAAGCTTGATGTGGAGAAGGTGGATCGCTCGATTCTTGATTTTTATAAGCAGGGGTATTTTAAGGACATTTGGGTCACAGAGGAGGAGGGGAATCTGACCTATCACTTCGTGGAAAAGCCCGTGATTGCGAAGATTGAGATTAACGGCTATGGTTCGGGGCAGGAGCAAGAGACGCTACACAAGGAGATTAAGCTCAAAAAGGGCGATCTCTATGATGAGAGCAAGGTTGAGCGTGCCAAAAGTGCCATTATTGCGGCTTTGGAGAAGAAGGGCTATTATGATAGCGTCGTTGAGGCGAGCTTAGAATCGCTCAATGAGCGGGCATATAAACTGATCCTTGATGTGAATAAGGGCGAGGAGATTATTATCCGCAAAGCGCGCTACAAGGGTGCAAAAAAGCTCAGCCAAAGTAAGCTCGAGATCCCCAGTGCGAATAAAGAGCGGGAATTTATGGGCTGGATGTGGGGGCGTAATGATGGGAAATTGCGCGTCAATGAGCTGGAGAATGATTCCTATCGTATAAAAGATTATTATATGAAAAAAGGCTTTTTGGACGCGAAAGTTGGCCTACCTACGCTTGTAGCGGACTTCACGACCTATAATGCGGAGCTTGAATTTGACATCAGCGAGGGGGAGATTTATTATATCTCCGATGTCGAAGTGGAGCTTAGCGAGCCTGTGGTGGAGCTTAGCGAATTGACCGATGAGATTAGGCTTAGCAAGGGAATGCGCTTTGATATACAGAAGCTCCGCAAGGATATGGATTCTCTAAAAAATGTGGTGGGGAATCTGGGCTATGCCTTTGTGCGCGTGATACCCGATTTGGATAAAGATGCGGAAAACTCCACCGTGCGCGTGGTTTATCGCATTGAGCCCGGGAAAAAGGTCAAAATCCATGATGTGCTGATTGCGGGAAATACACGCACGCTCGATCGGGTCGTGCGGCGCGAGATTTTGCTCGCTCCGGGCGAATGGTATAGCACCACGCGGGTGAGAGATTCCCGCAATGCACTTCGTCGGACAGGCTATTTTGAGGATGTGGAGATTAGCGAAGAGCGTGTGAGCGAGGATAGTCTGAATTTGCGCGTGAAGGTCAAGGAGGGCAGGACGGGCGAATTTATGTTTGGAATCGGTTATGGAGGCTATGACGGACTACTTGGAAATGCCTCGATTAAGGATAAAAACGTCTTTGGGAGCGGCATGACGGGGGGAATCTACATCGACAAGAGTAGGGTAGAGAATACCTATCGCTTCAACCTCTCCAATCCGCGTGTTTTGGATAGTCAATACAGCTTCTCGGGCAGCATTTATCAGCGAGATTACGACACCTACGACTACACCGAGCGCAGCAACGGCTTTGATCTCGTGGTGGGGCGGTATTTGAGCGATCATCTTCAGGCGACGCTCGGATATAGCTTTGCCAATACGCAGCTTTTGGGCTTTGCCAATAATCTTGAAGCACGATACAAGTCCTATTATCGCGAAGGGCGTTATATAAAGAGTTCGCTTATCCCCGGGCTTTCGTTTGATAACACCGATGATTACTATTTTCCGCACAATGGCGTGATTGCATCGACTTATATGGAATATGCTGGGGTGGGCGGTGATGAAAAATTTAATAAATATTTTGCTCGGCTAGCATTGTATAAAAGTTTGGAAGATCTGATCGATCAAGATGTGATTCTCCGATATAAAGCGAGAATCGGAGCGATTGAGGATCGCGGCTATTTGCCTATTAATGAAAAGTTTTATCTTGGGGGAATCTCAACGATTCGTGGATACAAATCAAGCTCCATCACACCCCGAGATCACAATGGTGTGAGAATCGGCGGAAAATACACCTTCTCCAACAGCGCGGAGATTAGCTACGGGCTCTTTGAGACGGTGCAGATGCGCCTCACACTCTTTTATGATTACGGAATGGTGGGGCAGCACAGTCTCAATGAGCTACAGCGCAGCTCAGCGGGCGTGTCGCTTGAGTGGATCTCGCCCATCGGACCGATCAACTTCATCTTCCCGCGCGCAATAGGCGAGAGAGAGGAGGATCAGACCTCCTCTTTTGAATTTACCATGGGGCAGAGATTTTAGCGATGATATGGCAGGAGTATTTTAGTGTGGGAATCTGTTCAGATTTATAGGACGCAAAATCGATACACAGGGTTGTTTAAGTGATAAAAATGAGCGATGAGCAGGTGTTGCGCGAATTGAAACAAACACCCCTAAAGGAGCTTGGAGCGCGCGCTTATGCGCGTAAAAAGGAGCTCCACCCTGAGGGAATCACCACTTTTGTCGTCGATCGCAATATCAATTACACGAATATCTGCTGGGTGGATTGTAAATTTTGTGCCTTTAAGCGCAAAATTTCGCAGAGCGAGACTTATATTTTGCCCTTTTCTGAAATCGACCGCAAGATTGAGGAGCTCATCGCCATTGGCGGGACGCAGATTCTCTTCCAAGGCGGGGTGCATCCGGAGCTTAAAATCGAGTGGTATGAACGCCTTGTTTCGCACATTGCGACGAAGTTTCCCGAAGTAACAATCCACGGATTCTCCGCGATTGAAGTGGATTACATCGCGCGCCTCTCAAAGCTTTCGCTCAAAGAGACGCTTTTACGTTTGCAAGCAGCTGGGCTCTCTTCGATTCCCGGCGCAGGGGCGGAGATTTTAAGCGATCGTGTGCGCGATATTATTGCACCCAAAAAGCTGAGCGCGGATCGCTGGATTGAGGTGCATAGAGCTGCGCATGAGATTGGCATGAAAAGCACGGCGACGATGATGTTTGGAAGCATTGAGAATGATGAGGATATTGTGGAGCATTGGCGGAGAATCCGCACTTTGCAAGATGAGACGGGCGGATTCCGCGCATTTATCTTGTGGTCTTTTCAGCCCCATAATACACCGCTAAAAGCGCAATTCCCCGAGATTCAGAAGGCTTCATCAAACCGCTATCTTCGCCTTTTAGCCGCAAGTCGCCTCTATTTGGATAATTTCAAAAACATACAAAGCTCGTGGGTCACGCAAGGAAGCCACATCGGGCAGATGGCGTTGCTCTTTGGCGCGAATGATTTGGGGAGCACGATGATGGAAGAAAACGTCGTATCCGCCGCAGGTGTGAGTAATCGCATGAATGAAGAGGAGATGATTATGCTCATCAGGGACATCGGGGAATCGCCTGCAAAACGCAATACCGCCTATGAGATTTTGAAGCGTTATTAACATGTTTTTGCGCCTGTTTTTTATCACTCTATTACAAGGAATCATCATGGCAGCAGAGCTTAGTCACATCGAGATTAAGGGGGTTAGCGTCCCGCTAATTTATGAAAAAGGCAGGATTGCGGGCGCGGTAAATGTGCAGCTATGTTTTGAGGGGGCAGGAATCGTCGCTGATACGATTCCCGGACTGGCTGCGCTCTCAGCAAAGCTCCTCAATGAAGGGAGCAAACGCCTTGGTTCGGTGGGCTTTGCCACAGAGCTTGAGAATCGCGCGATTAGTTTGAATGTTACGAGTGGCACAGAGACGCTCGTGTTTGATCTTTTGATGCTAAAAGAGCAGCAATCAAAGGCTCTATCGCTCCTCTCAGAGCTCCTAAGCAATCCAAATCTCACCAAAGGGACGCTGGAGAAGATCAAAATGGAGACGAAAACTTCCCTGCTCCACAAGGAGAGCGACTTTGATTACATTGCAAGCACCGCGCTAAATAGGCGTATTTTCGCAGATACTCCTCTAGCAAATCCGCGCAAAGGAAGCATTGAAGATGTGCAAAAAATTACGCTTAAGGATATTCAAAGATTTATCAGGAATCAGCTCCTCTTAGAGCGTGCAATCGTGCTTGTAGGGGGCGATGTGGAGCTTTCGGAGATTAAAAAGGAGCTTGCGCCGATTCTCACCCTATTGCCTCAAGGAGAGCCCTATAAAGCCCTATCTTATGAGGTTCGCCCCGATTCTCAGGTGGAATACATCAAACGCAACACCACTCAAGCTTATATCCATTTCGCTACTCCCTTTAGCTTTAGCGATTTTAAGGAAGGCTACAAGGCGAAAGTGGCGGCTTTTGTGCTTGGGAGTAGCGGCTTTGGCAGTCGCATGATGGAGGAGATTCGCGTGAAGCGCGGATTGGCGTATTCGGCGTATTGGCGGATTAATTTGCATAAGAGCGCGAGCTACACTTCGGGCTATTTGCAGACAAAATTGGAGAATGAGAAGCAAGCTATTGCCTTGGTGCGCGAGCTTGTTGCGGAGTTTTTGGATAAAGGAATCACGCAAGAGGAGCTGGAGGGGGCGAAGCGATTCTTGCTTGGGAGCGAGCCTTTGCGCAATGAGACGCTCAGTCAGCGACTAGGAAGTGCATTTTCTGCCTATTATAGGGGCTTGCCGCTTGATTATGCCAAAGAGGAGCTAGCAAAGATTGCCACACTAAGCCTTGAAGAGATTAACCGCTACATCAAAGAGCATAAGGAGCTCGCAAATCTCACATTCAGCGTTGTTTGTGCGCCCTAAAGATGGACGATCTCTCTAAGCTTAAAAAACTTGGTTGCAAAGATCTTCTTGATTTGACGCTCTGTATCCCAAAAGGGTATGAGGATTCCCGCCCCAGCAGCCATTTAGAGCACGGTGCGGAGGCGGTGGTGGAGGTTGAGATATTGCAGCCCTGCATCATTCATCGCGGGAAACGCGTGCGATTTGCCCACACTCGAGCGTTTTTACCGAAGTTCGGTATCGAGGCGGAGCTTAGGATTTTTAACCCTTCCAAATATCATTACGCGATTTTTGCGCCACAAGAGAGCTTTTTTGTGCATGCAAAAGTGGAGCAAACAGCGGGTAAGACGCTATTAATTCAACCTCAAAAGCTCTCACAAATCGGACTAATCACGCCGCGTTTTGGGAGCAAAGTGCTAAAAAATGCCACGATTGTGGAGCTTACACAACGCCTCATTAACGAGGAATCGCTGCGTGAGCTTGGGATTCCCGGCACGGAGGCGCGCGAGATTTGTGCGATTTTCCACCCAAATGATGAATTTTTTACGCACTTTAAAAAGAGCGGATTCCCTGAGCGTGCCAAAGAGGCGTTAAAATTTATTGAGATTTTTCGCTATCTTTTGCACCTAAAAACTAAACGCCACACCTTTGAGGCACTCCACAGGCTAGGGAATCGCCCCGATGAGTTCATCGCTTCGCTCCCTTTTGCGCTCACCAAAGGGCAAAGCGAGGCGATTAGGGCAATTTATGAGGATTTTGCCTCCAAAAAGGCCGCTCGTCGCGTGATTATGGGTGATGTGGGCTGTGGCAAGACGATGGTGATTTTGGCGAGTGCTTTCATGGCGTATCCGCACAGAAGCGTGCTCATGTCGCCTACGACGCTTCTAGCCGAGCAGCTCTATGATGAGGCGAAAAAATACCTCCCGCAGAGTATGCGCCTCGCCCTTCTTACACACGATTCCTCAAAAAAGGAGCATGAAATCGCGCGTGAGGCTCATCTGCTCATTGGCACGCACGCGCTGCTTTATCGTGATTTGGGCGAGGCGGCGTTGGTGATGATTGATGAGCAACATCGCTTTGGCACGGCTCAGAGGAGCACCCTAGAGCGCGCGCTCTCGGGCACGGGGGCGAAAAAGGCGCGCGCACATGTGTTGCAATTCTCTGCGACGCCGATTCCTAGGACGCTAGCGATGATTGAATCAAGCTTGCTTGATTTTAGTTTCATTCACGACCTTCCTTTTCCAAAGGATATTACGACGCGTATCGTGAGTAAGGGTGAGTTTGCTTCGCTTTTAGCACATTTAAAAGAGGAGATTAGCAAGGGGAATCAGGCGGCAATCATCTATCCCTTGGTCGAGGAGAGCGAACATTTGGACTATCTTTCGCTTAAAGAGGGTGAGAGCTTTTGGCGTAAGAATTTTGAGCGCGTTTATGTTACACACGGCAAAGATAAGGAGAAAGAGGCGATTCTTCGGGAGTTTAGGGAGCGCGGTGAGATTCTCCTTGCGACGACGGTGGTTGAAGTGGGAATCTCCCTCCCGCGCCTGAGCACGATTGTGATTGTCGCGCCTGAGAGGCTGGGGCTCGCCACGCTTCACCAGCTACGCGGGCGGGTGAGCCGCACGGGTCTTAAGGGGTATTGCTTCTTATACACGCACCACCCAGAGATGACACGATTACACGAGTTTAGCGAGACACTGAGCGGGTTTAAAATCGCTGAGCTAGATTTAAAGTATCGTCAAAGCGGCGATCTGCTCGGCGGAGAACGTCAGAGTGGTGCGAATTTTGTGCATTTTGACCCAAGCAGCGATGAGACAATCTTTAAAAAAGCTAAAGCTATACTGGAAGGAGCATAGTCATGGAAGATTACGGAATACAGATTGAGCGCGCGACGCTTAGCTCGATTCTCTTTGATCCGAGCCGTTTTGAGGAGATTAGCGCGAAGCTCGAGCCAAAGGACTTCTCCTACCCCGTGTATCGTCAGATTTTTGAGATACTTTTGGAGCTTCATCGTCTTGAGTTGCCCCTTGATGAGGAGTTTATCCGCAAGATGTCAAATCCCGCCCAGCCCCTTGATGAGGAGCTTTTGTATATTTTAGGCACAAATCCCATCGCAAATATCGAAGCCTATGTCGAGGAGATTAAGAATCGCTCCATCAAGCGCGACCTCCACAGACTAGCCAACACCATGCGCGAATACAGCCAGCAAGAGGAGCGCAGTGCCAATGAGATTCTCGATCATTTGGAGAGCGAGCTTTATAAGATTTCTCAAAATCAAGAGGGCGATGAGTTTAAGGGTGCGCCCGAGATTACCGCCGCTACGATTGAGCACATCAAGGAGATGAAAGCGCGAGGCAATAAGATCCTCGTGGGTGTGGATACGGGCTTTAGGGAGCTTAATAAAATGACGACGGGGTTTGGGCGAGGTGATCTTGTCATCGTGGCGGCGCGCCCCTCAATGGGGAAAACTACGCTCGTTCTCAATATGGCGCAAAAGGCTCTTGAAAGTGGCAAAGGCGTGGCGATTTTCTCGCTTGAGATGCCCGCAGAGCAGCTCATGCTCCGAATGCTCTCTGCTAAAACCTCCATCGCATTGCAAAATATCCGCGTGGGGAATCTAAACGATGAGGAGTGGGAGCGCCTTACCCATGCGAGCGATGAAATAGCGCGTAAGTCGCTATTTATTGATGATAATAGTATGCTTGGGATCAATCAGCTCCGCTCCAAACTTCGCAAACTCAAAATGCGCCATCCTGAGGTGGAAATGGCGGTCATTGACTATCTTCAGCTCATGAGCGGAACTAATGGACGTGATCGCCACCTTGAAGTGAGTGAGATTAGTCGCGGGCTAAAAATGCTCGCGCGCGAGCTCAAAATCCCTATTATCGCGCTCTCTCAGCTCAACCGAAGTCTGGAATCGCGTAGCGATCGCCGCCCTATGCTCTCTGATTTGCGGGAATCGGGTGCAATCGAGCAGGACGCGGATATTATCCTCTTTGTCTATCGCGACGCGGTTTATAAGATGAAAGATGAGAAAGAGAAGGAGGAGCAGGCACGCAAGGAGGGGAAAGAGTATCGCGCGAATTATGTGAATAAAAATGAGGAGGAGGCGGAGATTATCATCGGCAAGCAGCGCAACGGACCTATTGGCACAGTGAAGCTAATGTTTCATAAACACTGCACGCGCTTTGTCGATGATGGCGAGCTAGAGATCGTCTATCAACAGGGAGCGTCAAATGTTCATGAAGGGAAAATCGAAATCCCCCACGTTTGAGGCGGAGCTTCTAGCCTTGAGTAAAGAGTGGGCGATCGTGCTTTTGCTCGCGCTTTGTGTGGGAAGTTTCACACTGTTTTTGGAGTATCGCGATTTTCTTGCGCTAAGACAGGAAAACAAGGCGAGAATCCGCGCTGAGGTAGTGCTGCAATACCCCAAAAGTGATGAGCACGGAGTGCGCACGGTGCTAAAGCTAAAAACCGCGCGGGGAGTGAGCTTTTACACCACGAGCAGAGAGCCCCTGCGCGATTTGCTTTTTCGCACGCTTCTTGCGAGAATCGACACCTCAAAGCTCACCTTTTATCGCTACTTAAAAGGCGGATTTTACGCTTATGCGACGGATATGATTCTTCTAAAAGAGCGCGATAGACGTATGCATATTAGAAATCTTATCGACGCGCAGCATAATTGTGCGCTTGCTGGGAGCTTTTATCGCACGCTGTTTTTGGCCGATTCGCTTGCAAAACCCCTGCGCGATGGAGCTGCAAAGCTGGGAATCTCCCATCTGCTCGCTATTAGCGGCTTTCATCTTGGCGTGCTTTCGCTTGTGTTGTGGGGGATTTTCTATCCCATCTATCGGGCGTTTCATCGTCGCTTTTTCCCCTATCGCAACGCCTATTTTGACCTTGGCGCAATCGTGCTTCTTGTCCTAGCGGGATACCTCGTGATTTTGGGGGAATCGCCCTCATTTTTGCGTGCATTTGCTATGGCACTTTGGGGTTATTTTCTGCTTCATCGGGGCGTTAGGATTCTCTCTTTTAGCTCGCTTGCCTTTGTGGGAATCGCCCTTATCGCGCTCTTCCCGCGCCTTGTTTTTTCTATAGGATTTTTCCTCTCCATGATGGGAGTGTTTTTAATCTTCCTTCACATTCACCACACGTGGCATTGGAGGGCGATTCCCAACTTTTTTGCGCTCAATATCGCTCTTTATTTTTACATGCTCATTCCCGCACATCTGTTTTTTGACACGTTTGCCCTAGAGCAGCTGTTTTCGCCATTTCTCACGATGCTTTTTACGCTTTTTTACCCGCTCAGCCTTGTTTTACACCTTTTGGGGCTGGGATTTTTGGGCGATTCTTACATTTTGGCGGGAATCTTGGGCGAATATCAAAGCGTGAAGCTAAACGCCTCCTATTTTTGGGCGATTCCCTATTTTGTGCTCGCGCTTTTGTCGATGCGTTATGCCCGTGCATATTGGCTTTTGGGAGCGTGGTCGTTGCTCTTTTTTCTAAGCGGAGTTTATCTATTTTTATAATGTTTAGATAAAATGTAAGAAAAAAAAGGAGTGCGCGTGGAGGAGATTTTTCGTCGGATTAGCAAAGGGCTTTTGACGCTGCTTCCGTTTATGATTCTTATCTGGCTTTTCTCGTTTCTTTACAGGTTGCTTGCGGGGATCTTTTTCTATCTTTTTGGGATTACGGACAACAACCTAATCGCCACGCTTTTTATTGTTATTTGTTCGCTTAGTTTGCTTTTTTATGTCGGTTATTTAGTCGAGAAGAATCGAGAGCTTTTGCTCCTAAAATTTACCGAGCTTGTGATCGAGCGTATTCCTGTTGTGAAGGGTATTTACACGACAGTTAAGGATCTAATCAAAATCTTTTCCGGGGGCGGCAAAGGAAGCTATTTGGGTGTGGCTTATATTCGTTTTGGTAATACAAAAGTGCTCGGGTTCATCACCAAAGAGGAGGCGGAAGATTACTGGATTTTTGTCCCCACCACGCCTAATCCCACGAGCGGATTGCTTTTTAAAGTCAAAAAAGAGGACATCGAAGTCTCTGATATAGGCATTTCTGAAGGGATGAAAAAAATCATATCGCTCGGAGTGAAATGATATGAATTTCCTACTTGAGCGATTGCGCCATTTCAACGAGCTTGTGATGTTTCAGCATACTGTGTTCGCACTTCCGTTTATTTTGATTGCAATGATTGTGGGCGCGGGCGGGTGGTTTGGCTGGAAGCTCCTATTTCTCGGGCTTTTATGCGCTGTGAGCGCGCGTAACTTTGCTATGGCGTTTAATCGCCTTGTGGATCGCGATATTGACGCGAAAAATCCCCGCACCCGCACCCGTCCGAGTGTCGATGGGCGCGTGAGTGTGCGCGAGATGACCGCCTTTATTCTCCTTAATGGTGTGCTTTTTGTGTTTAGTGCATTTTGGATTAATCACCTTGCGTTTGCGCTCTCCTTGCCTATTTTGCTCATTCTTGCGCTCTATTCGGTGATGAAGCGATTCTCGTTTTTAGCACATCTGCTTTTAGGCGTTTCGCTTGCGCTCGCTCCGATTGCGGGAATCATCGCAATCAAGGCGAGCGTGCCCCTGTGGAGTGTTTTCCTCTCTTTAGGCGTGCTTTTTTGGGTGGCGGGCTTTGATGTGCTCTATTCTTTGCAGGATAGGGAGTTTGACAAAGCAGCGGGATTGCACTCGATTCCTGTCTATTTTGGGGAATCGCGCGCGATTTGGATTGCTCGCGGATTCCATCTCATTACGCTTGTTTTTTGGCTCTTATTTGTCCATGCCGCCCCCGTGGGAATCCTCATGTTGTGGGCGTGGGCATGTTGTGCAGTCATGCTTTTTTATGAGCACTATTTGGTGAGCCGAGATTTTGAGAATATCCCTAGGGCGTTTTTTACTGTTAATGGCTATTTGGGGATTTTGTTTCTACTTTTTTGTGTTATGGACGCAGTGCTGTGAATTTTGGCAGAATGGTGAAAGTCCCACTAGTGCTTGAGTGGGAAGAGGTAGGCACGCGAGGGGCGGAGTTTGAGCGTGAGTTTTTGCTCCTTTCAGATCTAGAAGATGACCCACTGGGGCAATATATCAAGCTTGCAAAGGCTAGGGGCGAGACAAAATATAGCGATGAGCTCACCATTGAGCTGCTTATCGCCCTACATCAGAAAGTAGATACACTGACACGATTATTGCAAAATGAGGCGCGCGAATACCTTGCACTCGCGCAAAAAGGGGCACTCCACTCTATGGGGCATGAGGGGCTTTTAATGGAGGAATCGTGCTTTAAAGCGGGCGAGCTCTATTATGCGCGCATTAATTTGCCCGTGTTTCCGCAGAGAATCGTCGCGCTTTTTATTAGTGCGGATTCCGATAAACAGGCGCATGTGCAGAGAATCCACGACAAAGATCGGCGCGATTGGGATAGCTATATTGTCTCGCGCGAGCGTGCATTTATTCGAGAAGCAAAGGGGGAAGTGTGATGGCTGTTTTGGAGGGGAATCCGCTGTGGATTGCGATTGCCGGAGGTGCGCTGTTTCTCGCTCTCCTGCTCTTTTACCTCTATGTAAAAGATGTGGAGATAGGCAAGCGTTTGAGGCACTTTGAAAAGTCCATCGAGGAGCTCAATAAGCAGCTCTACAAGCTTCAAAAAAAGCTCAAAGAGGAGGAGGCACAAAGCGAGGAATCCAGCTCGGCACTTTCACATTCACTTCATCAGGAGGTGCGCGAGGTGGTCAATAACGCCGTTGCGGGAATCTACCAAAGCTTGGAGAAATCCGAGGCGTTGTGGCTTGAGAATAAGGAGCGCACCGATGAGAAGCTCGTCATGCTTGAGGAGCGGATTAAAGAGATGGGCTATTTCCCCACGAGCCCTAATAGCGTCGATGAGTCGCGCATTTTGAGCATGTTTCGTGATGGTTGGAGTATCGATGCGATTGCTAAGGAGCTTCGTATCGGCAAGGGCGAGGTCGAATTCACGCTTAAGCTCGCTAATATCAACTAGCCCCGCGTTCTGCGGGAATCGCACCCTTGAGAAGGGGCTTTGCTTTCAATCTTATTTAATTGAAAGCCACTGCCTTATATAATGCAAAATTTATTTAATCGCTTAGAAGGAGTGTTTTTGAATTCCACACGTTTTTATTTTGCTTCGATTCTCTTCGCGGCAGTCATCGTGCTCGCGAATTTCACGGTGCAATATCCGATTAATGACTACATCACTTATGGCGCGATTGCTTATCCTTTTAGCTTTTTGCTCGTTGATGTTTTGTCTGAAAAATATAGCAAAGCCGAAGTGCTAAAGGTCGTGCGAACGGGAATCTTGCTCGCTTTTATCCCCTCGCTTTTTGCCGCGGACTGGCGTATTGCGTGTGCTTCTGTGAGTGCATTTTTTGTCGCGCAACAGCTTGATGTCTATATTTTCTATTATCTCAAAGGGCGATTCCCCGCGCTTTGGTGGCTACGCAACAATGGTAGCACGATGGTTTCGCAGTTTATGGATACGATGATATTTTTTCATGTGGCGTTTTTATGGACTATGCCTTGGGAATCGGTGCTATTCATGGCACTTGGAGACTACTCCATTAAAATTATCCTAGCACTTTTGGATACACCATTTTTCTATGTTCTTGCAATCAGGACACAAAAGAAACTGGGAATCGGGCGCTAATTTCGCATGCTCTCCTAAAATTCGCGGCACAGTAGCGGGTTTTGGGAATTTATCCATTTAGCGGGTTATTTAGCGTGATTTCAATCTCTTTTGACTCGCCAAAAAACTCCTCCGCACCCGCGCGCTCATAATCCTTCACGATTCCCATGCGATGGAGCTTCTCAAGCGAAAGATAGTGCAGATAAATCTCCAATGCCTCAGCGATCTCCTTATGCTCCAGCGCGCGTTTGCCCGAGTTTAGCGCAAGATCGGTAATCGCCTGCATGAGCTTAGGAATCTCAACCTTTGGATTTTCCTTAATCTTCTCTGCTTCGCTAAGGAGTGAGCTTAGGTGCTCATCTGAGAGATTTTGTGGGAGGTAGATTGAGGTTGCCATCTTTAGAGCTGCTCCGTAATGGTAATTTTCACGATTTTATCCCCCTGCTTGAGGCTAGCTAGCACCCCTAGGCTCTCGCTATCATTTGGGTCAATCTGCCCAAACACCGTGTGTTCGCCATCAAGATGAGGTTGGGGTGCAAGGCAGATGAAAAACTGGCTTCCGCCCGTGTCGCGCCCCGCATGCGCCATCGAGAGCGCGCCTCTTAGGTGCTTGTGTGGATTATTTTCCACCTCGCACTTAATCGCATATCCGGGATCTCCCGTCCCATCGCCCTTGGGGCAGCCACCTTGTGCGACGAAACCCTTAATTACGCGGTGAAAATTTAACCCATCATAAAAGCCACTTTGCGCGAGTTCGGCAAAATTCGCCACCGCCTGAGGCGCGCTCTGCGCGAAAAGCGCGAGCTTCATATCACCCTTTTGCGTGCTGATGATTGCGTAGCGGAGTTTGGCTAGCTCCTCTGCACTTTTATCAAATGCCTTGATTGCTTTGCTAAAAAACATTCTATAATCCTTTTTTGCGCTAAAATTTTTAGAATTGTATTAAAAAGAGGAGGAAAATGCGAGCAATTGTGGCATGGATGCTGATATTTTTGTGGGTAAGCTCGCAGGAATCGCCCCTATTAAATGTTGTCAAACTAGATACACGCTTTGAAGATGGCACGCAGGTGCAGGGCTTTGGCATGTGGCTTGAGGGTGGTTATCTTTTGAGCGCACTTCATGCGGTTCATCGCCCTAAGCCCATGGTTTTCGCACGCACAATCAAAGTGATGAGCGTCGATTCCTGTGAGCTTCCGCTAATATTTTTTGGCGAGGCTGATCCGATTGCACTTGATGAAGATCGGGGAATCGCCCTGTTGAAAATGACGCGCTATGGCGATGCGTATGGAAATATGCTGCGCAAAAAACACGCATTTCACGACTTTGTCATGCGCACTCGGGGCGTGGATCTCACTCTAGCTTTGGCGCACCACCAATCACCTTCTTCTACCTATCGCTATCCAAAGGAGCAACGCTGGAAAACTCTAAGATTAGTCGATTTCCCGAGCGCAGAGCGATTTTTAGGGGCAGGGGTTTTTGATGAGGCGAGCGAATTTGTGGGAATCCTGCGCGGATCTCATGAGCAAAAAGGAGACTTTGAGGTCGCGAGTGTTAGGGAGATTGCCGATTTTATTTGTCAGCTTGTGAGTGAGAAAATGGTGCTATCCACTGATGAAGCCCTCGCGAAAGTTTGCAAGGAATCGCCCCTGCTTTTAGGGCTCAGAATGCCCTAAATTAGCAAATTTCAAGAAAATATAAGATAGAATCCCCCTAATTCACACAGACAAACTGGAGTAGTCAATGAGTAATTTGCTGAGCAATGAGGATATAGAAGAGGTCAATATCGAGGAATCGGTCAAGGGAAGCTATCTTGACTATTCGATGAGTGTGATTGTCGGGCGGGCGTTGCCCGATGCGCGAGATGGGCTCAAGCCCGTGCATAGGAGGATTCTCTACGCGATGCACGAGCTGGGGGTTACCTCGCGCACAGCTTATAAAAAGAGCGCGAGAATCGTAGGAGATGTCATCGGTAAATACCATCCGCACGGTGATACAGCCGTTTATGACGCGCTTGTCCGTATGGCACAGGATTTCTCCATGCGGCTTGAGCTTGTCGATGGACAGGGGAACTTTGGCTCAATTGATGGTGATAACGCCGCGGCGATGCGTTATACAGAGGCGCGCATGACGCAGGCGAGCGAGGAGATTTTGCGCGACATTGAGAAAGAGACGGTCGATTTTGTCGCAAATTATGATGACACGCTAAAAGAGCCCGATGTGCTTCCAAGCAGGATCCCTAACCTCCTTGTGAATGGCTCCAATGGAATTGCCGTGGGTATGGCGACAAATATCCCGCCCCATCGGCTTGATGAGGTGATTGATGCGCTTGTTTATCTCATTGATAATCCCGTGGCGGATTTGGAGGATTTGCTTGGTTTCATCGAGGGACCGGATTTCCCTACAGGTGGGATAATCTACGGAAAACAGGGAATCTTGGAGGCTTATCGCACGGGTCGCGGGCGTATCAAAGTGCGGGCAAAAACGCACATTGAGAAAAATAAGACAAAAGATATTATCGTTATCGATGAAGTGCCCTACCAGACAAATAAAGCGCGCCTTGTGGAACAGATTGCCGAGCTTGCAAAAGAGAAGATTATTGAGGGAATCGCCGAAGTGCGTGATGAGTCCGATAGGGAGGGAATCCGCGTTGTCATTGAGCTCAAAAAGGACGCGATGAGCGAGATTGTGCTCAATCATCTCTTCAAATCCACGGCGATGGAGAGCACTTTTGGGATTATTCTGCTTGCGATCCACAACAAAGAACCAAAGATTTTCACGCTTCTTGAGTTGCTCGGGCTATTCATAAATCACCGCAAAACAGTTGTGATTCGTCGCACGATTTTTGAGCTAGAGAAAGCTAAAGCGCGCGCGCATATTTTGGAAGGGCTAAGAATCGCGCTTGAACACATTGATGAAATCGTCGCACTAATCCGCGCTTCAGGCGATGCAAAAGAGGCAAAAGAGGGGCTTATGAGTCGCTTTGCACTAAGCGAAATTCAAGCACAGGCGATTTTGGATATGCGTTTGCAGCGCTTGACGGGGCTAGAGCGCGAAAAAATCGAGAATGAATACCAGGAGCTGCTCCGCGAGATTGAGCGATTGATGGGAATCCTAAGGAGCGAGGAGAAGCTTAATAAGATTATTAAGGGCGAGCTCCTTGAGGTTAAGGATAAATTCAGCACGAAGCGCAAAACAAGCCTAGAGGAGGATTACGAGAGCATTGACATTGAGGATCTGATCCCCAACGAGCCAACCGTGGTAACAATGAGTCATCGTGGCTATGTCAAGCGTGTGCCTCTGCGTGCGTATGAGAAGCAAAATCGTGGCGGCAAGGGCAAAATCTCGGGCAATACACATGATGATGACTTTATTGAGAGCTTCTTTGTCTCAAACACACACGATACGATCCTTTTTATCACAGATAAAGGGCAGCTCTACTGGCTCAAGGTCTATAAGATTCCCGAGGCGGGGCGCACAGCGATTGGCAAAGCAGTCGTCAATCTAATTCAAATCGCGCCTGATGAGAAGATTATGGCGACGATTACGACGCAGGATTTCAACGATGATAAGTCGCTCATGTTCTTTACCAAAAACGGAATCGTAAAGCGAAGCAACCTGAGTGAATTCAAAAATATCCGAAGCGTGGGAATCAGAGCCATCAACCTCGATGATAGCGATGAGCTCGTCACGGCGCGCATTATCGATTCTTGCGTTCAGGAGATTTTTGTTGCGACTTACAAAGGCATGTGCATTCGATTCCCTGTTAATGACACGCGTGAAATCGGGCGCGTGGCACGTGGCGTGACGGGAATCCGCTTTAAAGAAAAGAATGATTACGTCGTGGGAGCGACGGTGATAAAGAGCGAAAAAGAGGAGCTTCTAACCGTCAGCGAGAAGGGAATTGGCAAGCGCACCGAAGCAGAAGAGTATCGCCTGCAAAGTCGCGGTGGCAAAGGGGTAATCGCAATGAAGCTCACGCCTAAAACGGGTAGCCTCGTGGGGGTTGTGAATGTCGATGAGAGCATGGATTTGATGCTTCTGACCAGCACGGGCAAGATGATCCGCGTTGATATGCAGACTATCCGTAAAGCAGGGCGCAACACGAGTGGCGTGATCATCGTCAATGTGAGCGACGATAAGGTCGTGTCCATCGCGCGTTGCCCCAAAGAGGAGCCAAATGACGAAGAAAATGGCGAGGGCGAGGGGTTACTTAATAGTAGCGAATAGTTGCGCGGGGAATCGTGCGGGTGTTTTTGCGCAATCCTGCGGGAATCGTGCAAAAAGATGGGCAGGATTTGCAGGAATCGCGCGCTTTTTTAGAAATTTAAGTGGCGCGATTCCTGTGATTTTCGTGCTTTTTGTGCCCCTTTTTGGTGCGGAGCATTATATATTTTCCTATCGCGTAGCGGTGCGCGATGGCGTCGTGATTAGCGAGCGTTACAACTTCTCAAAAGCGATGGTGATTCCTAGCAAATATGAAACTTTGGGCGAGTGTCAATTTTTGCCCGAGGATGGGCGTATGGGTGCGCTTAAATATCTAAAGGATTCCCACGAAGAGGTGCTTAATTGCCTATTTCGCCATGGTGTGGGGCTTAGAGATGATACAAGCGCGAGCAATCATCGCTCAAAATCGACCACCACGCTTCAGATCACGCCTACGCACGTTGTTGTGGAGTTTAAAGAGGGATTAATTATAATGAAAATAGTTCAGCCAAAATGAGAAAAGCCATGAAAATTGCAATCGTAGAAGATGACATCAACATGCGAAAGTCGCTAGAGATCGCACTTAGTGAGTATGATGAGTTTGAGATTATCTCTTTTAAAAACGCCAAAGACGCGCTCAAAAAGCTTGATGAGAGCATTGATTTGATTGTTACGGACATCAACATGCCGGGTATGGATGGGATCGAGTTTTTGGAGCGACTTGGCGGGCGATATGAGGCGATCATCATCACGGGAAATGCCACGCTCAATAAAGCCATCGAGTCCATTCGGCTGGGAGTAAAGGATTTTCTGACTAAGCCTTTTGAAGTTGATACGTTGGTGCAGGCGATTAAGCGTGCTCAAAAAGCCCAGAGCATCGAGCATGAGCAAAAGAGCCATACCTCGCAGAAGCCACAAAATCTCGAGGAATCTTCTTTTATCGCCGGCTCAGACGCACTCCTTGGTGCGTTAAAAATAGCCGAGCGTGCAGCCGCTACCGATGCGTCGATTCTGCTTCTAGGCGAAAGTGGCGTGGGGAAGGAGCTTTTCGCCTCGCATATTCACAAAAATTCGCCCCGCAAAAAAGCCCCATTCATCGCGCTCAATATGGCGGCGATTCCCGATAATTTGCTGGAATCCGAGCTCTTTGGCTATGAAAAGGGCGCATTTACCGACGCCACAGAGGGGCGTGCGGGCAAGATTGAGGCAGCCAATGGCGGGACGCTGTTTTTAGATGAGATCGGCGAGATGCCCATTGCTTTGCAGGCGAAGATTTTGCGCGTTTTGCAGGAAAAAGAGGTCGTGCGGCTTGGGAGTCATAAGCCTATAAAGGTCGAATTTCGCGTCATCGCAGCGACGAATGCAGACATTGAAGCCAAAATTAAAAACGGCGAATTTCGAGAGGATTTGTATTTTCGTTTGCAGACGATTCCCGTGCGCATTCCTCCATTACGCGAGCGCACAGAGGAGATTATTCCGCTTTCAGAATGGCGATTAAAGGAGGTTTGTGAGCGTTATGCTCTGAGTGAGAAGCACCTTGGCGAGCAGGCGAAGCGCGAGTTGCTCGCCTACAAATGGCCCGGGAACATTAGGGAGCTTCTCTCGGTCATTGAGCGCGCGGCGATTTTGAGTGAGGGAGATGAAATCAGTGCGCAGGATCTCTTTTTAAGCAGTCGCGAGAGCAGCGGGAATCGGGTCGAGAATCTTGAGCGAGATTTGCTAAATGAGGTTTTAAGTGCGTCAGAGAGCATGAGCGAAGCGGCGCAAACTTTGGGAATCTCCGAAGAGAAGTTAAAAAGCAAAATGGCAAAATACGCTATTTCATCACCCTTTTAAAGGACAAATATGAACAGATATAACGTCGCGGTAGTGGGAGCGAGTGGAGCGGTCGGCGAGGAGATTTTTAAGATTTTGGAGGAGCGAAAATTCCCCGTGGGGGATCTGCTGCCCCTTGCAAGTGCGCGAAGTGCGGGAATCGAGGTGGAATTTTGCGACAAAAAATACAAGGTGCAGGAGCTTACCGAGAGCACGTTTGAGAAAAATAAGATCGATATTGCGTTTTTTAGCGCAGGCGGGAGCGTGAGCGCGCATTATGTCCCTTTTGCCACAAAGAGCGGTGCGGTCGTGATTGATAATACGAGTCACTTCAGAATGGATAGTGATGTGCCTCTGGTCGTGCCTGAAGTGAACGCCAAAGATATTGCACAGTGGCGCAAGAAGGGGATCATCGCCAATCCAAACTGCTCGACGATCCAAATGGTGCAGGTGCTAAAGCCACTGCATGATTCCTTTGAGATTGAGCGCGTCGATGTGAGCACCTATCAGGCGGCAAGCGGCGCAGGTAAGCGAGGCATGGAAGAGCTTGTGTATCAGATGCAGAAGTTTTTTGATTTTACCCTAAGCGAGTGCGAGCCTGAGGTGTTTGCGCACCAAATCGCGCTCAATGTAATCCCCCACATCGATGTATTTCAGGAGAGCGGCTATACAAAAGAGGAGATGAAAATGGTAAAAGAGACGGGTAAAATCATGCACGCTAACTTCGCTCTAAGTGCCACATGTGTCCGTGTGCCCGTGCTTCGTAGCCACAGCGAGTCCATTACGATTCGCTTCAAAAATAAAGTAGATGCAAACGCTGCGCGCGAAGTTTTGAGAAACGCGCCCAGTATCATCGTCGTCGATGAGCCCGAGAGCAAACTCTATCCGATGCCCTTGATTGCGACAGATACCGATGAGACCTATGTGGGGCGCATTCGCAATGATATTTATGATTCCCGTATTTTGCACCTTTGGTGCGTCGCCGATCAGATCCGCGTAGGCGCAGCGACGAATGCCGTGAGAATCGCAGAAAACTGGATTAAAAACGAGGAGAGAAGATGATTTTTATTGATGCTTGCAAGGGCAAAGAGACGCCCTATACGCCCATTTGGCTCATGCGACAGGCGGGGCGATATCTGAGTGAATATATGCACACGCGTGCGCAGGCGGGGAGTTTCCTTGAGCTGTGCAAAAATCCGAAACTAGCGTGCGAGGTGACGCTTCAGCCTGTTGATATTTTGGACGTTGATGCGGCGATTCTCTTTAGCGATATTTTGCTCGTGCCCATGGAGATGGGGCTTTCGCTCGGATTTTATCAGGGCGAGGGGCCAAAATTTTCGCAAACAATCCGTAGCGAGTCCGATCTCAAAATACTAAAAGAGCGCGCAGATGAGCGACTGGGATATGTCTATGAGGCGGTGAGTCTCATTCGCGGGAATCTCGCCCAAGATAAGGCGCTCATCGGCTTTTGCGGCTCACCATGGACGCTTGCGACCTATATGATTGAGGGCGAGGGGAGTAAGACTTATGCGCACAGTAAGAAGATTCTCTATCGCGATCCAAAGCTCCTCCATGCGCTTTTGTGCCAGATTACCGAGGCGCTCAAGGGCTATTTGTCGCGACAAATTGAGGCGGGCGCGAATGCGGTAATGATTTTTGACTCATGGGCGGCAGCCCTCGAGGAATCGGCGTATTTTGAATTCAGCTGGGAGTATATGAAGGAGATTTCAGCCTTTATTAAAGTGCGTTATCCCGAGATTCCCGTGATGTTGTTCCCTAAGGGAATCGCAGGATTCCTTCATCGAGTCGATGGGGATTTTGACGTGTTTGGCGTGGATTGGAGCACGCCCTTAGAGCTTGCGAAGGAAAAACTGGGCGCGCGCTACGTCTTGCAGGGGAATCTAGAGCCCGCGCGTCTTTATGATCTTGAGCAAATGGAAGCGGGAATCGATGAGATTTTGCGCATTATGGGGGGCAAGCGACATATTTTCAATCTGGGGCATGGCATGATGCCCGATTTACCGCGCGAAAATGCCATAAAACTCGTGCAGATGGTGCGCCAAAAGAGTGCGCGATCATAGCCAAATAAGGCAAGGCGGTATTTTGAGCTATATTTTTGGACCCGTGCGTTCGCGACGATTTGGGCTTTCGCTGGGAATCGACCTCTCGCCAAGTGGCAAACAGTGCAATTTTGACTGCCTCTATTGCGAGCTAAAACCAAAGCGTGCAGAGCCAAAAATGACGCAGATTGCTGAGGTAGGGGCGATTTTATCCGAGCTAGAGGAGGCAATTCCTCGTTTTTGCGGACTTGATGCGATTACGATTACAGCTAATGGCGAACCTACGCTCTATCCGCACTTGCACGCGCTAATCACGGGAATCAAGCAGCTTAAAAGCTCACAAAACCTTGAGACGCTTATCCTGAGTAATGGCTCGCGTTTTGGTGAAAAGGACGTGCAGGAGGCGTTGTGTGAGTTTGACATGGTGAAGTTTTCGCTTGATGCGGTGAGTCCGAAAGTATTTAAGCGCATAGATCGTGCTTGTAGTGCATTTTCATCAATTACAACTACCATCGAGGGGATTAAGGATTTTGCGGCGCGTTACAAGGGCGAACTCATCGCAGAAGTGTTGTTTGTTGCGGGGGTAAATGATAGTATGGACGAGGCGTGCGCGATTGCTAAAGTTTTGCGCGAGATTGCGCCTGTGCGCGTGGATTTGAGCACGATTGATCGTCCGAGTGCTTACCCTGTGCATGCGATTTCGCCCGAGAAGCTAGAAGAGCTTGCAGGTTGTTTTGAGGGGTTGTGCTGTTTTATCGCGAAGCGTCAGAACGGAGCTTCCACGGGAATCGCGCCCCAAAAATATTCCAAAGAGGAGCTTTTAAATACACTAACAAAACGTCCATGGAGCGAAGATGATGTGAGGGCTCTGCTTGATGGGGAATCTCAAGCGAATTTCTGGGAGCTTCTTGAGTGCGGGGAAATAGAGCGCAAAATGGCAGGGAAATTGCTGTTTTTTGGTTGCAAAAATCCTTAGTTTTAGGCTTGCGCGAGCCGCCCTTTTTTAGAGAATCGCCCTTGACATATTCCTTTGGTTTTGAATATAATCCCACTTCTTTTTGCGATCTCCTTTTCTTATTCCGGATTAGCTCAGCGGTAGAGTAGGCGGCTGTTAACCGCTTGGTCGCAGGTTCGAATCCTGCATCCGGAGCCACTTCTCCAAACGCTTAATCTTTTTTAGTTTTACTAGTGAAATATTAATTCCGTGCGGATTTTTGGGTGTAGATGCGCAGCTTTTGCGCGCTTTAAAAAGGGATTTTGCACTCTAAAATCCCAACAAGAAGCGGAATCCTGCCTCCTCCTTGTTGGGTTAAAGCGATTCGCGATTATTCTTCGCCTTTGCAGACGTTGCCTTCGCATTTGATCGTTGCATCAAGATAGAAAATTTTATCTTTCATTAGTCCCTCGCCGGTAATCTCAAGCCATGTCTCAAGCGAGCGTGTGCCCGTTGCGCATGTGAGGATCACGAGTTTATCCTTGGGAAGCAGGGCGACAAATTCTTTTGCATTTTTGCCTTTTTTCTCGATATTTTTTGCGCCTGCGAAGTGTCCTTTTGCATGATCTGCGCCACCACGAATATCGATGATTATGACATCTTTAGGCATTTTGCCTAGGTTTTGGTTAAACCACTGCGTATCAACCGTCCCTTCATCTTCGCCAAGCTTAATTGCGCCGATCATCTTGGGAGCTTCATTTTTAGGGGCAGCGGATTTTGCAGCACCTGCGCCACTTCCGCTCACGGGATAGCCAAGCTTCTTCCATTCGGGAATCCCTCCGGAGTAGGTCATGACGTGCTTATATCCCATGGCGATCATGTTCGCTGCGACGGAGTGGGAGAGCTCGCATTCGTATCCACCGCAAAAGACGACGACTTTGCTTTCCACATCAAGCGGTAGGCGTTTGTTGAGTTCTTTGAATTTCCCGCTACTGATTCCCACCGAGCCGATGATGGTGGATTCTCGGAATTTACTTAGCGGACGCGCATCAATAAATAGCGCGCTATCTTTGTCAAAGAGCGCTTTTGCAGTTTTTGCGCTAATGTCAATGTAGAAGCGTTTTTTCCACTCAGGGATTCCCTTAGAATAGACTTTGACATTTGTGTAGCCCATTTTTTTAAGCTCAACCGCTAGATTTGGGCTCTTTTCGCACGATTCCCCACTACAATAGGTGATAATTTCTGTATTTTTTGGCTTATCCTTGAGCACCTTGAGATACTCGTCTTTCATATTCGCAGGAATCGGATAGGGCATAGGGTAAGATGAGGGAATCCGCCCTTCATGGTAGCGCACTTCTGGGCGCGCATCAAGAATGAGTGCTTTCCCTGAGCCAAGCCGACCATCACCGATTCTCTCAAGAACATACGCGTAATCCACAGTTTGCAGATTATTATTTTTAATAATCTTTTCTACCTCGACACTTCCTGCACCTTCTGAAGCTAAAAGTGCAGAAGCAAGTAGGCTTCCAGCTCCAAACAATAAGAAAAACTTCTTCAAAATCGTCTCCTTCAAATGTATTTTTGTGAAAATTGATTCTATTCCAATAAAAATATTTGTCGCTTAAATGGCAAAAATACACTCTATTAAATTTAATCACAAGCACTTTTTATCTATTATTCCTTTTTTTATTTTTATTAGAAAAATTACAAAAGGAGACTAACATATGAAGCAGAATCGAGCAAAAGTATCGTTAATCTTAGCTACGCTACTACTAACTGCTGGAATCGCGCACGCTGATGAAGCGCAAATGCGCAAAGAGATCGAGTCCCTAAGAGCGGAGCTCAAAAGCATTAAAAGCGATTTAAGTGCCGTTAAAAAAATGTCCTATGGCGATAATATCAAGCTTAGCGCGGATTTCCGTTACAGTATTGATAATCTCACATACAAACATGCAAACGGGAAGACCTCCAGCAACCCAGACCTTATGACAAACCGTCTCATCATCGGAATGAAATATGCACCCACAGATAATCTCGCATTTATCAGTGATCTCTCGTATAAGAAAGTTTTTGGCGATACCGCAGAGAATATGCAAAGCAGTGTTAATTCCGGATATAGAGAGTTTGGCTGGGTTACACACGAGAGTGGCGCGACAGATAATTCAATTAAAGTGCGTCAAGCCTACTTCCTCTATCGCGATAGCAATAGCACGATTCCTTGGGCAGCAAGCGTGGGTAGGCGACCTTCACTCAATGGCTATCCTGTGAATCTTCGCGAAAATGACGAGCCAAACTCCCCTGCAGGGCACCTTATCAATGTCGAGTTTGATGGTGCGAGCCTCAAGCTTGACCTTGATAAAATTAGCGATATTTCGGGTATGTATTTCAAGCTCTGCCTTGGGCGTGGGGTTAGCAATGTCAAAACGCACTTCCCCCTTTATCAGGCGATCACCCCTTATGCGAAAGATAAAGCAATTCATGACAATGTCAATATGATCGGCTTTATCTTTGTCCCTTATGATGATGGGCAGTATAAGGTCTTTACAAATTTTGCCTATGCGAGTAATGTAACTGGATTTACTAAAACAGATATTAATGACAACTTCCACGCATGGAAAACGTTTCTTAGTAGCACGACTGGACTAAATCCAATCGATATTTCTAATTTTCATAAACTGCGACTAAAATTTAAAAACGTCGGTGACTGGTGGGGGGGGGCAATCACCTTTGGAATCGATGGTATTGGCGATGGGTTGGGTGATTTTTTTGATGAGACGAAATTCTTTATAAGCTTTGCAACGAGTAGAACCGCCCCAAAAAGTGGCATGAGTATGCTTGGCTCAGACAAAAGCAAAATAGGATATTCCATTTATACAGGCGTGCAGATGCCTCTGCCTTTTAGCAAGGGCGCGAAGCTGGGAATCGAATACAACAGAGGGAGCAAATATTGGCGATCGAACACTCATGGCGAGGATACGCTCATCGGCTCTAAGCTCGCAGCACGCGGGAATGCCTATGAGATCTACTATATCCAGCCGCTTGTGGGGAATATGCTCACGATGGATCTGCGCGCGACACATATCAGATATAACTACACGGGGAGCGATTCCTATTTTGGTCATGAGGGCAGACCCATGAGCATTGGCGAGGCGTATGCTCTGCATAAAAAATATCCCATAGCACCTATCCCTGTGGAGAAAGCAACAGACATTCGTCTAAGCTTCCGCTATCGCTACTAGTTCTGCCAAACAGCGGGGAATCTAGGCTAATAATCTGCACATAAAGACAGGAAATCCGTGAGGAATCCGCGTGGATTCCTCACTCTTTTTAGAGACATATATAACCTGATAATCAACACAAAATCCGCTCAGATTCCCCTATATTTTTGCTAATACTGGGAATCCGCACAGGGAATCTCATGCTGGGAATCTATACACAAGAAGCATTATGCAAGAATCGCCACAAGAATCCCCTGCACAAATTAGCTACAAACTCGCCCGTGCCTTTTTATACACACTTTCTCATGGGGGGGGGGAGGATTCCTGTGTGATATTTGATTGTTTTTAAAGCCTTGATAAAAACATACGCATTTTTACCGATTCGCCTTTGCTTGAATTTCTTAGCTGGTTTTCCTTGACATTGTAATTTGAAGTAAATGTGATTTCTAAAAACAAGAAGAACAAGACGGAGAGAAAAAGTGTGGTGCGGGAGAGAGGACTTGAACCTCCACGCCGTGAAGCGCCAGATCCTAAGTCTGGTGCGTCTGCCATTCCGCCACTCCCGCGCAAGATCGGCATTCTATCGCTTAAAAACTTAAAAGAAGAAACGCCTTTAGGGGGAGCGAAATCTTATACAAAAAATCTTTTAAATCTCTTAAAATACCCCAGATTCCCCGCTTTTGCTTAGCCAAGCCACGTTCCATTTATGAGAAAATAGCCAATTACATAGCCAAATAAAATGCACAAAACTAATGCATAAAGTGCGAGCGAGAGGCGGATAATCGTATCGCTTGAGAGCTTTGGCGCATAGATTAGCCTCGCTGCCGCTGCGCAACCCAAAAAGCTCCCCCAAAAAAGGAGCGCGTAGATGAGGTAGCCTACGCCGTAGTATTCCTTTTGTAGGAGGCAAAAAGGACAGACATGCGTGGGAAGCGCGTAAATATAGGGGGAGAAAAAGTAGATAATCGCCCAAAGTGTGGCTGCTAAAAAGAGCGCATTCCCCACAAAAAGTCCCGCGGAATGCCTTTTATAACTACTTAAAAGCACGATAAACAGGGAGAAAAATAGGGCAAAAAGTGGCGTCTTATCCAAAATCGCCCCACTTTTTTGGAAGCTTTGCGGGCTGAAAATCGTAGCACAGCAACTCACGAGGCGCTGGGGTTCAAGGGAAAATAGCGCAGAGAGACTCCAAATAAATTCAACAAGCAAAGCCCCTAAAATGAGTAGATAAAAGAGAAATTTCTTGCGAAAATAGGGCTCTTGCTCGCTCTTTAAATCATCGTGGTGCATAAAAAGCCAAATTACGCCCAAAAGCAGCACCAAAATTTTCCATAAAAAGAGCCACCAACCGCCCTTAATTGCGCCTACAACGCCTGTGGCACACATCGCGCCGATGAGCTTAGTCGTGTAGGAATCGAGCAAAAAAATGTAATAAAAAAAGAGCAAAAGTTTGGCTAAGAGCAGGAATCGAATCAGTGCGCCTGAGAGCTCGCTAAGTGCGTAGAGGCGATAGGAGTGCGCGCTGTAATCCGCACGATAATGCCGCGTGATATTCCATGCGCCATATCCTGCGACGACCCCTAGCGTGAGTGCGACGCTCTCAGCGAGGGTGTAGGCGATAAGTGCGCTACTTAATATCATCGATTCTTCCGTTGTGTAGGCGAATTTCGCGCTCAAAATAGCCGCATTCAAGTAGCTCCATGTCGTGCGAAGCGACCATAATCGTGTGCCCTTCGCTTTTTAGCCCTTTCAAAATCTCGATAAATTCATGCTTCAAGCGACTATCAAGGCTCGCTACGGGTTCATCTGCGAGGAGAATCGCAGGATTATTCACAAGAGCCCTTGCGATAGCGACGCGTTGCAGCTCCCCACCTGAGAGCCCTCTAGCGGCTCTATGTGCGCGCTCCTTGAGTGAGAATCGCTCCAAAACCCGCTCCACTCGCTCTTCAATTTCACGCGCTTCCAGGTTTAGAGGGACAAGCGGGAGTGCGACATTTTCAAAGAGGCTCAAATGGGGCAAAAGGTGGAATCGCTGGAAGATAAAGCCGACGTTAAGCAGCCTCCAGCGCGCGCTTAGACGCTCATTCATGAGCCATAAATGCCGATCTCCCACGCGGATCTCGCCAAAATCCGGGCGAATCATCGCACTAATGAGTGCTAAAAGCGTGCTTTTTCCACTTCCGCTCTCGCCTCTAAGCAGGCAGCTCTCGCCTTTTTGTATCTCAAATGAGAGGTCAAAAACGCCCCGATTCCCGCCCTCAAAGCTTTTGCTTACATTTTTTAGAAATATCATCGTAGCCACTCTCCCATTTCGCCTGCGGAGGCGCGCCATATCGGGATTAGCACGACAGCAAAATAGAGGAATGCGCCCAAAAGTGCGTAGCTTATAAGCTCGAAAAATTCCGCACCGATCTGAGGCGAGAAGGGCGGAGTGAGGTCGCTTGCGGTTATGAAGATGTGCCATAACAGCGGGGCTTTGGCGATATAAACAAAGAGGTATGCGCCTAGGATTCCCACAAATAGGGCGGTCGCGATGAGGTAGAGATGTTCGAGCACCTTGAGCCACATCACTTCGCCCACACTAAAGCCAATAGCCCGTAAAAGCGCGATTTCACGGCGTTCATCACTGCTTAGAATGCTTGCTTGATTATAGAGTGCAATAGAAAGCGCAAGCAAAACTGTAATAAAAAGCACCAAAAACAGCCCGCTTTTGTAGTCTATGACAGACTCATAAGCGAGCAAAATCTGATCCTTGCTAAGCACGCGCGAATCGGGATAGAGCTCAATGAGCTTGCTCGCAATCGTGGGAATCTCCGCCTCATGGGTTACTTGCACCACAATATCCGTTACTTCGCCTTCCCTTACGCCTAAAATCTCGCGCGCCTCATCTTTGTGAAGCACGATAAAATCATAGCTCCACGCCCCTTCTAAAAGCTCGCCTAAGCGCAGGGTGTGTGGCTTGCTCGCAGGCGAAATGAGTGTAAGAGAATCGCAGTTAAAGCTCTTTTGCATCACATCATATACGCCCGTGCCTACGTGCATGATCCCCGATTCCTCGAGGTTTATGGAGGAATCTTCCTCTAAAAAATGCGGCTCGAAGGGGTCGATTCCTAAGATTGTGAAATTTGCGCCTCCATTTTGTAGCGCGACATGGGGGAAAAAGTAGTAGCCCCAAACGCGTCCTAATGCCCATGCGACACCCGGAATTTCCAAAATCTCATCAATACGCTCTTCACTCACGCTCTCAATCCTCCCACCCACGACGCGTTGAAGCGTAATACTAGGGAGATTGCCGATTTGCTGTGCTTGGATTTTTTTGATGCCGCTTGCAATAAAGCTTACCGAAGTGGCGAGGAAAATCACAAGCACAAGCAAAAGGGTAAGTGGAATATATTTGAGTGCTTTATTTCTCACTAGAGCGATGGAGAGGGCAAGAAGCGAGCGATTCATGGGCGTTTCACAGAGAGGGAGGGTGGCGAATAGACAAAGGAGCTGTGAAAGGGATCAAATGCGCCCGGATAGCTTGGGCGCGCGCTCATGGTGTCTGCATAGGGGAAAAAGCGTGTATGCAGGGAATCGGCACTCAAGGTGCTCCCTTTAGGGAAGAGAAATGAATGGGTGGGGGGCTGCTCGTTGTGTCTGCTTAAAAATGCGTGAGAGAGCACGCCAAAGAGCGCGACAAGCCCGATAAATAGCGCGCGAGTGAGGAATCGCAGCTGATCTCTAACCCACATATTTTCTACTATTCCTCTGCGACGCAAACTTCTTGCTTAAGAATGGAGCGATAAGTTTTGAAGCTCACGATTCCTATGATGATCGTGGTGGCGATTAAAAAGAGGAGCGCGAGATGGAGGTAGGGCGCGAGATTGCTGATACTAAAAGCGCGAATCAGCGCGATAGAGAGCGCGGCAAGGGGGAAAGTGAATGCCCACCATGAGATGAAAAATTTGAGTTTGATGAAGTTTTTATACATGAAAATTAAGAGAAATGCGAAAAACAGTGCGAGATTTAGAAACATTTGCGCCAAAAGGTCAAATCGGATTCCATTCAGATTGAGATAGCCTAAAAGTGCAATCGCAGGGGGTGCGATGAATATAAAGAGGGTGGGCATGAATTTCTGCGCGAGTTGAGGATGGAATATGATCCGATAAAAGATGATGGAAAATAGCACGAGCCAAAAAAAGACCCCTAAAGCAAAAAAGTAAGAGAGAAGCGCAGGGTGAATGTCGTGCGCGAGGGCGGGAATGATGAGATTCCCCACGATGGGGATAAACCACGCGGGGTTGCTGCGGGCGATTTCAAAGCTGTTATTAATCCAAAAACGCACGGTGTGAAACGTAAGAAACGTGTGAATGATGAGCCCAAGCCAAAACAGCGTCGCGCTTAGTAGCGAGAAGTGGCTATACAGCGCACTTAAAAGAAGCAGGGCAATCGAAAATGCGGGGAAAAAGTGCAGGCGGATCGGGTGGGAAAACTCCCAAACGACTTGCGCACGATACTTGAAAAATTTCATAGCATAAAAGAGAAAAGCGACCACAAAAACCACAGAGGTAATGGCGCGGAAGAGATAGAAGAATTCTATGGGAATCGCTAGCTCCTCATGGGCTTTGAGGTAGGCGAGAGAGAGCCCTCCAAAGCCCATAGAGATAGTAAAAAACATGATGGGAAAATGTTCAAGACGATTGGTTTTTGTAGATGACTGCATAAGTTTTCCTTATTTGATAAGATCTGCGCGCGGATAGACAAAAATGCTATCTCTAAGCACGCTGATTTCGGGTTTATCCAGTGCAAAAGCACGTATGCGAACGGGAAGAGGCGTATCTTTACGCGCCTCTTTTGAGAGCGATTCCACTGCTTGAGGCGACGTCCAGCCGATGAGCGTCTCCTTCCCGAGGGCGTTCACGACTTTGGAGCACGCATCGGTGCATTCAAGGCAGTTTTGATACACTCTAGCCACATCCCTTTATGTATGTCAATACAGGTCGGACAGACTTTGACACATTGCCCACAGCCGATACATTCCGTGTCAGGGGGATCGGGCTTTTTCCAAAGCTTGATTCCCTTGAGATTAAAAACCTTGCCTCCGAGCTTGTAATCATACACCGCCATGATTGTGTCGTTGTTGTAAAGCACGGACTGGATACGACTGTAAGGACACATGTAAATACAGAAATTCTCTCTAAGTGCGACGATGTCAAACGCCAGCACGGTGGTCATTATAGCGAGGAATCCAAGTAAAACCGTATGCTCTTTTGGAGCACTCCAATAGGCAAAAAAGTCATAAGGCGGCATAAAATACCAAAGTAAATTTGAGGAGGCAATGAGCGAAATAATCGTCCAAAACGTAATAGCAACGGCTTTTTTGAGCTTATTTACAGGCAGACTCATATCAGGTTTAAGCTGCTTGTTGCTAACCTTTTTGCGCAATTTTAAGAGCTTTATCTTGATAACATCACGATAAAGCACCCTAAAAATGGTCTGAGGACAGCCCCAACCGCACCATACACGCCCTCCAAGCGTCGTGATGAAGAATATTCCTATGAAGAGCAACATCAACAAAAAGGGTATGAGATAGAGCTCTTGCATATCAAACGCAACGCCAAGAAGATGGAGCTGCTTGCGATCAAAAGAGAGTAGGAATATCTGATTCCCATCAATCGTAACAAAGGGCAAACTCATCACAAAAAACGTCGTAAGCGCAAAGATAAAATAGCGTTTTTGATAGTAGAAGATTCCCATGTGGGGGCAATTTGAGCTCATATTTTGTCCCTTAAGTTTACAATAATGTTTAAGAAACCAAGAAGTATTCATGTTATTAATTGTGCCTTGAACCTAAAAAGGTAAATATTCTTAATATATGCTGAAATATATAGGCTAAAATTCCGATACAAACGCGATTTCATGCTTAGTTAAATTTCGAAAAAACTATACTACATTTTTGAGAAAACCTAAATAATACGTGGAATAAATTTTTGTTTTTGAAAATGTTTAGTCGATTCCTCAGATTATTTGCGGATTTTGGAATATTGAGCTTTCAGTAAAAAGGTGCTAAAGTCACAAATTCCTTCGCAGAAGGGAAAATGTCAAAAAAAGGTGGTGATTTATAGATGCCCGGAGTGAAAGCACGAGAGCAGGAGTCTTTTGAGGAGGCTCATCGAAGATTCAAAAAGCAAGCGGATCGTAATTTAATTGTTACAGAATGCCGAGCCAGGCGTTTCTTTGAGCCGATGACCGAAAAGCGCAAAAAGCAAAAAATTAATGCGCGCAAGAAGATGCTCAAACGACTCTATATGCTACGCCGATACGAATCGCGACTATAAACAGTAAAACTCCGTTGCCATGCAGTAGCGGGGTTTACTAGACATTTCTACCTCAAGAATCTACGCAATCCAGCAGGAATCCACGCTACATAACCCCTAGCCCTTATCTTGGCTTTCTAAAATTTGCTAAAATCCCCGCTTTAGATGTTACAAAACTACGCTACAAAGGATTTGCATGAAATTTAGTGGAAAAAACGTCCTAATCACTGGCTCAAGTCGAGGAATCGGTGCGGATATTGCGCGTGTGCTGGCAAAGATGGGATTGAAAGTTTGGATTAACTACCGAAGCCAGAGCACGCTAGCCGACGCGCTGAAGGCTGAGATTGAGGCGCAAGGCGCGCAGGTGGCGCTCATATCGTTTGATGCGACCGATGAGGTGGCTTTTGTGGAGGGGATTAAGACGATCCTTGATAGTGATGGTGAGCTTGCATATCTCGTGAATAATGCAGGAATCACAAATGATAAATTAGCGATTCGCATGAAGACTGAGGAGTTTCAGAGTGTGCTTGAGGCGAATTTGACTTCGGCGTTCATCGGGAGCAGAGAGGCGTTGAAAGCAATGAGTAAGCAGCGTTTTGGAAGCGTGGTCAATATTTCATCAATCGTGGGCGAGCGCGGGAATGCGGGGCAAACCAACTACGCTGCGAGTAAGGGCGGCATGATTGCGATGACAAAATCATTCGCATTTGAGGGTGCTCCGCGGGGCGTGCGTTTTAACTCCGTTACACCCGGTTTCATTCGCACCGACATGACGCAAGGGCTTAAAGACGAGATTAAGGAATCCTATATCAAGAATGTCCCACTAGGACGTTTTGGCGAGCCTAGCGAGGTCGCTCACGCCGTTGCGTATCTTTTGAGTGACTATTCGAGCTATATCACAGGCGAAGTGCTGAAGGTTAACGGCGGACTCTATATGTAGGTTCTATAATATTTAAGGAATTTTAGCTACAATGGCACACCTGTCTAATGAATTCAAAGGAGAAATAGAAATGGCTGTTTTTGATGATATTAAAGAAGTCGTAGTGGAGCAACTCAATGTGAATCCCGAAGAAGTCAAAGAGGAGTCTAAATTCGTCGAAGACTTAGGCGCAGATTCCCTTGATGTCGTGGAGCTTGTTATGGCTCTTGAGGAGAAATTCAGCGTTGAGATTCCCGATGAGGAAGCCGAAAAGATTGCTACTGTGGGAGATGTAGTGCGATACATTGAGGCTCACAAATAACTTCCTCTTATCTTCCTTGAGGCATTTCGCGCCTCAAGACTACATCCATAAATATACCGCCCTTTTAAGGAGTATTGCGTGCGCAGAGTTGTTGTAACAGGAATCGGAATGATCAACTCATTAGGTCATAATAGAGGGGATTCTTTTAGAGCCATTGTCGATGGGAAATGCGGAATTAAAAGAATCTCTTGCTTTGATGTGGAGGATTTCCCCGTCAAAATCGCGGGAGAAATTGTCGATTTTGACCCAACACTCGTCATGGATCCCAAAGAAGTCAAAAAGGCGGATCGTTTCATACAGCTGGGGCTTCAAGCGGCTAGAGAGGCAATGCAGGATTCGGGTTTATTAGCGAGCGATGGTCATCTGCTAGAGGGGGTTGACCCTGATCGTTTCGGGATTAGCTCCGCTTCAGGAATCGGAGGACTTCCAAACATTGAGAAAAACTCTGTCATCAACGCTGAGCGTGGTCCAAAGCGTATTTCGCCCTTTTTTATCCCCTCTTCGCTTGTGAATATGCTGGGCGGATTTGTCTCCATTGATTATGGGATTAAAGGGCCGAACGTCTCAAGCGTAACCGCGTGTGCAGCGGGCACACATGGCATTATTGAGGCGAGTAAGACTATTATGCTTGGCGGAGCGGAGCGGATGTTGGTCATCGCGGCTGAGTCGGCAATTTGTGGAGTGGGAATCGGCGGTTTCGCGGCAATGAAAGCTCTGAGTGATTTCAATGATGAGCCTCAGAAGGCTTCGCGACCTTTTGATGCGAATCGTAACGGCTTTGTCATGGGCGAGGGCGCGGCGTCGCTGGTGCTTGAAGAGTATGAGACGGCGAAAAAGCGCGGTGCGACGATTTATGGTGAGCTCATTGGCTTTGGCGAAAGTGGTGATGCAAATCACATCACGACCCCAGCACCCAATGGCGAGGGCGCGCTAAGGGCGATGAGGGCGGCATTGAAGATGGCAAATGTTTCCATTGGTTACATCAACGCACACGGAACTAGCACAAAATATAACGACCTCTATGAGAGTATGGCACTGAAGGTCGCTTTTGGCTCAAAAGAGAATGTCCCTCCTGTGAGCTCTACAAAGGGGCAGATTGGACATTGTCTTGGTGCGGCGGGCGCGATAGAGGCGGTAATTTCTCTTATGGCTATGCAGGCGGGAATTTTGCCTCCGACGATCAATTACGAGACACAAGATCCAGAGTGCGACCTTGATTATATTCCCAATAGCGCGCGTGATGCGAATATTACGACCGTCATGAGCAACTCATTTGGCTTTGGTGGGACAAATGGAGTAGTGATATTCAAGAAACTCTAATTTGGGAGTGAAATCATGGCCACCTATTTGGATTTTGAGCAAAAGATTAAGAACCTTCAAGACGAGATTGAGTCCGCCCTGATTAAGGGCGACCAGCCTGCAAAAGAGATTTTGGAAAAAGACCTGCACAAAGAGGTGGAGCGCGTCTATTCTAACCTCTCTGATTATCAAAAGCTCCAGCTTGCGCGCCATCCAGATCGCCCTTATGCGATGGACTACATCAAGCTCATGATGAAAAATAGCTACGAAATTCATGGCGATCGGCACTTTAGCGATGATGGGGCGATTGTGGCTTTTTTGGGCTACATCGGGGACGAGAAGGTGATCGTGATTGGCGAAGAGAAAGGGCGCGGGACGAAGAATAAGCTCGCGCGAAACTTTGGCATGCCCAATCCTGAGGGCTATCGCAAAGCTCTTCGCGTCGCAAAGCTTGCGGAGCGTTTTGAAATTCCGCTTTTGATGCTTGTGGATACTCCGGGGGCTTATCCGGGAATCGGCGCGGAGGAGCGCGGGCAGAGCGAGGCGATTGCGAAAAATCTTCAGGAATTTAGCCAGCTGAAGATCCCCGTGATTTCCGTTGTGATTGGCGAGGGAGGCAGTGGCGGTGCGCTCGCGGTCGGTGTGGCGGATCGCCTTGCGATGATGCGTTATTCCGTCTTTAGCGTCATTTCGCCTGAGGGGTGCGCGGCGATTTTGTGGAATGACCCTACCAAGATTGAGAGCGCGACCAAAGCAATGAAGATTACGCCCGATGAGCTTTTGAAGGCTAGACTCATCGATAGGATTGTCGATGAGCCAAAAATCGGCGCACATCGCGATAAAGAGGGCGCGGCGGCGAATATAGCGAAGTATTTTCTTGCAAATCTCGAGGAGATTCGCGCGGATAAGGACTATTTGCAGCGACGATATGAGCGGCTGATGAGTCTTGGAAGCTTCAGCGAAGTGCACGATTCTTAACAAAAGGTGGCGCGCTTTGGCATTTGCGTTCCTTATATTTGCGCCCCTTGCTTTGATTTTTATCCCACCCGTTTCCCTTATTGGCGCAGAAAATCAAAGCAATTTCTCCTGAGCCATTTCTCGTATATGTCAAAATGTATGATAATTTCCCCCACCTAATATACTATATACTCATTCAAGAATCTTTCTTGCGCTATCATCGGGGTGCGTCGTTGTTTTCCTCCTTCTTTGCCTAAATAGGGGGTAGCTTTTAAGATAGCTTATCCCTAAGGAATAGGGCATGAGTAGACGTGGCTTTACAATGATCGAGCTTGTATTTATCGTTATGATTCTAGGGCTCTTAGCCGCCGTCGCCAAGCTCGCGACAAGCCGTGAAGACTCCAAAATCCTCTCCATCTCCCAAGATATCGAGACTACTATGCAGGCGATTCCTGTGATGACGATGGGTCGCGGGGAGGCTATGGTCACGAAATTCTCCGATGCGGTTGTGCTCAATAAAATCAACTGGGGCGTGGAGAAACCCGTGCGCCATGGCTCGATGAATGATGCGACCGCGATTTATGCCATGTATTCGGGATATTCTAGCCAGCCACCTAATAGTGGCTTGGGATCATGCTTGATAATCTCCTTTGAAGTCGCGCCTGATCCCAGCGATGTGGAGGGGATCGCCGCAAATCAGAGATACCTCAAGTTTGAAGTAGGTGGCGGTGGAGGGTGCGAGGAGCTCGGAGTGCCGCGGGGCGGTCTAAATATCCCGCTCACAGGCAAAAGCATAAAATTTTAATAGGGAGTTGAAATGAAACGACACGCTTTTACGATGATTGAGATTATTTTTATCGTCGTCATACTAGGAATCCTCGCTGCGATTGCGATCCCTAAGATGTCTGCAAATCGGATCGATGCCAAAGTAGTGGCGATTAGGCAGGATGTGAGCACAATCATGCAAGCTCTCCCCGCGATGGTGGCATCGGAAGGGAGAACGATGATTAGAATAATTCCAGATGCGGGCGGAGGTGGATATAGTCCTTTGATTGAGGTAACTTTTGGTTGGGTGGCTGAACTCAACAGAGCCAACTGGGAGACCTACCCCACAAAAGGTGTAGATTTTCGAGGCACGGATGCCATTTATAGCACTCTTTCAAAAAATGGCGGGAGTGCTACCAATGAGCAGGACGCATGCGTCAGAATGAAACTTATAGAAAATAGGGGTGGTAGCGCACCGGAAGAAGTCACTCTCATCGTAGATATAAGCGATACTCCCGTGTGCAGGAAGATCGGCACGCCGGGAATCACAGAAGTCCCCATCGTAGCCAAGAGAATAAAAAGGTAATAAGCTTCAAGCAAGAATCCCTCTTTTGCTCCGCGCGAGGGTCACCCTATCGCGTATGGGGCGAAACTCATCTTCGCGATTCCTCGCAAATCTACTCTGTGTGGATGTATCTGCGTCTAGGTGGGAATCGCGCCTCTAACGAATATCGTAATTTATCTGCAAATTGTGTAAAATGGCGGCATTTTGTCCTTGCTAGAAGCGTAGCGAACGCTTTGTGTGTGAAATCAAAGTTGCTTAGATGGGGTAATCTTTTGGCGATTCTCTTAATATGCACGGGCGGGACATCCAAAATCACAAGATAAAAGGAAAATTAATGGCGAAAAAGGAAGCCCCTTTTAACCAGGAGAGAATTGCCGCTGAGCTGGCGCGTGCGTCGGGATTCTTGGAGGGAATCGGCGCGGCAGTGAGCGTCTTTGGTAGCGCGCGTTTTGGCGAGGGGGAGCGTTATTATAAAGAGGCGCGTGAGCTTGGGAAAGCCTTAGCACAGCGTGGCTATGCGGTCATCACGGGGGGCGGTCCTGGGATCATGGAGGCGGCAAATCGCGGTGCAAAAGAGGGTGGGGGAGTCTCTATCGGGCTTAATATTATTTTGCCACACGAGCAACGTTCTAATGGCTACCTAGATATGGAGATGGAGTTTTACTATTTTTTTATTCGCAAGCTTATGTTTGTGCATTATTCAAGCGCATTTATCGTGCTTCCGGGTGGTTTTGGCACGCTTGATGAGCTTTTTGAAGTGCTAACACTCATGCAGACGGGTAAAAGCAAAGCCCCTGCGGTGTTACTTTATGGACGCGAATATTGGCAGGATCTTGAGGCGTGGATCAGGGGGAAGCTACTTAAAAGCGGGGCGATTTCAGAGCAGGATTGCAGGCTTTGGAAAATCGTGGATAGCGTGCAGGAGGTGCTCACTTGCATGCGAGGCGATTCTTGATATTTGGTGTAGCTTTAAAAGATAGTTTTTAGATAATTCCTGTGATTGAGTAAGTTAATTCAATAAAACAAAAAGCGAGAATGGTGTTAGACTACTTTCGTTTTAGAAAAAGAAGTTCCGCTTTAATTTTGTGATACATATACTCTTTAGTGTTAAGATCAAGTGAAAGAATCTCTCCCATCATCTCCCTGAAGTCACTCTCACCAATCACATGCTCTTTTGCGCACTCTTGTGTCTGATCCAAAAAGACCTCGCCGATGCCATTACTCAGGTAGTTGAGGTTGATTCCCTCTTCTTTGGCGATTTCGATCATTGATTTAGTCAGGTTGTCATCGCGTTTGAACTTAATCACTGCTTGTTCGGACATACCGTATTTTTGGGCGATTACCTTATTCTCAAAACGCCCGTATTTCTTCTCGATAGCAGTTTTGAATCGTTGTCCTATGGTCTCCTTCATGGTGCGCCTCCAGTCGCTCTGATTTGTAGTATTCGGTTCATAATTTGTATGTGTCATCATGTGACAGTCGCATAATTATATAATAAATGAAGCTTTTAAAAATATAAAATCTCAAATGAAATGATACATTTAAGTGTTTATGCACAAATATTTGGGATTAATTCTCAAAAAGGAGCAATAAAATTGGGAATCGTGCAAGCAAAACCAAATGATGCAAAAGAGGCTGTAGCACTATTGCGGGAGGCGATGGGCGAAATTGCGGAGATTTTGACGGGAAGTAGCGATGAGGCGACGATTTTATCGACACTGGAGCAGTATTTTCTAAACCCAAAAAGTCGCATAGGCTACGAGGGTGTGTGGCTCTATCGTGAGGATACACTCGGCGATTCCTGCGCGGAATCTAGCGAGGTTATGGGGGCAATTAATTGCTATCTAGGCGATGAGGCGAGGAGCTTAGATGAGCCTATTTTAAGGCATTTGCACACGATAGGAATCGCGCAAAATATCGAAGTGGAGTGCGAAAAGGGCGATTTTTATATCGATTCCCTTGCAGTGAAGCCTCAGCACAGGAATCGAGGAATCGCGCGAAAGCTCATCATGCATGCTATATTGCGCGCAAAAACAATGAATGTGCAGCGCGTTTCCCTATTGGTTGATTGTGATAAAATCTCGCTCAAAGAATATTATGCGAGGCTCGGATTTAGCGATGATGGCGAGCGTCTTATCGGGGGCCATCGTTACACTCGTATGATTTATCCAAAGGAGTGATATGCGCCTATTATTTGTGGGAATCGCCCTAATAATCGCGCTTTTAGGCGGGTGCGTCCATCATAATCAGTGCGGACTCTCGCCCAACCTTTACGACGAAAAAGAGGTCTATTACGATTCCCAGGGGAACTACAAAGAGAAGTGCCCTTCGAGCAATTTTTTGAAATATCGTGATTTTGGGCTAAAAGATCGTGACTGAGGAGATACAAAGGCTCATTGCCGAGCGCGAGGCGAGCTTTTTTGCCCAAAAAAATATTGCCCCCTTGCGTGAGGAGCTTGGGCGGCTTTTGATTCCCAAAAATTGCAAAATAACGCTAGGCGAGACGGTGGGAATCGTATGGGAGCGCACGCCCGAACATGAGGCGCAAGAAGCGGCGATTAGGGATTTTGCACGGAATCTGAAGCCTTGGCGTAAAGGACCTTTTGCATTAGGCGAGCTTTTGATTGATAGTGAATGGGTGAGCTCCAAAAAATACGCACTGCTTGAGCCATACATTGATCTTAAGGGCAAGGAAGTCGCCGATGTGGGCTGCAATAATGGCTATTACATGTTTCGCATGCTCGAGAAGTCGCCCAAAAGCCTTACGGGTTTTGACCCCTCGCCCCTTTATCGCACGCAGTTTGATTTTATCAATCGCTTTATCAACGCTCCGATTAGGTTTGAGATGCTGGGCGTGGAGCATTTGGAGGGGTATGGGAAGCGTTTTGATACGATTTTTTGCCTAGGCGTGCTCTATCATCGGAGTGATCCCGTTCAGACGTTAAAGAGCCTTAGTAAAGCCCTGAAAGTCGGGGGCGAGCTGATTTTAGATACGCTCATGATTGCGGGCAGCGATGAGGTGGCTCTCACTCCCAATGGGCGTTACGCTAAAATGCCCAACGTCTATTTTATCCCTACGGAGAATGCGCTTAGAAACTGGCTTGCGCGCGCTAATTTTAAAGGAATAGAGACGCTGGCGATTTCGCAGACAAATAGCGAGGAGCAACGCAAGACTGAGTGGGTAGATTCCGAGAGTTTGGAGGATTTTTTGCGCTCAAGCGAAGAGACGATCGAGGGCTATCCCGCCCCTAGGAGAATCTATATCAAAGCATACAAAGGAGCATAGATGGACAGCATCGTAGAAGAGCAGGAGGTTGTGACGCATTCTGAGGAGTTTGTCCCACAGAAAATCTACCTTGAAGCGGACGCTTCATTTGGCGAGGTGCGGGAGCTCACAAAAGGGGCAGCAAAGGTTTGGTTCTCCACGACGCGCTCGATGATGGTCGATGGTATGGGGTTGGTGCATTCGGGATTTATATTCTCTTCGGCGAATTTCGCGGCTCTGTGTGCCATCAATAATCCTAACGCGATTTTGCTCGGTGCTGATGTGAAATTCCTAGCACCCATTGAGGTGGGACATGATGTGGAGTTTCGCGCAAATTCACTTCAGAGTGATACCAAGAAGCGTGAAGTGCGTGTGGAAGGGTATGTGCTTGATATCAAGGTGTTTGAAGCGATGTTTTATGTTGCGATTTTTGAAAATCACATATTCAAGCTACGTATTACAGAGAAAAAGCCACACTAGCGGGTATTTGATCCCTTTTGGATCCCCGCTAGGAACTCTTCGAGGTTAAACTTCTTGCGATGAGCTTCTGTGAAAAGGTGGATCATAATATCCCCCAAATCCGCCACAATCCAATCATCACTCTCTTCTGTCGCATAAAAGCTCTCGCCAAGGGGCTTTAGCTCGCTTTTGAGTGCATCAAGGAGCGCAGTGGCATGTTTGTCCGCTAAAGCCGTGGCAATCACCACATAATCAACCAAATAATCGCTCCCTTTGAGCTCAAAAACTTCAATATTCTCGCCTTTTTTGCTATCTAAAATTTCCACAATTTTCTGGATAATCACTTCTCTCAACTGCTTTTCCTTATATGCTAGGATTTTGGGCAAGCACTTCGTCTCTTATACACGCAGGGATCGCCTCTTTGAGCTCATCTTTTAGCTCTCCTTTGTTTAACCCTAGGCGGATTTCACTTGAGCTAACGGGCTCATGAAACTCCAGTGTGCGAAAAGAGCGCGCAATCTGCGCTACACTTTTTGTCTTGCTACGTTGAATTATAACGAACTCTACAAGCTCCTTAAGCTCTGCAAAAGCGTGCCATTCATGAAGCCTAGGAATCTGATCGCTCCCTAAAAGGAGATAGAGGTGCTTGATATTCTCGCTCTTTTTCAGGAATCGCACCGTCTCTATCGTGGGCGTGGGATAGCCATTGGCGATTTCAAAGTCCGTCACGATAATGCGCGCGGAATTCGGGGAATCGTGCGCAATCGTGCGCATCCATTTTAGTCGCAAAAAAGCGGGGAATCGTGCGTTGTTTTTAAAAGGATTTAAATACGCAGGGGCAATGTAGAGCTTGTCAATAGGAAGCTCGCAAAAAGCCGTCTCAATAATTTTTGCGTGTCCTTGGTGTGGAGGATCAAAGGAGCCTCCAAAAAGTGCGATTCTCATCGGAAGCTTGAAGCGCGCGTAAGTTTGGAAAACTTCACACCCCTGAGCCCGCCGATAGAGACGGCAATCTCCTCGATTCTCTTCGGTGTGCCCTTGATGATGATCGTCTCAAGGCAATTATGATGATCGACATGGACGTGCGTGGTGCAGAGGATATGGATGTGGCTTTGGTGCTGAATGTCAATCATGCGCTGATTGAGCTCGCGCTGATGATGATCATAGACGATCGTAAGCACCCCCACTGCGTCCTCGCTGCCCTTTTCCCACTTCTCCTCGACCATCTTCTCGCGTATGAGATCTCGCACCAGCTCAGAACGTGAAGAGTAGCCCTGATGAATGATTTTGTTATCCAGCTCCGTAAGGAGTTTCTCGGGCAATGAAACGGAGAAACGAATGACCTTATCCATTAGGAATCCTTATGATAATTTTGTAATTCTCAGACCCGATTTTATCAAAATAGCGCATGCTTTACCAGTTAATTCACGGCTTAGCAAGCTTTTTGTAAAATTAGAGCTTCTTTAAGTTTTGACAAAGGGTGCGTATGGAGTGGCTAATCATCGGAGTTTTCGGGCTGTTATTCGGGTCGTTTCTCAATGTCTTAATCGTGCGTATGCCCCGCGATGAGAGTGTCTGCTTCCCCGCTTCGCATTGTCCAAAATGTCGCACACCTCTGCACTGGTGGCACAATATTCCGCTCTTTTCGTATCTTTTTTTGCGCGCGCGTTGCAGTTTTTGTGGCGAGAAAATCTCTTTTATGTATCCGCTCATCGAGCTTTTCGGCGCGCTTTTAGCCCTTGTGATTTTTGCAAAAGATTCCCACCTTGCCACGACTTTTGCACTTTTTATCGCTTTTGCCCTCTTGCTTGCGCTCTCGCTTATTGATATAAAGACTCAGCTCGTCCCCGATTCCCTCAACTTCTCCGCGCTCTTTTTTGCGCTTTTGTATGGGGCGTTATCTTACGTCGATTCTTTCCCTTTTATGGGAATCGAGCCGTTTTTTACCGCTTTGGAGGGCTTTTTTGAGCATTTTAAAGAAGCGGCACTCCTCGCAGGCGCACTTACGCTTTTGCGTTTTGCCCTCTCATCGCTCCTCAAGCGCGAGGCGATGGGCGAGGGAGATATTATCGTTGTAGCGAGCATGGGGGCGATTCTTGGCGCAGGGATGGCGTTTGTGGCTATTTTTGTGGCTGCACTTTGTGCGCTTGTGATTTTGCTCTTTTTGGGGAATCGTGCCAAAGTGCCTTTTATTCCGTTTTTAACCCTCGGAACCTTCGTGGTGTATTACTTTAGCGAGTTTTTCGAGCTCTACTTAGAGTCACTTTTATGAGCTCGATACAAAGTCTGAAAAAATACCTTTTTGGCAATCTCGCACAGCTATTTTTTCCAATTTTTCTCGTGCTTTTTTTTATCTCTTCGGTAGTTTTGTTCATCAAGATTGCTGGCGTTACTTTTGTCGTGAAAATGAGCTTTATTGAGCTTTTTGAGCTCTACTCCTATTCGCTTCCTACGATATTTTTTTTTACGATTCCCGTTACTTTTTTTGCCGCTTGTGTCCTCTCGCTTGCAAAGCTCTCCCAAGAGTATGAATTGCCCGTGCTTTTCTCTCTTGGGTTTGCGCCCCTCTCGCTTGTGCGCCTATTTTTTCCTCTAGCATTGCTTGTTTTTTTGCTTCTGCTAATCGTCTCGCTCGCGCTCGCTCCACTTGCTGATGAGGCGTATGATCAGTTTTTGGATATTAAAAAAAGCAACATCAATATCAATCTCAAGCCCGCAGAATTTGGGCAGAAGCTCGGCGGATGGCTTGTGTATGTGGGCGCACTCAAAGAGGAGGGCGAATATCAAGATGTCGTGATGTTTTCCATGGGCGATTTGGAGCGTGAGAGCTTTATTACCGCTAAAGAAGCGCGCGTGGAGAATCGTGATGGCACTCTTGAGCTTTCGCTATTTAATGGAAGTGCCTATTTTGAGGAAGAGGGCATAAAACGTATTGATTATGAGCGCATGCTTATTCGAGATCTTGCCACCGCAAGTCATGACCGTCCGCTGGGAATCCTAGGCTACTGGGGACAGATCAATGACAGCACCCGTATCACGCGCAAGCTCTCTAGTTCGATTATTGTCTCGCTTTTCCCGCTTGCTTCGCTATTTTTTATCCCGCTTTTTGGCGTAATGCACCCGCGATTTCGCAAAAATTACTCCTATTTTTACATCATCTTAGCAAGTGGAGCATTCTATACGTTGGTGCATTTTGCTTCAAATTACTTCCCCTTTGTGGGAATCCCTATCGTCTTTTTTGCGTGGCTTTTGCTCGGCTATATCCTCTATCGTCGTTTTATTGTCCCTTATTATTGATGAAGACTTTGCTTGCGTTTATCGAATATGATGGGAGCGCCTTTTATGGCTCACAATCTCAAGATGGATTCCCAAGCATAGAGGCGAGCTTGCAAGCGGCGTTGCACAGTATGGGAATCGCCTCCAAAGTGCGTTTTAGTGGGCGCACGGATAGGGGCGTGCATGCGAGGAATCAGGCGGTGAGCTTTGAGATTCCCTACCAAATCACGCGAGAATCGCTCTGCTTAAAGCTCAATCACAAGCTCGCTCCGCATATTCGCATTCGCCGCCTTTATGAAGCTCCTGCGCTCTTTAATCCTCGCTTTAAAGCGCGCAGTCGCACCTATCGTTATATCATGAGTGGTGCGGTTCATGTCTTTAATGCGCGCTATGTTACCCGCGGAGAAATCACGCAGGAATCGCTCATAAAAGAGGCATTGCAAAAGATTATCGGGCGACACGATTTTTCGCTTTTTAAGAAAAATGGCAGCGGCGAGAAAAACAGCACGCGCACGATCTATTCGGCGAAGCTCTACAAATACCGTGATTTCTGGATTTTCCGCATTACGGGCGATAGCTTTTTGCGCTTGCAGATTCGGCTTTTAATCGGCGCGCTTCTTGAGCTGGATCGGGGCATAATTACGTTTGAGCAATTTATGCTCCAGTTACGCGCACAAGAGCGATACACGCACACGCCCGCGCCAAGCTATGGGCTTTATCTGTGTGGCGTGGGATTTGGCGAAGAGCTTTGGAGGGGGAATTTTGGCGAGTTTTGATCTTTACACTATTTTTAGTATCGCGTTTTTGGCGAGTTTTGGGCATTGCGCGGGGATGTGCGGGGGAATTGTGCTTGCCTATTCAAGCCTCAAAATCTCGCCCGATTCCCCGATTTTTCGCGTGTTCTGTTCTCACTTGCTCTATTTGCTAGGACGTGTGAGCTCTTATACGCTTTTGGGTGCCTTTTTTGGGGCTTTGGGTGCGGTGGTAGCGATCACTCCTTTAGCTCGTGCATGGCTTTTATCTTAATAGGAATCTCCATGGCACTCCTAGGAATCGCCCTTGCATTTTTTCCAAAAATCCTCGCCAATTTTGAGCCTTCAGCAAATTTCTCGCCCCATTTTGCGCAAATCTTCCGCGCGCTTCTCTCCTCACAAACCCGCGCGAGCTTCTATTTTTTAGGGGTTTTAAACGGCTTTTTGCCCTGTGGTTTAGTCTATTTTTTTGCCCTTAGTGCCGCTTCCAGCGCGTCTGTCTTTTATGGAGCGCTCAGCATGGGGGTGTTTGGTTTAGCGACGATTCCCGCGCTTTTCAGCCTTGCACTCATCACGGGAATCGCCCAGAAAAGCGCGCTTAGAGGAGTGTTTATGAAAATTTCCGCCCTGCTTATTTTTCTCTTTGGAATCTACACATTGCTTAAAGGCTACTATCTCCTAAGTGACCCGAGCGGTGCGAATACACCGAAGTTTTTTGGTTGCACGCTATGCTAAGAAGAGCTCTTTTTCTTGATCGAGACGGCGTGATGAACGTCGATACGGGTTATGTGTATAAGGAGAGCGAGTGGCGGTTTATGGAGGGGGTTTTCCCTCTTTTGCGCTATTTTAAGGAGCACGATTTTTTGCTTTTGCTTGCGACCAATCAGTCGGGAATCGCGCGCGGATACTACAGGATTGAGGATTTTATCAGGCTGTCAAATTTCATGCAAAACGCGCTACAAAAAGAGCTCGGCTTTATGCTTGATGGGATCTATTTTTGCCCGCATGCACCGAGCGATTCCTGCATGTGTCGCAAGCCTCGCTCGGGAATGATTAAGCAGGGGATCGGGGATTTTGGCATTGATCCTGCGCACTCATTTATCATCGGCGATAAAATGAGCGATATTGAGGCGGGGAGTGGTGCAAATATCGCACATCGCGTCTTGTTTGAGAGCGGGGGCGCACAAGAGGAGTGCTTTGCGCTAGAATCTCGCCCTAACAAGCCCACTTTTATTGTCAATTCGCTAATCTCGCTTATTAATTTTTTGGAAAAGAGTGGCTATTTAAAGGAGTGAAAATGCAATATATCGAAGATACGCTTGCGGGCAAGACTATCGTAATTACGGGCGGTGCAGGCTTTATCGGAAGTAATTTGGCGCACTATTTTGACACCTATCACAAGGCTGCGCGCGTGATCGTTTTTGATAGTTTTCAAAATGAGGAGCGATTCCCTAGCGGGAATCTAAAAAGCCTCGGGCATTTTAAAAATCTGCTCGGATTTAGCGGTGAAATCATCGCGGGGAATATCAATAACGCCGAAGATCTGAAGCGACTTTATGATTATAATATCGACTATATTTTCCATGAGGCGGCGATTTCGGATACGACGGTGCTCAATCAGGAGCTGATGATTCGCAGTAACACCAATGCCTTTAAGGATCTGCTCGATTTGGCGATGAGTAAGGGCGCACGCATGATTTATGCCTCAAGTGCAGGCACATACGGTAACACGCCCGCGCCTAATCGCGTGGGGAGCAATGAGATTCCCGAGAATGTCTATGGCTTTAGCAAGCTCTCTATGGATCATCTTGCCTACAGATATATGAGCCTTTATCCCGATTCCTGCATCGTGGGCTTGCGATATTTTAATGTCTATGGCGAGCGGGAATTTTACAAGGGCAAAACCGCTTCGATGATCCTCCAGCTGGGGCTTCAAGCTCTGCGCGATAAAAAGGTGCGACTTTTTGAGTTTGGCGAGCAAAAGCGCGATTTTGTCTATATTCAAGATGTGTTGCAAGCAAATATCCGCGCGATGAATGCCCTTAAGAGCGGTGTTTTTAATGTCGGATGCGGAGTGGCACGCACCTATAATGACATCGTAAATGCGCTAAAGACGGAGCTAGGCGATTTTGAAGTGGAATATTTCAAGAATCCTTATAAATTTTTCCAAAATCATACCGAAGCGGACATTGCCTCTACGCGGGAATCGCTGGGGTATGAGCCTAGATTCCCACTAGAAGTTGGAGTGAAGAGCTACACTGAGGAGATTAAGCGAATTTATCATGAGCAAAATGCATGATTAGCGCGTTTCACGCGGATAAGAAGCCCACGATTCTCGTCGTGGGGGATTTGATGATGGATCACTACATCTGGGGTGGGTGTGAGCGTATTTCGCCCGAAGCACCCGTGCAGGTGATTGACGTCAAGCGTGAGAGCAAGAGCCTTGGCGGTGCGTGCAACGTGATGAATAACCTCATCGCGCTTGATTCTTGCGTCATTGCGTGTGGAGTGATCGGCAAAGATAGCGTGGGCGAGGAGCTTTTGGCGATTTTGCAATCCCTTGGGGTTGATTTGGCGGGGGTCATTGTGCAGCCTTCCCGCCCCACGACCAAAAAAAGCCGTATCATCGCTTCAAATCAGCAGGTCGTGCGTGTGGATTGGGAGAGCAAGGGCGATATTTGCGCCCACACACAGGAGCGACTTTTAGAAGTTATTCACTCAAACATTGATAAATGCGATATTGTGATCCTTTCTGACTATGGAAAAGGCGTGCTTACACCCTCGCTCACACAAGCAATCATCAAAGAGGCAAGAAACAAAAACAAGCGCGTGCTTGTCGATCCAAAGGGCAAAGATTACGCGAAATACCGTGGTGCGAGCCTCCTTACGCCCAATAAAAAAGAGGTGCGGGAATCCACGGGGATTGAGATTAGTGGCGAAGAGAGTTTGCGCGAGGCTCTATGTGCGCTTAAGGAGATGTGCGCGCTGGAATTTTCCGTCATTACGCTGAGTGAAGATGGGATTGCGATTTTTAAAGAGGATGTGGAGCGCATTCCTACGATCGCGCGGGAGGTATATGATGTCACGGGCGCGGGAGATACGGTCATTGCTTCGCTTGCGTATGGTTTGGCATCGGGATTCCCGCTTCGTAAATGCGCGCTTTTTGCAAATGCCGCTGCCGCCGTGGTCGTGGGGAAAATCGGCAGTGCCACGGCTGCCCATGAGGAGATTGCCAAATATCTGCACGCAATTCAAGAGGGTTACACACAAGAGCGGGTTTTGCACAAAGAGGCAATGCAAAAAGTCGTGGAATCCTTGCGTCTGCACGGGCAAAAAGTGGTCTTCACAAACGGCTGTTTTGATATTTTGCACGCAGGGCATGTGCAATATTTACAAAAAGCTAAAGAGCTCGGAGATTGTCTCATCGTGGGGCTAAATAGCGATGATTCCGTGCGGAGGCTCAAAGGGGAGGGTCGTCCTATTAATAGCGAGCAAGATCGCGCTTTGGTGCTTGCCGCGCTTGAATCGGTGGATTATGTAGTAATTTTTAGCGAGGATACGCCCTATGAGCTCATTCAGAGCCTGAAGCCTGATGTTTTGGTTAAGGGTAAGGATTATGAAGGCAAGGAGGTCGTGGGCAGCGAACTCGTCAAAGAGGTGCGACTCATTGAGTTTTTGGCAGGGCGCAGCACGAGCAATATTGTGAAAAAAATCAAAGGGTAAGAATGCAAGATACGGAATTTATCCAACAAGAGCTAAACGCTCATATTCAGACGGCACAGCGCACGCTCGCAGAGCTCACGCCGCAGCTTCAGGCAGTGGTGGAGCGGGCGAGTGAGTGTCTGAAATGTGGCGGGAAGATTTTGCTTTTTGGTAACGGCGGGAGTGCGGCTGATGCGCAACATATCGCTGCGGAGCTCACGGGAAGATACAAAAAGGAACGCCCTGCGCTTGCGGCGATTGCTTTGACGACGGACACTTCGGCTCTCACGGCGATTGGTAATGATTATGGCTATGAGCGCGTGTTTTCAAGACAAGTGGAGGCTCTAGCAAATAAGGGCGATCTTTTGGTGGGAATCTCCACAAGCGGTAACTCTCCTAATGTGCTCTTAGCCTTTGAAGTAGGGCGTAAAATCGGCTGCTTTTGCGTGGGGATGAGCGGGCGCGATGGGGGTAAAATGAATGAATCGTGCGATATTAATCTTGTGATCCCAAGCCATGATACGCCCCGCATTCAGGAGATGCACATCACGCTCGCGCATATTCTTTGTCATCTAGTCGAGGAGCGTATGGCATCTTGAGTGGGGGAATCTTCCGTGCGAGTATTCACGCGCTTGAGAAAAGCGGGGAATCGCTCGCGTTTTTCTTGGATAAGTGGCTACAAAATGGGGGAATCGAGCTTCCGTGGGTGGATATTGTGCTAAGTGGCGAGCGGATTTTCGCGCTTTTAAATGATGGGCGTATTAGGGGCGTGATGATTCACGAGGCGGTCATGAATGATGCGGATTTTCAGCGTCATGGTGCGCCTTGTTTTCACTTTGCTCCGTGTGCGAATGTGCGCGAAATCCTAGCGCAGAGAGAGGATTCCTTTAGGTTTCTTGCGAGTATTCCCAAGGGGAGCGGCTTTGATTTTAAAACAACTTCTCTAGGGGGTATGGAGCTGCGATTTTTCCGCGATAGTCCGCTTGAGCCCTGCTCGCTGTGTAAAGAGTCCTTAAGTCTGGAAGCTAGCGCGGAGAACGCATTGGATTTTAACCAACTCGTGGATAAAACTCTAGGCGAGATTACTCAGGAGGAGTTTAATCAATTGCGAGATAATCTCGTAGCTCAGGGGCTTTTGGAGCTTAACTCCCATGAGTTGCTACGCGAACACAACGGTGCAAGAATCGTGTGTCGAAAAGATAATAAAAACTTATAGAGAGAGGGTCATGATCGAGTCTATTTTAAAACGTGATGGTCGCAGGGAGGCTTTTGCCGCCTTCAAGATCGAGGATGCAATCAAAAAGGCATTTAGCAGTGTGAATGCGGATTATGACACGGAGATTTTCGCGCGCGTGCTCGCGGGGGTAAAGCGTGAGAAGCTCAACAGCGTGGAGGCTATTCAGGATTCCATCGAGCTTGAGCTGCATAAAGCGGGCTATTTTAGCGTGATGAAGTCGTTTATGAACTACCGATTCCTGCACAAAATGCAGCGTGAGCACATCGCGGGGCTTAACGAAGATACGACCTATGTGAATTCCACGCAGAGTGTCGAGGAATACATCAACAAGGAGGATTGGCGCATTAACGCCAACGCCAACACGGGCTATTCCAACGCAGGGCTTGTGAATAATCTCGCCGGCAAGCTCATCGCAAACTACTGGCTTGATCGCGTCTATAGTCGCGAGGAGGGGTATGCGCATCGAAACGGTGATGTGCATATTCACGACTTGGACTGTTTGAGCGGATATTGCGCGGGCTGGAGCTTGCGCGCACTCCTTAATGAGGGCTTTAACGGTGTGCGCGGACGTGTGGAATCGCGCGCACCTAAGCATTTCCGCGAGGCTTTGGGTCAGATGGCGAATTTCCTAGGAATCTTGCAGAGCGAATGGGCGGGTGCGCAGGCGTTTAGTAGCTTTGATACTTACCTTGCGCCCTATGTTTTCCGCGATCAGTTGGAGTTTAAGGAGATTAAAAAGGCGATTAGAAGCTTCATCTATAATCTAAACGTCCCTGCGCGCTGGGGTCAGAGCCCTTTTACAAATATCACGATTGACTGGGTCGTGCCCGAGGATCTCAAAGAGCAGATTCCCACGCGCGAGAATATCCATCTCTTTAGTGACCTCACAGAGGATAGGACGTTGCTGGAGCTTGCGCAAGCGCGTGGGGCTCAGTCGCTTTTATCGATGAGCTATAAGCACTTTTTGCCCGAGATGAAGCAGATTGTGCGCGCCTATTATGAGGTCATGACGGAGGGCGATAAGACAGGGCAGCCCTTTACTTTCCCGATTCCCACCGTGAATATCACGGAGGATTTTGACTGGTATGGCGAGAATACCGATCTGCTCTTTGAGAACACGGCGAAAATCGGCAGCAGCTATTTTCAGAATTTTATCGGCAGTCAGTATATTCGCGACGAGGCGGGGAATCTAGTGGAAAACCCCGAAGCCTATAAGCCAAACGCCGTGCGGAGTATGTGTTGTCGGCTTCAGCTTGATCTGCGCGAGCTTTTGCGGCGTGGGGGCGGGCTCTTTGGAAGCGCGGAGATGACCGGGAGTATCGGAGTGGTAACGATTAACATGGCGCGACTTGGTTATCGATTTAAGGGCGATCGCGAGGGGCTCATGCGCGAGCTTGTGCGGCTCATGGAGCTTAGTAAAAGCACGCTTGAGAAGAAGCGCACGAAGGTCACCAAGCTCTTTAATCGCGGGCTCTATCCCTATACGAAGCGCTATTTGCCGAGCTTCAACAACCACTTCTCCACCATCGGCGTGAATGGGATTAATGAGATGATTTTGAATTTCACGCGTGGCGAGAAGGACATCACGAGCGCGAGCGGGAAGCAGATGGCGAGCGAGATTTTGGAATTTATGCGCGAGAAAATCCGCTCCTATCAAGAGGAGAGTGGGAATCTCTATAACCTCGAAGCTACGCCTGCTGAGGGGACGACCTATCGCTTTGCTAAGGAAGACAAGAAGCGATTCCCCGATATTATCCAAGCGGGCACGGGCGAGAATATCTACTATACCAACAGCTCGCAGATTCCCGCGAGCTATACCGATGACCCCTTTGAGGCGCTGATGTTACAAGATGAATTGCAGTGCAAATACACGGGCGGGACGGTGCTGCACCTCTACATGCGCGAGCGTATTTCAAATCCCGAGGCATGCAGGAAGCTCGTGAAGACCGTGATTACGAACTTCAAGCTCCCCTACATCACGATCACTCCGATTTTTAGCGTCTGCCCCAAACACGGCTACCTAAGTGGCGAGCATGAGTATTGCCCGATTTGTGACGAAGAGGCGATGGCGGAGATGAGTGGCGCACATAAGGCGGATTAGTATTTAGTCTTAACGCATTTATTAGGTCTAGTTTATTAATATCATCAAACTCATAACGAAAGGATTCACTATGACGATGCCTCTAAAAAATGACGTAACAATCCCTCTTGAGAAGCGCACAAAATGTATGGTCTATACCCGTGTGATGGGCTATCACAGACCTGTTGAGAGCTTCAATGTCGGCAAAAAAGGCGAACATAAAGAGCGTCTGTTTTTTGAGGAATCGCAGTGCCATAACAAGCACTAATGAATGTGTCCGCTGCACTCAATCACCCCCTTTAGCATGCTGGATTTTCCCGGCGTGCTCTCCTCGATTTTTTGGTTTAGCCGTTGCAATCTTGAGTGTCGTTACTGTTATAACCCCGAGCTTTTGCGCGAAGGCGGGAGTATCAGCCTGCAAGAGGCTCTGAATTTTCTTGATTCTCGTGTCGGTTTGCTTGATGGAGTAGTCTTCTCCGGCGGGGAGGCGACGAATTTTGCGGGAATCGCCGAGTGGGCGCAGGAGGTTAAGAGTCGTGGCTTCAAACTTAAGCTTGATACCAACGGCACCAATAAAGACGCGCTTAAAGAGCTATTAGATTTGCGTCTGCTTGATTATGTGGCGATTGATTTTAAGGGGCTGGGCGCGCGCTTTTTGGAGATTACAGGGCGTGATTTTTATGTGCGATTCCTTGATTGCTTAGAGCTTTTGCTCGCACGGGATACACCCTTTGAGGTGCGCACGACGGTGCATTCAGGGCTCTTAAGTAGCGAGGATATTTATGCGATGAGCGAGGCATTAGCTGCCCGCGGATACAGGGGCGAATTTTATCTTCAGCATTTTGTCGGTGATAAAGGGACGCTAAAGCCTTTGGGGGAATCGCACCGATTCCCGCTTAAAGCCGAACATGCGGGAATCAAACTAATATGGAGGTAGCTTAAATGGCATTTATTGCGAATATGGCACGCACGGAAGAAATGTGCAGGCAAAGCGAGTCCTTGCGGGTAGTTTATGAATATATGCAGAGTGCAATGATGGGCGAGGTGCGTGAGCGGATTAGCTCGCTTGCGCTAAATGCTCCAAACAGGGTTGAGCTCGCGGAGGGAATCTACGCCATCGAGCAGAGCTATGAGACGAAGCCTTATAGTGAGGCATTTTTTGAGAGCCACGAGGTTTATGTTGATTTTCAGCTTGTTTTAAGCGGGCGGGAGCGGTTTTGTATCGGAGAGAAGGGCGATTTTACTTTACGGGAATCCTACAACGCCTCGCGCGACCTCATCATTTATGACCCTCCCATGGAGGAATCGTGCTCCTCTTTTTTGCTTCAGGAAGGGAGTTTGGCGGTGTTTTTGCCCTATGATGTGCATGCGGGCGGGCTCTATGCGGCGAGCAGGAGTGAGCGCGTTTTTAAAAGCGTCATCAAGGTGCATCGTAGTCTGGTCAATTTATCACTCTAGAGGGAATCGTGCGCAATATTTTTGTGTTTTTGCTTCTATCACTACGGCTTTTTGGCTGTAGCGGCGATTGCCTCTCATGCCATCCTAAGCTGAATTTAGAAAGCGATGTGCGTCATAAGAGCCTAGCGACGTGCGTTGCTTGCCATACCGCAGAGAGCATTGCTTCGCAGGATATGGGGGCGGCGTGCGGTCAGGATTGCTTCGCCTGTCATGAGGCAGAGAAGCTCACTCGCTCTAATGTGGCGGAACATGGGGTGATTAAGAGCTGTATTGCCTGCCACACGTCCCTTGATAGGTCGCTATTTTCCAAAGATTGGCAGGATATGGGAGGATTTAAGTCGCCCATGCCAACTCACTGAATAATCGAGAATAGCAAGGGGGCAGTGAAGAGCATAGCCACTACGCCTAGCGCGATGCTCGCGAGCGATAGCGACCCATTGAGCCCCGCGCGGATTACCATCGCGCTGGCAAGCACCATGGGCGGCGTGGAGGCGAGTAGAATGACGTTTTGCGCGCTTGGTGTGAGCGAGAATCCTAGCGCGAGCATGATAGCAAGTGTGGCGAGCGGGGCGAGGAGCATTTTGCCCGCTAAAATGACGAGCGTGGGCTTCCATTCGCGCCTAATGGAGGTAAAGACCATCTGTAATCCGATTGCAAAAAGGGCTAGGGGTGTGACCGTCGTGCCGAGCATTTTCAGACTTTGTGTGAAAAATTCGGGAAAGGGCACGCCCTGAAGCGCAAAAGCGACGATTAACGCAATCATGGGTGGGAATCGAATGATACTTGATGCGATCTCTTTGGTGCTGACTTTGTAGGGGCTCGCTTGCGCTAAGATGATGGGCCCAAACAGCGAGACGGGAATCATCGTCGCGATTTGATCATATAAAAGAGCTTCTTGCATGATTCCCTCACCGATGAGTCCGCTCACCATCGGAAGCCCCATGAATAGGGTATTTCCAAAAGAGGACATCATCATCATAGTCACGAGTGTTTCGCGCGAGAATCGCATCAGTCGCCCGATTAAAAGCACACAGAATGCGCCGATTCCTGTGCCGATAATACCTATTAAGATAAGGTAGAGTAGCTCGCTTCGGAGTGTGAGTGTGTGGATCTTCTCAATGATTAGCGCGGGAATCGCAACATAAATGACGAAATTAATGAGCGTGATGGACTCTTTGGCGGCAATGACATTAAATCGTTTGCAAAGATAACCTAGAGCGATGAAAAGGAGTATGCTAAAGAGTGAAGAGAACATGATTTTCCTAAAGGCGATAGCTAAAACTGCTCGCACCATAGCATTCAAGCGGGGGTAGGGTAATACGGCGGGGCTTTTGGCGGAAAAGGTAGTAGGCGATGTAAAAAAGTGCGCCGATTCCCACAAAGGCAATCCCGATGAGAAGCCAGCCTATACTAAAGGGTTTGTGCGTGGCATAGACCTCTGAATCGAAGATGAGTAGCTCAAAGTGGCTACGCTCCAAAAAGCTTTGTAATTGTTGCTTATATTCCTCCGCACTCGCGCTGCTAAAGGCGATTTTGCGCGCGCTTTCTTGTAGAATTTTGTCATTTTTGCGTGTAAGTTTTACTTCAAAAGAGTAGAAGAAAATTCCAAGAATAAGAGCGATGAGAAAGAGGAGAATAGGCATTAACTGCGCTCCATTTTGTTGGCTTACAAAGCGCGTAAGTATATCGAATTTTAAGGCGATATCCCTTATATTAAGGTATGTAAAATTTTTAAAAGGCGTTTAATGCACAAACCTTATCTAAAAAAATTCCCCGATAAAGAGGGCTACTTTGGCAAATTTGGCGGTGCGTATCTGCCTCCAGAGCTTGTGGAGTATTTTAAAGAGATTTCATGCGCCTATTCTAGGATCGCGCAAAGTCATGAATTTATTCGCGAGCTACGGGATATTCGCAAGCACTATCAAGGGCGTCCTACACCGATCTATTTTGCAAGGAAACTAAGTAAAAAAGTGGGCGGTGCGGGAATCTATCTCAAGCGTGAAGACCTCAATCATACAGGTGCGCATAAGCTCAATCACTGTATGGGTGAGGCGTTGTTAGCCAAATTTATGGGCAAAAAGAAGCTCATCGCCGAGACGGGTGCAGGGCAGCATGGGGTGGCGGTCGCTACGGCGGCAGCCTATTTTGGTATGGAGTGCGAGATTCATATGGGCGAAGTGGATATTGCTAAGGAGTATCCTAATGTTGTGCGTATGAAAGTGCTTGGAGCGAAGGTCGTGCCTGTGAGCTTTGGTGAGCGCACGTTAAAAGAAGCTGTCGATAGTGCCTTTGAGTCCTACTTTAAAGATCCAAAGAACTCCTTTTATGCCATCGGTTCGGTGGTCGGACCACACCCTTTCCCACTTATTGTGCGGGATTTCCAGAGTATCGTGGGAATCGAGGCAAGGGAGCAGTTCATAAAGATGACAGGAGAGCTACCTGATTATGTGGTCGCTTGCCTTGGAGGTGGGAGTAATGCAATGGGAATCTTCAGCGGATTCATTGATGATCCTGTGGAGTTGTGGGGGGTTGAGCCTTTTGGCAAAGGAGAAGCTTTGGGCGAACACGCCGCAAGCCTCACAAAGGGAAAAGAGGGCGTAATGCACGGGTGCAACTCCATTTTTCTTCAAAATAGTGATGGGACGCCTGCTTCAGTGCATTCCGTGGCGAGTGGGTTGGACTATCAGGCGGTGGGACCTGAACATGCGTATCTGCATGACATCGGTCGCACAAAAGTAGGCGGTGCGAATGATGAGGAGGCGATTGAAGCCTTTTTTGCCCTCTCAAGACTGGAGGGAATCATACCCGCGATTGAGAGCGCGCATGCGGTTGCATATGCAATGAAGCTCGCAAAAGATCGGCTCGGAGAGAAGATTCTCGTCAATCTCAGCGGACGCGGGGATAAGGACATTGACTATGTTTCGCAGACCTTTGGATTTGGAGATTGAACTTTAAAGCTAAGGAGGGACTATGAATGAGTTTGAAAAAGCGATGAGATTCCGCCATGCGTGCAAAATTTTTGATGAGAATCGCAAGATTCCCCACGAGCAGATGGAGTGGATTTTGGATATGGGGCGCATTTCTCCCTCTTCATTCGGTCTTGAGCCTTGGCATTTTTTGGTGATTAGCGATTCCCATCTCAAAGAGGAGCTACGTATCGCCTGCTGGGATCAGCCTCAAGTGAGCACTTGCTCGCATTTTGTGGTGATTCTCGTGCGAGAACCTAAGCACTTCAAACACGACAGTGAATATCTTGAACGCTCCTTTAGACGGCGCGTGGGTGATGATCCCGAGCGACTCGAGAAGATCAAGGACGTTTTTTCTGATTTTGAGAAAAATGACCTTAAGCCAAGTTTGGAAGATTGGGCAAAAATGCAAGCCTACCTAGCAAGCGCGAATATGATGACAGCAGCGGCTTTTGTGGGGGTCGATTCCTGCCCGATTGAAGGCTTTTCTTACGCGGAGTTGGAGCGGATTTTGGATAGTGCAGTAGAGAAATTTGATGCTAGGGAGTTTGGGATTGCGTATTGCGTGGCTTTTGGATACCGCCTCAATCCCCAAAGCAAGCAACTTCGCTGGGCGCATGATGAGGTGATAACTTACGTTTAGTGCCCTCCTTGCGTGGCAAGCGGGCATTTTCCGCGTGGATTGAAAACGCTACGAATAGAGCACCGTAGCGGGAATCGCGCCTAAAATGGAGCATTTTACTTAAGATTTGAGATGGCGAGAATAGAGGAGTAGAGCGATAAAAATTAGCGCAAACTCCGCTATTTCATAGCCAAGCGAAGAGAGCTCTAGGAGCATGTTTTTCCTTTTTGGCGCAATCATACACGATTTTTGCGCGCAAAATGCCGCGATAAGACCTTTTTATGGGCGCATCAGGCAAAAAAGTTATAATTCGCCCCATGCATGAAGAGGCTCAACATTCGCTCCTGTCGTGGTATCACAAGCACGGTCGCACCGATCTTCCGTGGCGCAATACGCGCAATCCCTATCACATTTACATTAGCGAGATGATGTTGCAGCAGACGCAGGTAAGCATGGTGCTTAAGCGATTTTACTTTCCATTTCTCATGCGATTCCCAAGTTTGATGGCGATTGCAAATGCGCAAGAATCCGAGCTCCTAAGCGCGTGGAGCGGGCTTGGATACTACTCTAGAGCGAGAAATATTCATGCACTTGCGAAAAAGACGCGAGGCAAGCTTCCAGAGGGTGTGCAAGAGTTGCGAAAGCTCCCGGGAATCGGGCGTTATACTTCTTGTGCGATTGCCTGTTTTGCCTTTGGTGCGCCCGAGGCGATTGTTGATGGGAATATTAAGCGCGTGCTTTCGCGTTTTTTCGCCCTCCAAAATGCAGGGGAATCGGAGCTTTTTAGCGTGGCAGCGGAGTTTTTAAATCGGGCAGATTCCTTTAATCACAATCAGGCGTTGCTTGATGTTGGTGCGCTTATATGTAAGCCAAAAAATCCCCTATGCGCACAATGTCCGCTGTATAAATGGTGTAGCGGTTGTAAAGATCCGCTAAAATTTAGCGCACCAAAAAGGCATACTTATGAGGAGCTGGAGCTCCATTTTGCGCTTTTTATAACCCGTGCAGGAATCGCCATGAAAAAGAGTGATAGTGGTTTATACAAGGGACTTATTGGATTCCCAGAGGTAAGCAAAGAGGAGTGCAAAGAGCTTCAAGCACAGCAAATTGGAGCGGTATCTCATAGATATACAAAATATAAAATTAAAGCAAATTTGCATATGTTTTCTATGATTCCTAAAAATTTGGGCGAGGTTGTTTATGTTCCGCCTGATGTTTTTGACAAACAGCCCATCTCAAGCCTCACGCGCAAGCTCTATGCATTGCTAAAGAGCGTGCCACAAGCGGGGAATCAAGCAAAATAAAAAAGTGAGAGAGTCACCTTATCTTAAAATGGCATAAGTGTGCGAGTTGTATTTGCAAAATCCAAAAAATTACCGCGAGTCTTGCGATAAGCCAAAAGGAAACCTTTATCTTTTTGCTAAAATCCTATCTTGATTTTAGCATGGGAGTATGCCTTGTGAGCATGAGTAGATTTTCGAGGGTTGGCTTTATTCTCGCGGCGGCGGGGAGCGCGATTGGGTTAGGGAATATATGGAAATTCCCCTACATGACGGGGCAAAATGGGGGTGGTGCGTTTGTTTTTATCTTTTTGCTCTCTATTTTGCTCATTGGGATTAGCGTCTTTTTAGCCGAGGTAGTGCTTGGGCGCACCAGCGAGAAAAATCCTGTCTCAACCTTTGAGGAGCTCGCGCCAAAAGGGGCGAGATATTGGAAATTCACGGGCTTTATGATCATTAATGGCGTGCTCATTCTCCCTTTTTATTCCGTGGTGATTGGCTGGCTCATTCACTATATCGTCCTCTCACTCACTGGGCTACCTCAGAGTGTCGAGCAGGCGGGCGGAATGTTTGGTGAGCTCACTTCGCATTCCATTTTTTTGCAGATTTTTTTCCACACATTAGTTATCGGCTACTGTGGATATATTCTCTCACGTGGCGTAAAGAAGGGAATCGAGCGCATTAATGTCATTTTAATGCCATTACTTTTTCTTATTTTTATCGTGTTGCTTTTTTATGCACTACGTATGGAGAGTTTTTCGCGCTCTGTGGCTTTTATGTTCACGCCAAAATGGGAAAGTATCACGCCACAGGTAATTTTAATGTCCGTAAGTCAGGCGTTTTTCACGCTCTCTTTGGGCGTGGGGACGATTATTACTTATGCCGCTTCTTTCCCGCGCAAAGGGAATTTCGTCTCCTCCGCACTTTATGTTGCGGTGCTAGATACGGCTATTGCGATTATTGCGGGGCTTGTGATTTTCACATTCTTATTTGAGTTTGGTAGCGATCCAAGCGGAGGACCCGGGCTTGTGTTTATCTCGTTGCCTGTAGTGTTTGCACAAATGGGCGCAGTAGGGCAGGGAATCTCGCTTCTTTTTTTTATCGCGCTACTTTTTGCGGGAATCACTTCCGCAATCTCCACAGTCGAGCCCTCTCTTAGCTATTTTATCGAGCGACACGGTTGGCGGCGCGGAAGGGCTGTGGTGCTAATTTTAGGGGTCAGCTATTGTATGGGAATCCTCGTGATTTTGGGGGAATCAGAGGGTTATGCGGAGGCAATGAGGATTGCGGGCAAGAGTATTTTTGAATGGTTGGATTTTACCAGTTCGGCTTTGCTTATGCCCATCGCAGGAATGCTAACGTGTATTTTTGTCGGTTTTGTGATTGATAAAAATCATATTCATGGAATGTTTAGCGGGCACATTTCGCCGCTATTTTTTAAGATTTGGCTTTTTTGCGTGCGTTTTATCGCACCCGTTGCGATTTTTTTGATTCTTACAAAAGGTCTAATTGGCTGATTTTTGGGGTGATTCCCAATTTTATCCTAAATCCAGTCACACAAAAGGGGTTGATTCCCAGAATATTTATTTATGAAAATAATCTTAAAAAAGTAATGATCGCTACATTTAGATATAATGGCGTAAAAATGTCTAAAACAGAGGCGGAGCAAATATGAGGGAAGATGAGCTTAGTTTGCGCTCGCGTGCGCGATATGAGAAGATTCTTAGTGTTGCTTTTGAGTTATTTTTGGAGCATGGTTTTGAGAAGACGAGTGTCAATGAGATTGTGCGACGTGCGGGTGGCTCGCTATCGACGCTATATAAGTTTTTTAGCACTAAGGAAAAACTTTTTGAAGCAGCGTTAATGCGAGAATTCAGGACGACTTTTGCCGAGCTTGAGGAGATTAGGCTCTCTGAGCAGAATATTGAGGGATTCCTGCGACGATTTGGCAGGCGATTTTTTGAGGTGATTTGTGATAGCAAAGCCATTGCCCTCTCTCGCGTGATTATATCCGAAGGAGGTCGTTACGAGGGCAAGTTGGGCAGGATATTTTATGAGTGCGGACATGAGAGTGTAGAGCGGGTAATCGAGGAGTTTTTGCGCACGCAGCAGCAAGCAGGGAAGATTACGCAGGATATTGACATCGCCCTTGCAGCTTCGCGCTTTATTCATTTGGTGATTGAGCCTTATTATTTTTGTTCCATTACGATGGGTGCGCCACTAGATTTCACGCCAAAAGAGCAACAAAAAATTGTCGATGAGGCGGTTAGGATTTTTTTGTATGGTGTGCGCTGTGGAAACGATAAGGTTTAAGCACAAAATTTAAAAATGTAATGTATGCTACACTACATAATTTAACAGGACCAAAACGAGAGTAGAAAACTTCTAAAGGAGCAGGTTTTATGACAAAAGATTGGATTAAAAAGGGCACGATTTTGGTGCTTGGATTGATTTTAGCAGGGTGCTCTGGTGGAGAGCAGTCAAAAAGCTCTCAAGCTGCCGCTCCCAAAGGTGGCGGGGGTATGCCTCCCGCGCATGTTGATGTGCGGAGCGTGAAGCTTAGGGCGATTCCCGTTACGCTTGAGTATCCCGCGCGGGTGCGGAGCGTGCAGCGGGTTGAGGTGCGAGCAAAAGTCAATGGAACGATTCTTAAAAAGCACTACACTGAGGGCGCGATGGTGCGTGAGGGCGAGTTGCTCTTTAGTCTTGACCCATCAAAGTTCCGAGTCGCGGCTAATCAGGCGAGTGCGCGCGTAGGAGTGCAAGAGGCGATTTTCAGGCAGAGTGAGCGCGAATGGAAGCGCATGGAGCAGCTTTTTGCAGATGGGGTAGCGAGTGAGAAAGAGCGAGATGATACCCTTGCGAGCTATGAGATGGCGAGTGCGAACCTCACCAGCGCGCAAGCGGCACATAAGAGTGCGCAAATTGACCTTAGCTATACCTCGATTGTCGCGCCAAGTAGCGGTGTGGCGGGGCAGAAGCTCAAAGACGTGGGTGCGTATGTGGGCGGGAGCGATACGCTTTTGACGACCATTACGCAGCTTGATCCCATCCATGTGGAGTTTGCGATTCCCGATTTTGAGCAGTTGAGGCAAAATTACGCCCTTGCAAAGGGGGATTGGAAGAATCTCTCTGAGAGTGGGGCTTTGAGGGCGAGAATCATCTCTAAAAACGGCGTAATGTATCCTGAGAGTGGAATCATAGACTTCACCGATAGTGTGATTGATGAGAAGATCGGGAGCACGCATGCAAGGGCGTTGTTTAAAAATAGCGACCATGTTCTTTTGCCCGGGCAGTTTGTGCGCGTGAGAATCGAGGGAATCGTGCGTCAAAAGGCGACTACGATTCCCCAAGAGGCACTGCTACAAAACGGAACAATGAAACTTGTCTATATCGTGAGTGATGGCAAAGTTGCGGTAAGACCCGTGGAAGTGGAGCTCAGTGCGGATAATACCAAAGAGTTTGTTGTTACAAAGGGGCTCGCAGAGGGTGATTTGGTCATTACAAGCAATATCATAAAAATACGCCCAGATGCGAGCGTGCAGATTGATAGGAGAGAGTAATGTTCTCCAAATTTTTTATTGACCGACCCATATTTGCATCGGTCATTTCGATTATTATTGTTTTGGCGGGGCTAGTTGCCATTAAGACGCTTCCTGTGGAGGAGTATCCGCAAGTCATACCTCCGCAAGTGCAGGTCTCTGCGATCTATCCCGGAGCGAGTGCGGAGACGATTGCTCAAGTGGTAAGCGCACCTTTGGAGGAGCAGATTAACGGCGTGGATGGTATGATCTATATGTCTTCCACCGCTTCTGCATCTGGCTCGCTTAGTCTGAATATCTTTTTTGAAATCGGCACAGATCCTGATCAGGCGACTATTGATGTGAACAACCGAATTCAAGCTGCTTTGAGCAAGTTGCCTACTGAGGTGCAGCGACAGGGCGTAATAGCAAGGAAACGCTCCTCAAGCATCCTTGAGGTCGTGGCGATGTATTCTTCAGACCCCGCGCATACGCCTATTTACGTCTCCAACTACGCGCTCATTAATGTCGTTGATGACCTTAAGCGTATCAAAGGTGTGGGCGATGTGGTGCTTTTTGGCGGGAAGGATTACTCCATTAGAATTTGGCTCAAGCCCGATTTGCTCGCAAAATACTCCCTCACGCCCAATGACATTGTCAGCGCGGTTAGAGAGCAGAATGCGCAATTTGCCACAGGGCAGATCGGACAAGAGCCTATCGCAAACAAGCCGATGTTCACTTACACGATTACGACCAAAGGGCGAATGGCGAGTGCGGAGGAGTTTGGCGATATTATTTTGAGGGCGGATTCCCAAGGCGCGACACTTCGACTAAGAGACGTAGCGACAGTGGAGCTGGGCTCGCAGTCTTACAGCTTTGATGCGAAGCTAAATGGCAAGCCCACGACGCCCATTGGGATTTTCATGCAATCAGGCGCAAATGCCCTAGAAGTCGCCGAGCTTGTGGGTGCAGAGATGGAGCGGCTTTCGCAGAAATTCCCCGCGGGTATGGCGTATGCGATTCCCTATGATACGACGAAATTTGTGCGAATCTCCATTCAAGAGGTCATCAAAACGTTTATCGAAGCGATGATTCTCGTCTCGCTCATCGTCTATCTCTTTTTACAAAATCTTCGCACGACGATTATTCCTATGCTTGCCGTGCCTGTTTCGATTATCGGGACATTTGCGGGGATGTATGCTATGGGATTCTCCATAAATCTCCTCACACTCTTTGGGCTGATTCTTGCGATAGGAATCGTAGTTGATGACGCGATTATCGTGATTGAAAACGTCGAGCGTATCCACCGCACCGAGGGCTTACCGATTAAAGAGGCGACGATTAAAGCGATGGAGGAGGTTGCTGCGCCGGTTATTTCGATTGTTTTGGTGCTTGCGGCGGTATTTACTCCCATCTCGTTTATAGGGGGATTTGTTGGGCAGATGTATAAGCAATTTGCCATGACGATTGTCCTATCCGTAACGATTTCGGGATTTGTCGCGCTTACGCTCACGCCCGCGCTTTGCACGGTCTTTTTAAAAGAGCACAATTCCGAGCCTTTTTGGTTTGTGAGGAAGTTTAATGAATTTTTTGACTTCTCTACGCAGCTCTTTACTCAGGGCGTTCGCTTGGTCATTCGCTACGTTTTGTTGAGCTTCCTTTTGGTCGCGGGAATCATCGCTGTCTCTTATGAGCTTTTTAGTCATACGCCAACTTCACTCGTGCCCGCAGAAGACAAGGGGACGATTTTGGTGCTAGGTTATTTGCCTCCCGCATCGGCTTTGCACCGCACATCAGCACTGATGGATGGGATCTCAGCGACGCTTTCTCAAGATCCTAATATCGATCAGGTCATTACTTTTGCCGGGCTTGATCTGCTCTCCTTCTCGATGAAAAGCGACGCAGGAGTGGGGTTTGTCCAGCTTGCGGACTGGAAAGATCGAACGCTTTTAAAGCAACACGCTCAAATGCTTGCGCAAGGCTATACTAGGCGATTCTTTCTCAATAAAGATGGCTATGTGCTCGTGGTGAATCCCCCTCCCATTATGGGACTTAGTCTTACAGGCGGATTTAGTATGTATATACAGAATCGCACGGGTAGTAGCTATGAAGAGCTGAATAAACATGTTGCGCAGGTCATCGCTAAAGCGTCGCAACGTCCAGAGCTTACGGGTATGCGCACGACTCTTGATATGCGTGTGCCTCAATATAGCGTCACGCTGGATCGAGAGAAGGCAAAGGCACTCGGAATCCCGGTCTCAAATGTCTTTAACGCGATGCAATTAACCTTTGGAACGGGCTATGTCAATGATTTTAGCATCTATGGACGCTCCTATCGGGTCTATATCCAGTCTGAGGGCGAATATCGCGAGGGAATCGAAGCCCTCAATCAGGTTTTTGTCCGCTCTGCAAGCGGTGAGATGGTGCCTTTGAGCTCGCTTCTTAGTTTTGAGCGCACCACGGGCGCGAGCGTGATTAACCGCTTCAATCTCTTTCCCGCAGCCAAAGTAATCGGTGAGCCTAAGGTGGGCTATACCTCAGGCGATGCGTTGCGCGCGATTGAAGAGGTAGTCAATGAAGTTCTTCCCAGCGGATATACGATTGCATGGGAGGGGGCATCTTATCAGGAAAAAGAGATGAGTGGGACAGGGGTGCAGGCGTTTGTTTTTGCGCTGATTTTTGTTTTCTTGATTCTTGCGGCGCAATATGAGCGGTGGCTCATGCCTCTAGCGGTCATTACCGCCGTGCCTTTTGCGATTTTTGGAGCGATTATGGCGACATGGCTTCGCGGGCTTAGTAACGACATCTATTTTCAGATTGGATTAATCATGCTCATCGGGCTCTCCGCGAAAAATGCCATTTTGATTGTGGAATTTGCTATGCAAAAGCGGGAATCGGGCATGGGAATCATCGAGGCGAGCCTTGAGGCGGCGAGGTTGCGTTTTCGCCCGATTGTGATGACTTCGCTTGCCTTTACCATTGGGGTGATTCCTCTAGCATTAAGCAGCGGTGCAGGGGCGGCAAGTCGCCATGCGATCGGCACGGGCGTCATCGGCGGAATGCTCGCTGCAACGACGATTGCAATCTTCTTTGTCCCGCTCTTTTATGTCCTATTAGAGCGACTCAATGGATTTATCAGGGGAAGCCAACCTAAGGAGAGATACTAATGCGTAGCGTAGTCGCAATCATATTCGGGGGAATCCTCCTTGCAGGCTGCTCGATGAGTCCAAAGCTCGA
>JBQMYQ010000002.1:0-80590 GCA_052173415.1 Wolinella sp. | reverse complement strand
CGTCTTCAGCTGTGATATTAAAGGAGCGAATAGGGGCTCTATTCGCCTGTATTGCGAAGAATCCCATTTTCTGCACGAGCTCCAAATAGGGCTTTAAGAAGTTGGGCAGTTCGCTCTCTTTAATGGGCAGATTGAGCGCGTTAGGATAGCTTGAGCCTCGTGCCGCCTCGAGGGCTGCTCCCGCGGCTTGAATGGCGATTTTCTCCTGCGATTCCAGCGTATTTGCGCCGATGTGTGGCGTAACGTAAAGATTAGGCAGATCTAGGAGCGGATTGCTTGTCGCGGGCTCTTTGCCAAAGACATCCAGCCCCACCCATCGGATTTTGCCACTCTTGAGCCCCTCGATGAGTGCCTCCTCGTTGTAGAGATTCCCGCGTGCGCAGTTGATAAGGATCACGCCCTCTTTCATCTTTGCGATCTGCTCTTTGTCGATCATATTGATCGTCTCTTTGTTTTTGGGTGTGTGGATTGTGATGATATCGCATGCAAGAATATCATCAAAGTTCGTCGTGTAGGCGATTCCTAGGTCTGTTGCTTTTGAGGGTTTGATGTAGGGATCATAGGTAAGCACCTCCATTTCAAAGGCTTTAGCGCGCAATGCAACGCGACTACCGATATTTCCAAAGCCGATAACCCCGAGCTTCTTGTCCTTAAGCTCCGTGCCATACCAATCTTCGCGTTTCCAGATGCGTTCAGATTTGAGCTGATGATTTGCGCCGGGGAAGTTACGGCATGCGTTTAGCATGTGAGCGAGTGTAAGCTCCACAGCGGCAATGGTGTTGGCTGTAGGGACGTTCATAACGATGATCCCTTTGCGACTGCAACCATCAATATCGACGTTATCCACGCCCACACCCGCGCGCACGATTGCACGAATCTTATTCGCCGCTTCTAAAAACGAGGAATCGACATCAGTCGAACTGCGCGTAATCGCAATGTCTGCATCATGGAGCAGGGGCAGAAGCTCACTTTTAGGAATCGAAGCGAGATTAACAAGCTCGACATCGCTCTCTTGAGCGAGCAGATCCAAGCCTTTTTGATGAATATGGTCGCAAACGACAATTTTATGTTTAGCCATGGTGTGTCCTTTTAAGATTTGTGGATTTGATAGGTGATTTCATAGCGCGAAAGCTCCTTTAGCACGCTACGCAGGTATTCTTCATCTTGTGTCGTGATGATGAGCTGCACGCGTCCGCCTTCTTTATGATAGGAGTAGTTGATTTTATGCGCAAGAAGCACCTGTTTTAGGCAAAAGAATTGATACGCACTCACCTTGCCTATGATGACATGGAATGTCTTAAGAAGCCCCAATGGAGCGGTGGGGAAGCTCAAACTGACGTGCAACTCTGGTGTGGGGTAGATATAGCTAGGAATCTCTCTGGCTGAGAAGCGACTCATCCAAGAGGAGGTGTGTTCTCTCTCCTGTGCGGGGGAATCCTCCGTGATTATCTTACTAAAAGAGAGGCTTGAGACCTCCTGTAGCGTCTTTAAATAGGCGGAAAATATCACTACAGCGACCCCTATAGTCAAAAATGTAAGCAAGACAATCAAAGGACGATGTTGCATTGATGGGGCTTACCTAGAGCTGACCTTTGAGAATGTCCCCAAGAGTCATTTTGTCATCAGAATTAAACGCCTTGATGTTCTCTTTCTCTTTTTTGCGCTCAAGCCGTCGCACAGAGACGCGAATGCGATTGTTTTCCTTGTCGATGAGCGAGATGACCCCCTCAATTTCATCCCCGATTTTGAGATCCTCTTTTTTTAACGGAGCGAGATCCTCAGAGCGAATGAGCGCGTCCATGCCACCCTCAAGGCTGATAAAGACACCAAAATCCTTAATATCGCGGATTTTCCCCTTGACATCATCATCAATCTGATGACTTTTGGCAAAATCCTCCGCAGGTGATGCGATGAGATTTTTACGGCTAAGGGATATTCGCTCTTTCTCTTTGTCGATTTTAATAATCTTCACTTCAATATCATCGCCCTCTTTTAGGAGATCTTTGCATTTTTGATTTTTATCCCAAAAAGCATCTCCATTATGCAAAAGACCATCAATTGCGCCCAGCTGAATAAATGCCCCAAAATCCGTCAGTGTCGATACTTTCCCCTTGAGTATCTCACCCTCTTTATGCCCTTTTGCAAATTGATCAAAAGGTCTTGCGAGGAGTTTTTTGAGCGACACTCTGAGACGACGCCTTTTGGTATCAATTTCAATCACTTCAACATCGATTTCTTGACCTGCCTTGAGGTATTCATCAGGGTGTTTGATGTTTTTATCCCATGAGATTTCAGAAACATGGAGGAATCCTTCAAGATTATTCCCCAAATCCACAAACGCACCGTAAGGCTCGACATTGCTCACGGTTACATTGATCGCATCGCCCACTTCAAGTTCATTTTCGATCTCTTTCCATGGATCATCAGCGGTTGCTTTAACTGACAATGAAAGTCGCTTACGCTCCTCATCATACGCGATCGCTTTGACTTTGATCATATCGCCCTCTTTGTAGAGTTTAGCAGGATTTACAGGTCCTTGGAAGCTGATCTCCGTGTAGTGCACGAGCCCTTCGATTCCCTCAACTTCGACAAACATTCCAAAGCTCGTGATTTTCTTCACGATTCCCTGAAGGGGCTCGCTTGCCTCAAGGAGCTTTGCCACGCCCTCTTTTTTCTTTTTGTCATCAAGCTCAAAGAAGCGCTTCCTCGAGACGATGATCGCATCCTCTTTGGGTTTGACATTCACGATACATGCTTTGAGGCTTTTGCCAATGTTTTTAGCATCATCTTTGAGCGCGGACATAAATTTAGGCATAAAATACTCTAATCCATCAGCCTCAATGATGTAGCCTCCTCTGTTTTTCCCTACGATTACGCCCTCGACGACCACGTCATGATACTCTTCGCCAAGACTTGTGATTCTCTCTCGCAGTTTTTCTCGCTTGATAGCCTTTTGGTGTGAGATGATGGGGCGTTCGTTGCGATTCCCCGTGATGATGATAGGAATCACATCGCCCGCCTTGTATTTTGCCGCACCATTCTCATCAAGGATCTCAGACACATTGATCCGCCCCTCAATCTTCTCGCCCACATCGACAAGCACGCTCTCACCCTCGATTCTTACGATCGTCCCTTGACCAACCGTCTCATTTTCGCTTTTCTCCCACGATTCCTCCAATAGCAAGGCGAAATCTTCCTCTTCTCCTTGATATTCGCCGTTGTGTTTCTCATGCTCGACCATTGTAACCCTTCTGTTTTGTAAGTTGAACCGTCCTATGAACTTAGGTTCGATTTTACTTTATTTTTCCTTATGCTCGCTATAAAAAGTTTAGTATTTTTCGATACTTTGCACGATTTGCCTGATAATCCACTCAGGAGTCGATGCTCCCGCGCTCACGCCGCAGAGTTTTTTCCCTATAAACCACTCCGCCCTAAGCTCGCTCTCATCTTCGATGAGATAGCTATCCGCGCAGTTTTCAAGGCAAATAGAGAGGAGCTGTTTGGTGTTTGAGGAGTTTTTCCCACCCGCGATAATCATCACATCAACCTCCCTGCTCAGCCGCCTCGCCGCCTCTTGATTGTCAAAAGTGGCATTACAAATGGTGTTAAATATCCGCACCTCCGCACTTTTTTGAATGAGATAGTCTGCAATTTTGAGAAAATCCTCAATCTTTTTGGTCGTTTGCGACACGAGCGCGATTTTATCCTTTAATTTCCACTCCAAAAGATCCTCGACGCACATCACGACAATCGGCTCGGTGGAGGAGTAGCTCATCACGCCTTGCACTTCGGGGTGATTAATGTCGCCGAAAATGACGATCCCATACCCCTCCGCGCTCATTTTTTCGCAGATTTTCTGAGGTTTTGTAACAAAAGGACAGGTCGCATCAATGACCTTTTGCGTATTTTTTTTGAGTGCGATGAGATCATCTTTGGGAATCCCATGCGTGCGGATAATCACTTCGGAATCTTTGGGAATCTCGCCCACCGATTCCTTAAGAATCACGCCAAAATCGCTCCTTAGTCGCTCAATCTCCTTTTTGTTGTGGATAAGCGATCCAAGCGTGATTCCGCCTTGGTGAGATTCCGCGAGCTTGATAGCGCGCTTCACGCCAAAGCAAAAGCCGAGTTTATCCGCGAGCTTGACTTTCATGTTCCACCTTTGCTATCTGTGCGAGAATGTGAAGGAAATTAGGGAAAGAGACGTCCATGCAGCCTGAATCAAGAATCCTAACGGGCACGCACAGCCCCACGAGCGCGAAGCTCATCGCAATCCTGTGATCACCGTGACTCTCCAGCGTCTGCATCGCCGCAAAACTCCCGCCCGTAATCTCATAACCATCATCTAGTTCCACAGCCTCGATTCCGAGTTTTTGCAGATTCCCCACCACGACGCGGATACGATCGCTCTCCTTTGCTCGAAGCTCTTTGGCGTTTTGGACGCGACTTTTACCCTTTGCAAGCGCCATAGCGACGGCGAGCGCAGGGAGCTCATCAATGAGCCACGAAAGACGCTCGGTTATGTCAATCCCCCTAAGCGAAGCGTGCACAACCTCAATATCGCCTATGCTCTCGTAGGTCTGCGAGGTAATCTGATAGCTAATCTTCGCGCCCATGCGCTCCAAAGCCCTGAAGCCCTCGATTCTTGTGGGATTAAGGAGCACGCTTTTTAAAAGCACTTTCGCCCCCGGAGTAATCGCCGCAGCCACCGCGAGAAAAAAGGCACTCGAGGGATCGGCGGGAATCGTAAGCTCTAGGGGCGAGAGCTTGTCTCCACACAGTGGCATAATGGTGATTTTGCCCTCTTTGGTTGTAATTTCCGCCCCCATGCCCTGTAACATGCGCTCGGTGTGGTCGCGACTGAGCTCGGGCTCGCTGAAATAAGAGGGCGATTCCCCATGCATAGCGGCGAGAATTAGCGCGCTTTTGACCTGTGCTGAGGCGATAGGCGATGTGTAATCAAAGCTTTTTAGCGGCGCGCCGATGATACTTAGCGGAGCAAGCTCCCCTCCATCGCGCCCAAAGATGTTCGCTCCGATACTGCGCAGAGGATCGACGATTCGGCGCATGGGGCGTTTTCTTAAATAACTATCGCCACTTAGGACAAAATAGCCCTTAATTGCGCTTAAAAGCCCGGTGTATAGGCGCATTGCGGTTCCGGCATTGCCGCAATCAAGAATGTCATCGGGCTCGATAATTCCATTGCGCGGCGGAGTAAGAATGAGGGAATCGCCCTCCAAAGCGACGCCTAATCCGAGCTTTTGAGCGATTTTTAGCGTATTTAGCGTATCTTCTCCCTCTAAGAAGCCATGAATGCGCGAAGGCTTTTTTGCAAGGAGCGAGAAAATCGCGCAACGATGAGAGATTGATTTATCTGTGGCGATTGTGTTAATCTCAAGCTCGAAACTCTTGCTCTTTGGGGATATTTGTGTGATTCTCATCGGAGTTTCGCGCCAAACTCTTGTTCAAGGAGGCGCAGGATTTTTGCCATGATTCCCGCAATCTCTTCTTCCTCTAAAGTTTTACTTTCTGATTGAATTTCCACCCTGATAGTAAGGCTCGTTTTGCCACTCTCAAAGGTCTCATCGCTATAAAGGTCAAGCGGGAAAATCCCCTTAAGCTCGGGAATTGCAAGCTTTTTAATCGCTTCTCTAATGGCATTAAAAGGGTGGTTTTGGCTGATTAGCACGGTAAGGTCGCGCTGCAAAGGCTGGAATCGAGAGAAATTCTGCGCTTTTATGAGCTTTGGCGCGAGTGTGTCCAGCTCGATTTCCGCCATGAAGGTCTCATCAATCTCAAAACGCTCCTGCGCGAGGGGATGGAGCTTGGCAAGTGTGCCGATTCTCTTGCCCTCCTTGATGATATAGGCGCACTGAGCGGGGTGGAAAATTTTCCTGCTTTGAGGTGCATATTGCTCAAGCGAAAATTCGCCGATCACGGAGCTTAGCGCACTTGCAAAAGAGAGAATATCCCAGCGCACTCCCTTTGGGTGGGGGAAATGTGCGTCTTCCTTAAAACCGCTCGCGACAAACGCTACCATAGCGCGCTCTTCTCGTGTGATGGAATAGACTGAACCTATCTCAAAGAGCGCGATTTGCGTGTAGCCGAGATTTTTATTGCGTGCGATGACATCAAGGAGTGAGAGCAGGAGCGTCGGACGCAGGGTATCAAGCTCGCTTGTAATGGGGTTTAGGAGGTCGATTCCTTCATTAAGTGGCGTGTAGCCCCACTCTACAAGGCGACTTTTTTGGTTAAAAAGAAAAGTAACAGCTTCGCTAAAGCCCATTGCTTGCGCGCGTTTGGCGAGTGTGCGCCGATATTTGTAGGCGATGAGCTCCGCACTTTTGCGGCTTTTGTGCGCGATATTTAGGGGCGTAGCTACGATTGTGTCAATGCCAATCATGCGCACAATCTCTTCGGCGACATCTTGTCTATTTTGAATATCATGACGTGCGAGGGGTGGATAGACCATGATTGCGGAATCATCGTGCTTAAGGTCAACTTTGAATCCCAGTCTTTTAAGAATCGCGATGGCTTTGGCTTTTTCCAGTTTTATTCCGATGAGTTTATTGAGCGAATCTATGTTGATGTTAATCATTCTAGGCTTGTAATCTTGGGTAATCTCGTGCGTGCCCGAGTGGATAGTCGCCCCGTTTATCTTCTGAAGTGCGTTGCAAAGGAGGTCGATTCCCTCATTTAGATTTGGATTGCTCCCGCGTGAGGCGCGATAGAATGTATAGGAATCTGCTTTTGCCTTGCTTTGTGCGACCCTTTCAGAGAGGATCGCGGGGGGCGTGAAGCTCGCTTCGAGGATCACAAAAGCGTGCATTTTTGAGGAATCGTGCGCCGAGATTCCGATGCTTGAGAGTTTTTGCCCGCCCTCATAGACACATTCTAGGGCATTCTCATCGCGCTTAATCACAAAAGTGCGCTTGATGGGGCGTTCATCTTTGATTCCCTCGTGCGGATAGGCTCGAATGAGCACGCCGCTAAGAAGCGTGGCGTAGCGGAGGAAATTTGACAATCCATCATCACAAAGAAGTTCATTATATGCGAGTGGCAGGGCGACGCTTAGGGGGAGTGAGGGCTCTTTTAGCTCGATGGTTTTGTAAAGCAAGGAGGAATCAAGCTTCCCCTCGCAAGAGACTTGAAGCAGGCGCCCGATTCCTAAAACATTCTCTCTTTCGGGCTTTTTTGGGCATTCGTTAAAGTTTTTTTCATAAATCGCCGCAAGCTCGCGCGCCACGCCATAAAAGCTCAAGCAATCTCCGCGATTAGGCGTGATGTCAATCTCAAAAATATCATCATTAAAGAGCGGATACTCCTCGAGTGGTTTGCCCAACACAAGCGCGCCTATGGAGGAATCGAGGATTACGATTCCCTCATTGACCTTTGGGAATCCAAGCTCGCTAAGTGAGCAGAGCATGCCCTCGCTCTGTATTCCGCGAAGTTTGGATTGCTTAATCGTGAGTGTGTCGCTGATTTTTGTCCCTTCGGTCGCGAGCGCGACCCACGCGTTTGTAGCGACATTTTTTGCCCCACAGACGATTTGCAAAGGTGCTGCACCTCCAATATCCACTCTGCAGACGCTGAGTTTATCCGCGTTTGGGTGCTTCTCCACCTCGAGAATCTTGCCCACCACCACGCCTTTTGGAGCTTTCAATTGATGGCAGGAAACGACCTCAAGCCCGATGTCATTGAGTGTTTTATAGAGCTGTTCAGTGCTAATGTCCGAAATATCAACAAATGGCGTGATTAAAGTGCGTGTGAAAATCATCGAAACTGCTCCAATACTCGTAGATCATTCTCAAAAAATGCCCGCAAATCCGACACGGCGTGAATGAGCATGGCAAATCGCTCCACCCCCAGTCCAAAGGCGTAACCGCTGACATTTTCATAGCCTACTGCCTTAAATACATTCTCATCGACCAGCCCGCACCCAAGCACCTCAAGCCAACCCGTATGTGAGCAGACGCGGCACCCATCGCCATGACAAAAAATACAGCTAATATCCGCCTCGGCACTTGGCTCGGTAAATGGGAAGAAGCTCGTGCGGAATCGCACCCGCACATCGCCAAACATATACTTCAGAAAATCCTCAAGGATATATTTAAGATTCGCAAACGAGACGCGCCCCTCCTCCTCGACCACAAGCCCTTCAATTTGATGAAACATCGGCGTATGTGTGAGGTCATAATCACGGCGGAAAACCGCTCCGGGGGCAATAATGCGGATAGGTGGCGTCTCCGCCTCCATGGTGCGAATCTGCACGGGTGAAGTGTGGGTGCGTAAAAGCGCACCGTCTTTAAAATAAAACGTATCTTGCATATCGCGTGCGGGGTGGTATTTGGGGAGGTTTAGAGCTTCAAAATTATGAAAATCATCTTCTATGAGCGGACCACTTTTAATCGCGAAATTGAGCGAAAGGAAATAATCGATAATCCGCTCCATGGTAATCATCACGGGGTGAGCCGCGCCAAGGGACTTTGGAGCATTAAAGAGCGTGAGATCGACGCGCTCTTGTAGGAGTTTGGCGGAGAGCTCTTCTGTGGAGAGCAGCTCCTTTTTTAGTGCAAATTCGCGCTCAAATGCTGATTTGATCGCATTTAGCTCCTTTGCACGCTCTTTTTTTGCCTCTGCTTCTAGATCTTTTAGGAGCGCAAATTCACTCGTCAAAATGCCCTTTTTACCCAAAGCTTTAATGCGAATCTCCTCGAGTTCATGGGAATTTCGCGCATTTTTTATTTCATCGATTAAATGCTGCAAGTCGCCCTTCCTGTGGTGTGATTTAAAACGCAAATTTTAATGGAAAATAGATTGTGGCTATATTAAAGGAGCAACTTTAAAAAAATACTAAGCAAAATTTCGTGAGGCCAGAAAATCGTGGCGCGATTTTTAAAAATGCTACAATGATCGACCGGGAGAGCCTAGCGTTTTTCTAGGAATCGAGACAAGAAGGAGTGAATATGACGATATTTGAGCGGATTGTGGCGGGCGAGATTCCTTGCAATAAAGTGCATGAAAATGAGCATTTTTTGGCATTTCACGATATTAATCCCAAAGCCCCTATTCATGTGCTTGCGATTCCCAAAAAGTGCGTGAAGAGCTTTCAGGAGGTCGATTCCTCGCTGATGGTGGGCATGACGCTCTTTATCCAAGAGGTCGCGAGGAAATTGGGGCTTGATGAGGCGGGCTATCGTTTGGTCACAAATATCGGATATGATGGCGGGCAGGAAGTGCCACACCTTCATTTTCATATTCTTGGCGGGACGCGACTTGTGTGGGGCGATTTGGGCGAGAGCGAGAATCAGTCGCACAAGAGCATTTAGGCATCCTTTTTGGGCGCGACTTTTGTAGGCTCATCTTCAACGCGAAACACAATTGAGGAGAGGTAGGGGTGCGTTTTGTATCCATGCGGATCTCCGGTTGAGATAATCTCATCGAAGTATTGCTTCAGCCCGCACGCTTCGCATACGGTGGCTAGCTCATCATCCTTTCCAAAGCGATCGATATATCCCTCAAGCGACCTGCGCCACTCCGCCTCCTCGGGTGTGAGTTTTTTAGCAAGTGCTTTAATCTCGTAAAGGTAGGCGATCCGCATGGTGGATGCAATCTTTTCCTGCCAGTAGGGAATCTCCAAATACTCTTCCAAAAGCGCTAGTGTATCTTTACTGTTGCCGCGATATGCGAGTGCATAGGCGCGTTCATGAAGTGTGGAGAACTCCTCAAGAAGCTGGATAAATTCAGGCAATGCACGTAAGTTTTCTTCAGAATCAGCAAGTGCATAGGCTTTCTTGAGCTCTTTTGTGCCGAGCACCTCAAGGAATGCACGTTTGTTCTCGATGAGCTGCACGCGTTCAAGGGCAAGATTCTTAAAAGGAGCGAGCGTGCCTAGGAATTTTGCGAGCTCAATGGCTTTTTCAAAGTTTTTTTCATTCTCTAAAAGCGCGATTCTCTGCACAATCTGTTGCCCTAAAAAGTAAGTTTTTTTGTAGGTTTCTGTATCTTTCAGGAAAGGGAATCGCTCGCTAAGTCGAAAATATTCGACAAAATTGCGCTCTTTTAGCGCATTATCCGCACTTAGATATTTGTCGGAATTGTGTAAAAGCGTGTAAATTGCCTCTTTTTTATCGTGCACATTTATAAAGGGTTTTAGGAGCTCTTGCGCCTTAGGAAGATTGGTAAATGCGTCATCTGCAAGCATCTTTTTGCACGCCTCAAAAGTCTTGTGATAGTGAGCTTCGAGCTTCTCATAGGGTGCGATTTTTGTGATTTCTTGATGATTTTCCGCCACTTTATACGCCTCGGCGATCTCATCTCGCTCAAGCGCGTCGAGGAATTGCGCGACAAACTCCCTCTGCTCGGTGTAGTAGCTAAACTCCTCTTTTTTGCTCGGATCTTCCATAAAAGGCGAGACAAACATGAGTGCCTCTTGGAATCGATCCCTAGCAAGCATGTCAATCGCCTCTTTTAGGGTGTCTTTCCAAAGCTCATCAAGTTTTTTGGTATAAAAGGGCAGGGTTTTTAGGAAGATATTTTGATTTTCAGCGAGGGTTTTTGCCTTGATGAGGTCGTTAGTCTTCAAATAAGCTTCAAACTCTCTACGCCCTTTATCAAGCTCCAAAATCTCGATGTATCCATCGGTATAGCCCATAAATAGGCGATTCCCCTCAAGCATCATCGAGGCGATTCCCATGTGTTCGGTGGGCGCGGAGGCAAGCGACTGATTATCTTTGGTGCGGACTAGGTGAAGAAAATTATCTCTCGTGCCAATGTATGCGTAGTCGCCATCTTCTGTAATGCAGACGCGAGTGAGCCACTGCGGAAAGTGCTTCTTCTCAGAGATGATTTTCTGCTCCTTGACATTAAAAACACCCGTAGAGCCGTCTTTGCAGACAAAAAAGAGCGAGCCGTTTTCATTAAAAAATCCCAAGTCCTCGACCACCTCTTTGGTCGTGAAAGAGGCGATTTCAATGGACCTTTTGAGATCAAAGATTGCCAAAGAGCGATCAAAGCAGCTCACGGCAATGAGCGAGGAATCGGGAGAAAACGCCATGCCGTAGATGTAATCCGGGCGCGGCGGGAGCGCGGATAGGAGGTTGAAGCTCGGAACCTGATAGATGAGCGTGCGCCCATCTTCACCCCCGGTAGCGAGGTAGTGCCCATCGCGCGAGAAACTCGCGACTGAAATATCCGCCTTGTGCCATGCAAGCGACATGACTTTCTCGACGCTCTCTTCGACCTTGAGCACGATTGCTCTGGTAGTTTTGCTTAATCCCAGCACGACGTAGTTGTTTTGTGAAGTCGCACTACTTTTGCCGAATTTGTGCAAAAGCTCGTAACTTTTTGTGATTTTCAGACTTTTTTTGAACTGAAACGTATCTAGCGCGACCTCATAGAGATTGTAGAAACTATCCAATATAAGCATTCGCCCATCGGCGATTCCCATCTCTAGGACGCTTCCGCTGAGTTTGAGGCGATGAAGTAGAGGAATCATAGGCTATCGATCCCGTTTAATGGCGTGAGTATGAGGATCATCTGATTGGATTTTTCGCCCTTTCGGGGCGATTCCTAAGATGTAGCGGCTCTGCTCGGAGGGGAGGTATAGGGTTATTAAACTCGCCCCCTTTTTTCTGATTTTTAATCCTGCCTTTCCAGCTTTTGCCCGCAAGAATCGTGCTCCAAAGCTCTTCAAAAAGCCGTTTTGGATTGAGTGGATGACGCACGATGTTATGGGGCTTGCCGATGAGCTCTTGCTGTGAGTAGCCAGAAATGTCGCAAAACGCCTCATTGACGCAGGTAATGATCCCTCGCTTATCCGTTTTAGAGACGATGACGCTACAATCCACCGCCTTGCGATACTCCCTGAGGAGCTAGCGTGCATCGTTGAATTCATGTCGTCTCCTAACCGTGGTAAGTAGCTCGTGGATTGTCGCTTCAAGCTTTTGGGAATCGATAGGCTTAATGATGAAGCGATTGATTCCTGCATTGATCGCATCAAGGAAATGTTCGACATCAGTAAATGCGGTCGTGATGACGATGAGGGCATCGGGATTGATTGCTCGAATATGTTTACTCATTTCGATTCCGCTCATATCGGGCATGTGAATATCTGTGATGACGATATCTGGATGCTTCTCAAGATAGAGCTTTACTCCCTCCGCACCGCTAGAAGCACTCAGCACTTCGCTAAATTTGCGCAACAAAATCTTAGTTAAGACATTCCGAATATTCTCCTCATCTTCCACATAGAGAATGGAAGCCTCAAATTTCTTTTGCGCGATTAGCGATGGGTCACACATGAGTCCCCTTCTTTTGGTGGAGCGATTCTCGCCCGATTGATTAACTTTGCAGAATAATATTCAAAACATAGCCTGTAAAAAGAGGCTATAACACCGAAATACAGGCAAAAACTGGCAATTATACTTTAGATATTCTTTAACAAATCTTGCATTTTTCTTAAAAATAAGCACAAAAACAGTCCAAAATTTTGTATCATTTTTCCTTAACTTTTTTCTCAGATTTTTGATCCATTTTTTGAGAGGATTCCCCACTTGCAAGAGCACGTAAAAACTAAGCAAATTTTTGTCGGTAATGTCGGAATCGGTGGCGATTCCCCGATTTCTGTCCAGTCTATGACCTTTAGCAAAACTGCGGATATTGTCGCGACCAAAGCGCAGATTGATAGGCTCGCGCTTGCAGGGTGCGATATTGTGCGCGTGGCGGTAAGTAGTCGTGAGGACGCAGAAGCCCTCAAAGAGCTCAAAAGCCTAAGCCCTCTGCCAATCGTGGCGGACATTCACTTTCAATACAAATTCGCACTTATTGCCGCGCAGAGTGTGGATTGTATCCGCATAAACACGGGAAATATCGGCTCAAAAGAGCGAATTAAGGCGGTTGCTGATGCGTGCAATGAGCGCGGGATTCCCGTGCGTATTGGCGTGAATGGTGGCAGCCTTGAGGAGCGTTTTGAGCAAAAATATGGCGCAACCCCCAAAGGTATGGTGGAATCGGCTCTTTATAACATTAAGCTTCTTGAGGATTTTGGCTTTAGCAACATCAAAATTTCACTCAAAGCAAGTGATGTGGAGCGCACACTAGCGGCATATCGCATGCTCCGCCCTTTGGTGGAATACCCCTTTCATCTTGGAGTAACTGAAGCGGGGACGATTTTTCATTCAAGCATTAAAAGCGCGATGGCATTAGGTGCACTTTTAATGGAGGGAATCGGCGATACCATGCGGGTTTCAATCACGGGCGAGCTTGAGAAAGAGATTGAGGTTGCGCGTGCGATTTTGAAATATTCAGGGCGGCAAAAAGAGGGAATCTACCTCATCTCATGCCCCACATGCGGGAGAATCGAGGCAAATCTCGTGGAAGCGGTTCAGTATGTCGAGGAGCGCATTAAGCACATCAAAGCACCTTTGCAGGTTTCGGTTATGGGCTGTGCGGTCAATGCGCTTGGAGAGGCGAAGCACGCGGATATTGCGATTGCTTTTGGGAATAAAAGTGGGCTCATCATCAAAAAAGGCGAAATCCTCCACAAGCTCCCAGAGAGCGAGCTTGTAGATCGTTTTGTCGAGGAAGTGGAGAAGCTCGCGCAACAGTATCAAAGCTCTTAAGGGCTGGTTGCGCAAAATAGGATAGACTCGGGATTTTAGAGGGAATTAGGCGCGGATTTGCGAAGATAAATTTATGAGAATGATTTTGCAGGAGCGATTTTGGAGGTGAATATGGGAGTGGCTGAAGGGTTTGTGGGGAGTGTTGCTTCATTTGTATGGGGCGTGCCGATGCTTGTGTTGCTCGTTGGGACGGGAATCTACCTGACGATTCTGCTCAGAGGTGTGCAATTTTGGGCACTTTTTCGAGCATTTAGGCTGATTTTTCACAAAGAGCCTCATGCAGAGGGCGAGATTAGCCATTTTGCAGCACTGACCACGGCTCTTGCTGCCACAGTGGGAATCGGCAATATCGTCGGTGTGGCGACGGCGATTAGTCTGGGCGGACCCGGGGCGGTTTTTTGGATGTGGGTAACGGGTTTTGTCGGAATGGCGACGAAATATTCTGAAGCGGTGCTCGCCGTCAAATATCGTCAAAAAGGGGCGATGGGCTACAAGGGCGGACCAATGTATTACATCGCTTTTGGGCTTAATCTCAAATGGCTGGGCGTGCTTTTTGCCGTTTTTACGGTGTTTGCCTCCTTTGGGATTGGTAACATGACGCAGGCTAATGCCGTCGCGACCGTGCTTGCGTCAAATTTCGCGATTCCGGAGTGGATCAGCGGATTTGCAATGCTAATCCTCACTGCGACCGTGATTTTGGGCGGGATTAAGAGTATCGGGAAATTCACCGCCTTTCTTGTCCCTTTTATGATTGTCGTCTATCTTGCGAGCGCGCTGGTGATTTTGACCCTCAATGCCGAGAAGATCCTCCCCGTGCTTGGCGATATTTTTTATTATGCGTTCAATCCGCATGCCGCTGGGGGTGGATTCCTCGGGGCGAGCGTGGCTGTGGCGATACGTTATGGATTAGCGCGTGGGGTTTTTTCTAACGAATCGGGACTGGGTTCAGCCCCGATTGCCGCGGCTGCGGCAAAGACTGATGATCCCGTGCGGCAGGCTCTTGTCTCCATGACGCAGACTTTTGTTGATACGCTTGTGGTTTGCACGATTACGGCTGTGGTGATTTTGAGCGCGCCTCAATGGCTAGAGGGTGTGAGTGGCGGAGAGCTTACGCTTAGGAGCTTTGAGCACTATTTGGGAGGTTTTGGCGCAGGGGTCGTGAGCTTTGCAACCGTGCTTTTTGGTTATTCGACGATTCTTGGCTGGAGCTATTATGGCGAGAAGGCGTTTGAATTTCTCTTTGGACACAAAAAGATTAAGCTGTTTCGCGCGATTTTTGTCTCATTTGTCATTGTGGGCGCGATGATTAAGCTTGATTTTGTCTGGAATTTTTCCGATATGGCAAATGGGCTTATGGCGATTCCTAACCTAATTGCACTACTTTTGCTCTCCAAAGTCGTGAAAGCCGAGACAGATCGCTACTTTTTGGGACGATAATGCAATCTTTAGAGGAGTTTTAAAGGAGAGCAAGGCGGCATGCAGGGTGTGCGCGAAACTGCTCCCCAAGGAGAGGAATCGGATTTTATGCGACATGGAAGAGGAGCTAAGTGCGCATGAGGCGGGAATCTTGCGGGCTAATGCGCTGGACTTTAAAGAGGCGCAAAATATGGGAATCAAAGACTCGTTTCTTGATCGTCTTCTTTTAAATCACGAGCGCATTTGCGCGATGGTGCGAGCCCTTAGAGAGATTGCGGAGCTTAAAAATCCCATCGGCAGGGTGCTTGAGGGTTGGGTGGCGGAGAATGGGCTTAGAATCGAGAAGGTGAGCGTCCCGCTTGGAGTAGTCGGGATTATTTATGAGTCGCGTCCGAATGTTACGAGCGACACGGCTGCACTGTGCTTTAAAAGTGGCAATGTCTGCGTGCTCAAAGGGGGCAAGGAGGCGCAGCGAAGCAACGAGGCGATTGCTGGGATTTTGCAGGATGTTTTAGAGGCACATCATCTTCCGCGCGCAATGATTGCGCTACTTCCTGATTATTCGCGCGAGGGTGTGGCGCAATTTGTGAAGATGGATCGCTATGTCGATTTGCTCATTCCGCGCGGCGGGGAATCGCTCATTAATTTTGTCGCCAAAAATGCGACGATTCCCGTGATTAAGCACGATAAAGGGGTCTGTCATCTCCATATTCATGAGGACGCGGATTATCAAAAAGCCCTTGCAATCGCGATTAATGCTAAAGCATCTCGCCCCTCCGCGTGTAATGCCATTGAGACGTTGCTTGTTGATAAAGCCATTAGCGGCGAGTTTTTGCAGGCTTTTGCGCCCTTAGCCAAAGAGGCGGGAATCGCCCTGCGCGCGTGTGAGGAATCGCTCAAGTTTATTGAGGGAAGCGCGGCGAGTAAGGAGGATTTCTCTACTGAATATGGCGAGAAGATCCTGAATATTAAGGTCGTAGCGGATATAGATGAGGCTCTTGCGCATATTGCACGCTATGGGTCGGGGCACTCTGAAGCGATTGTGAGCGAGAATCACGCGAGTGCGGAGCGATTCCTTGATGAGGTTGATGCTGCGAGTATTTACTTAAATGCCTCGACGCGTTTTAGCGATGGGGGCGAGTATGGATTTGGCGCGGAGGTGGGAATCTCCACAAATAAGCTCCACGCGCGCGGACCCATGGGGATTAACGAGCTCACGACACATAAATATAAAGTCTATGGTAGCGGGCAGGTGAGGGGTTAAAATCGATTTGGTGTAAGGGTTAGGAATCCGAAAAACGCACGCGGGTTGTCTGTTATCGTGGCATTTATGAATAGGCGGGAATTATGCGCAGGATTCCCACTCGGATTTGCTTTGGTGCATGAAATTAGAAAAACCGCTCCAAAAGTCGCACAAACAGCGCGTGATTGGCTCTTAGATAGGCTTTTTCCTCTTTGTGTTTGGGATAATAGCACGCAAGAAGCTCCCAAAATTGCGCGGAGTGATTATGATGAATGATGTGTGCAAGCTCGTGTGCCACGACATAATCGACCACTTCAGGGGGTGCAAAAAGCAACTGCAACGAAAAAGTGAGCGTCCCATCAAGGCGACAGCTCCCGAGGCGGTATCGATTCTTACGGATGTGAAAGCTTTTAGGCGCGATTCCCATCGCTGCTCCATAACGCGCAATCGAGCCTGCGAGGTAGTCTGTGAGGCGCGCTTTAAGTTTGCGCTTTGTATGCGCGCAGGAATCATAACGCTCCCATTGCCCAAAAATAGGCAATTCTCCTGCATGTAAATGCAAAAAATCCTCTACATTTTGTTGCTCTTTTTTTAAGCGCGCTACTTGTTTGTTGATCCATTCACGATTCTCATCTACAAAGGCGAGCGCATGGGCTTTGCTGACACCAAAAGGGAGATTGACACGCAGCAAGACGCCACCATTTGGCTCTTTTGTAATGATGAGCTTAAGCCGTTTAATCCCCTTTTTGCGGATCATATTTAGCGGATAGGGAAGGGCGGTTTTCAAGGGCTTTTTACCTGTCTTTTATTAGGATTACGCTTTTTATTGATGGAATTTTGTAAAATTTTACACAAAATTAAGGAGCGCACGATGAAGGTTCTGTTGATTAAAGATGTCAAGGGATTGGGTAAGGCGGGCGAGATTCACGAGGTTAAAGACGGCTATGGGCGCAATTTTCTAGTCGGCAAAGGTATGGCTGAAGTGGCGAGTAATGAAGTGGTAAATCGCTGGAAAGCAGGAGAGAAAAAGCGCGCGGAGCTGCTCGCGCAGGAGCTTGAGCGGCTACAAAATCTTGCTCAAAATTTGGAGAAAATCACACTCAAAATCACTAAAAAAGTGGGCGCAAATGGCGCGCTTTATGGTGCAATCACCAAAGAGGAGATTAGCGAAGCGTTGAAGGCGCAGAAGGGAGTTGAGATTGATAAAAAGAGCTTTGAGCTAAAAAGTCCAATCAAAAGCACGGGAATCTACGAAATCGAGACGAAGCTCGGTCATGGAATCCACGCGGTTTTGAAGGTCGATATCGGGGGTAGCGATGTTTGAGGCGACGACGATCCTTGCTTATCGTGGCGCAGGGAGGGCTGTGATTGGCGGCGATGGGCAGGTAACGTTTGGGAATTGTGTCCTCAAGGGCAATGCGACAAAAATCCGCATGCTCCATAATGGCAAGATTTTAAGCGGATTTGCCGGTAGCACCGCCGATGCATTCAGCCTTTTTGAGATGTTTGAGCGCATTTTGGAGAATCGCAAGGGCGATTTGATGAAATCGGTCATTGATTTTTCTAAAGAGTGGCGCAAAGATAAGTATTTGCGGCGTTTAGAGGCGATGATGATTGTGCTTAATCGGGAGCATCTTTTTATCCTTAGTGGCACAGGCGATGTGGTCGAGCCTGAAGATAGTGTCTTAGCGGCGATCGGGAGTGGCGGGAATTATGCGCTTTCAGCCGCCCGTGCGCTCCATAAACATGCAAAACTCAGTGAGCGTGAATTGGTCGAGGAATCGCTAAAAATTGCCGGTGAATTGTGTATCTATACAAATCAGAACATCAAACTTTTAGAGTTAGAGGATTAGGCGTGAGAAAAGAGATGACACCAAGGGAGATTGTCGCCTATTTGGACGAATATATCATCGGGCAAAAAGAGGCGAAAAAGCGCGTCGCTATCGCGCTTAGGAATCGATACAGGCGAATGCGGCTCAGTAAAGAGATGCAAGATGAGGTGATTCCTAAAAATATCCTAATGATCGGCTCTACGGGTGTGGGGAAAACGGAAATAGCGCGTAGAATGGCGCGCATGATGGGCTTGCCTTTTGTCAAAGTGGAGGCGAGTAAATACACTGAGGTGGGATTTGTCGGGCGCGACGTGGAATCGATGGTGCGTGATTTGGTGAGTGCTGCGATTTTGCTCGTTAAAGAGGAGCACAAAGAGAGAAACAAGGAGAGTATCGATTCTTATGTGATTGATAAAATCGTCCAAAAGCTTATTCCGCCACTCCCAAAGGGTGCGAGCGAGACGAAAATGCAGGAGTATAAAAGCTCTCTTGAGCGCATGAAAGCGCGCGTGCTCAACGGCGAGGTGGATCATCTAAAAATCGAGATTGACCTGCCTAAAAAGAGTATCGAGCTCGCGGAGGGGAATCTCCCGCCTGAGGTAATCAAAATCCAAGAATCGCTCGTGAAAGTGCTTAGTAGCGCAAAAGAAGAGGTCAAAAAGGAGGTCAGCGTCGCTGAGGCAAAGGAGCTCTTAAAAATCGAGGCGAGTGAGGCGCTTTTGGATATGGAGGCGATCAAGCTTGAAGGGCTTAAGCGCGCGGAGGAGGAGGGGATTATCTTCATCGATGAGATTGATAAAATCGCCGTCTCGCAAGGGGGCTCAAGCCGTCAAGACCCGAGCAAAGAGGGTGTGCAGCGCGATTTGCTCCCGATTGTCGAGGGGAGTAGCGTGAATACAAAATATGGGCAAATTAAAACAGACTATATTTTATTTATCGCCGCGGGTGCGTTTCATCTCAGTAAGCCAAGCGACCTTATCCCCGAGCTTCAGGGGCGATTCCCTCTGCGGGTGGAGCTGGACGCTCTTTCTGAGGAGACGCTCTATCAGATTCTCACCCAGACTAAAAACTCGATTTTGAAGCAATATGTCGCGCTTCTTGAGGTTGAGGGCGTGGAGCTTAGCTTTGAAGATGAGGCGATTAGAGCTCTTGCAAAGCTATCTCAAAGAGCCAATGAAAAGACAGAAGACATCGGTGCTAGGCGACTTCATACGGTGATTGAGAAGGTGCTTGAGGAGATTAGCTTTGAGGCGGAGGAGTATAAGGGCAAGCGCGTGAGTGTGAATGCGGAGATGGTGCATGAGCGGCTTGATGACCTAGTCGAGAATATCGATATAGCGCGGTATATACTCTAATGAGTGAGGCAGCTTCGGGAATCGTGGAAGCCCTAGAAAGTGCGGGAATCGCGCAGGGTGCGAGCTTAAAAAATGTGGGAATCTCTCGTGCGGGATTTGTCGCTGTGGTGGGGCGACCTAATGCGGGTAAAAGCACGCTATTAAACGCGCTTGTGGGCGAGAGGCTCGCGATGGTTTCGCATAAGGCTAATGCGACACGAAAACGCATGAATTTTATCATCACACACGGCGATGCGCAGATAATTTTCGTGGATACGCCCGGGCTTCATCATCAGGAGAAGTTGCTTAATCAATTCATGCTCCAAGAGGCGCTAAAGGCAATGGGCGATTGTGATTTGGTGCTGTTTTTAGCCCCGGCGAGCGATTCTATAGCGCACTATGAGGAGTTTTTGCGCTTAAATAAAGAGAAGCCCCATCTGCTAATCCTCACAAAAATCGACATGATGAGGCAAAAAGATTTACTACAAAAAATAGCACAATATGCACGGTATGATACGAAGTATGAAGCTCTGATTCCCGTGTCTGCGAATAAAAATATTGCGCTGCAAGCCGTGCTTGATGAGGTGGCGAAGCTTCTGCCGCATTCACCCGCACTCTTTGATGAGGAGATTCTCACGACGGAGAATTTCCGCGCGCTTTACAAGGAGATTATTCGAGAATCGATCTTTGAAAATACAAGCGATGAGATTCCCTATGAAAGCGAGGTGCGGATTGAGAGCTTCAGCGAAACTGAAGGGCTTGATCGCGTGGGAGCGATGATTGTCGTGGAGAAGGAGAGCCAAAAGGGCGTAATCATCGGTAAAGGAGGCATGACGCTCAAGCGTATCGGCAAAGAGGCGCGGGAGGGCATGGAGCGATTGAGCGGAAAAAAAGTTTTTTTAAAGCTATTTGTCAAGGTGCAAAAGGGCTGGAGCAAGGAGAAAAAGGGGCTTGTGGATTTTGGATATGATTTTATGCAATAAAAATATGGAGAGATGATGAGAATCGCGTTGTTATTATTGATGTCGGGTCTGCTTTGGGCGAGCGAGATAAACTATGTGAAAATCTATCGCGAGGGGGGAATCAAAGCCCTTGAGGCGAAACTCGAAGAGGAGTTGGTGAGTCGTGAATACTGGCTCAAAACTCTAAAAAATATGGATATACGATATGGGTATTATGAGGGGGCAAAGTATCTTTTTATCGCAGACAAGGCGGCTTCCGAGCTGACACTTTATGAAATCACGGAAAAAGAGCTGGTGCGCATAAAACACACCAAAGCCCTCATGGGCTCAGCTCCGGGAGATAAACGTGTAGAGGGGGATTTGAAGACCCCCATCGGCGTCTATGATCTCACGAATAAGCTCACAAAGCTTGATCAATTTTACGGACCTTTGGCATTTGTCACCTCCTATCCCAACCTTTATGACGTGTTGCAAAAAAAGAGTGGGTCGGGAATCTGGATCCACGGATTGCCCCTAAATGGCGATAGGGAGATTAATACGCGTGGCTGTATCGCCATTGATAATCAGCTTTTAAAGGCGATTGCCGATTCTATTAACCACAAGGAGAGCCTGCTTATTACGGGCGATGGGAATCTCTCCACTACGAGCGCGCAAGAGCTCTCGATTCTCTTGAGCGATCTTTTCAAATGGCGTAATGCGTGGACAAATAGCGCGCTGGAAGAGTATCTGGGCTTTTATGATGAAGAAGATTTTTTGCGCTTTGATGGCATGAAATTTAAGGCGTTCAAGGATTATAAGCAGCGGATTTTCAGCAAAAATGAGCGCAAAAGTATCACGCTTGAGAAGATCAATATTTCGCCCTATCCCAACGAGCGTGGCGAGCGGTTTTTCCGCATTATTTTTTATGAAATATATAGCGCGCCGAGCTACTCTTTTAGCGGGAATAAGGAGCTTTATGTGAAGCTCGTGGACGATAAGATGAAGATTGTTACCGAGCGTTAGGGGGCGAGATTCCCTGCCAAAAAGGCTAAAGAATCCCCAAAAAGTAGAGAAAACCGATCCCTAAAATTATGCGATAAACCCCAAAGGGAATAAAATCAAAATTTGAGATGAATCGCAAAAAGCCCTTGATTGCGATGAGGGCAAAAATGAGCGCGGTGAAAAACCCCAGCGCGAGTAGCGAGATGTTATCAAATGTAAATGTGTGAGCGTTTTTATACAGATCGTATCCCGTTGCGATGAACATAGTGGGAATCGCGAGCAAAAATGAAAACTCCGCCGCCACTTTTCTGCTAAGCCCCAAAACTAGCCCTCCAACAATGGTAGAGCCACTTCTTGATGTCCCGGGAATCATCGCGAGAGCTTGGAAGAATCCGATCAAAAACGCCTCTTTGTAGCCGATTTCTTCTATGCTGTTAATTTTGTAATCTTTATTTTTATTAGAATGTTCGATTAATATTAGCACGATTCCCCCGATGATGAGCGCGTAGGCGACGGTGGAGGGGGCAAAGAAGCTTTTGATTTGCTTATACAAGAGGAATCCGAGCGCGCCTGAGGGGAGAAAAGCGAGGGCGAGCTTGAGCCAGAGGTCGATTCCTGCGAAAAGACGTCGCCAAAAGAGTATAAGAACTGCGAGAATCGAGCCTAGCTGTATAATAACTTCAAAGCTTTTGTGAAAATCATCTTGCGCGATCCCCAGTAGGTCTGAAGCAAGAATCAGATGCCCTGTGGAAGAGATGGGTAGAAATTCCGTCAAACCTTCAAGGATTCCCAAAATAACGGCGTGGATTAGCTCCATTACAAGCCTTTGCTAATGAACTCTGACACAAAAAGCCCACGATTCTAGCACACGTTGAGAATCGCTACCCTTTTTGCACGCTTAAAAACATGCTTCAAGATAGGTAAGCTCGGGGTGATGAGGCTATTTTTAGCGAGCAGTTTAGATAAAATTTTGGGAAAATTGTCGCCCCATCTTTAGGAATCTGTGGGCAAACGCGTGCCCAAAAGCATGAAAATACCCCTCAAGATTGTTGCGATAACCCCCTGTAATCACGGCACAGACAGGGGTTGAGTTAGGTGTTTGGAATTTAAGTAAATTAGGGATAAAATTCACTTTCAAAAACTTTTAAATATTTTTGGAAAGGTTTCTAAGAATGAAGCGGACATATCAGCCCCATAATACCCCAAAGAAGCGGACGCACGGCTTTAGAGTGCGTATGAAAACAAAAAACGGTCGGAAAATTATTAACGCTAGACGTGCGCAGGGTCGCAGAAGGCTCGCCGTATAGGCTCTGCAGAGAAGCTCAAACACAGCAAAGAATTTGAGCGTGTTTATCAAAATGGCTTGAAGTTTCACACTTTGGGCTTTGTTCTTTTTTATACTCCTTCGCAAGAGAAGAGGGTGGGTTTTACGATCTCAAAGCGGGTCGGGAACGCCATAAAGCGCAACTTTGCTAAGCGAAGATTAAGGGCACTCTATCGCCTTTATGCGCCCCGTCTCAAGGGGGGAATCGTTGTCATTGTGGCGAAAGCTCCTTCAGTAGAGATGGAGTTTAGACTTTTGGAGCGGGATTTTCTCTACGCGCTTAGGAGGCTTAAAATTGATACCCATGCCCAAGAAGACGAGAGGCATCGAGAGTTTGTGGATTAGAGCTTAAGATGCGTGCGCTTTTTTTGGGAATCATTGCCTTTTATCAGAGGTTTATCTCTCCGCTCAAACACCCATCGTGTCGCTACTATCCCTCGTGTTCTGAGTATGCGTTGTGGCTTTTTAAGTATTCAAACATATGGAGCGCGATTCCTAAGGTTTTAGCGAGGGTTACGCGGTGCAATTCGCTCTTTATTGGAGGGATTGACTATCCGATTGTTTCAAAAAAGCTCACCCCTACTTTTGTAGCTCCGCGGGCAATCTGCGTGTGGCTAATTCCCCTTGAGCAGAGGAGCGATTGGAGTATTAAAGGAAAATTTTATCTTATCAAGAGATTACACTAAATTACTATAACAAGGCAAATTCCGTGTTTAACAAGTTAGACAAGCTCAGCTTACAGGTGAGGATTTTGATCGCCACCACACTTTCGCTTCTATTTTTTATCCCCTATTCCTATTTTTTCGCTCCTCCCACACCTAAGGAATCCACCACGAATGCGCCTAGAGCGCAGCTTGAGAATCGCGCCCCTGTCGAGAATCTCTCCGTGGATTCTCAGGTTTTGGAGCAGAAGATTGCTCCTCAAGGTGATGTGGGCGATGTGATCGCGAGAGTTTATGCAAAACAGTTTCGCCTAGAGATTGATTCGCTTGGGCGCATTTCACAGATCTATCTCAAGGAGGCAAAGTATTTAAGAGACACCAAGGAGCTCGCACTTTTAGACCCGCTTGCGACCCTTCGCCCCTTGGAGGTTCGCTTTGCTGATTCCGCGCTTAATGCCCATTCGCGCACGGTGCGATATAGTGCAGATCGCTCATCTGTGGAGATTGGCGAGCGTCCTGAGACGATCATTCTTACACAAGAGCTTGGGAAGGCACGCCTTACTAAACACCTTACGATCTATCCGAACGGACGTTATGACCTCTCCATAGACATGGGGGAATCTAAAGAACGCCTCTACCTCTCGCCCGGCAGTCGTCCCGTGGCAGAGAGTGATCGATTTGCTTTTAGTGGAGTTGTAGTCAAGGAGAGCGATCAGACGATTCACACTACAGAAGATGGGGATGCTCCCGATAAGAGCGAGGTTTTTGAGGGAGCTTTTTTTGTCGCGAGTGCGGATCGGTATTACACTTCGCTTCTCTACACGCCAAAAAAAGAGGGTATGCGCGTGATTATCGGCAGGGATTCAAGCAGGAATCCTGAGCCCTTTATTGAGGCAAGCGGTTCGCTTGAGGTTTCTGGATTCCTAGGAGCAAAGGAGTATCACACGCTCAAAAACATTAATCCCATGCTCACTGATGTGGTGGAGTATGGATTTATTACATTTTTTGCGCGCCCGCTGTTTTTGTTGCTTGATTGGCTCTATCGCTATTGTGGCAACTGGGGTTGGGCGATCGTGCTACTGACGCTTATCGTGAGGATTGTGCTATTTCCTCTCACTTATAAGGGCATGGTATCCATGCAGAAGCTTAAAGACATCGCGCCGAAGATGAAGGAGATTCAGGAAAAATATAAAGGTGATCCGCAAAAACTCCAAATCCACATGATGGAACTTTACAAAAAGCATGATGCAAATCCCATGGGTGGGTGCTTGCCACTCCTTTTACAGATGCCTATATTTTTCGCAATCTATCGCGTGCTTTATAATGCCATCGAGCTTAAGGGCGCGGAGTGGGAGTTTTGGATCGTCGATCTATCCGCGATGGATCCCTATTTCGTCCTGCCACTACTTATGGGAATCTCCATGTATGTTCAGCAGCACCTCACGCCCACGACCTTTAGCGACCCGATGCAGGAGAAAGTATTTAAATTCCTGCCTGTGATTTTTACGTTTTTCTTTGTTACATTCCCCTCCGGGCTCGTGCTATACTGGTTTGTGAGCAACGTATTTTCCATCGCGCAGCAGCTTTTTATCAATAAGCATCTTGAGAATAAAAAGCACTCGGATCTTGCCGAGCACAAAGCGCGTTCGTGAGGTTTTTGAGATGATTAGGCTTGAAGCAAAAACCATCGAAGAGGCGTTGCTCAGGGCGGCGCAGGAGCTCTCTTGCTCGGTAACTGATCTTGAATATGAAGTGATACAGCAGCCCAGTGCGGGCTTTTTGGGCTTTGGTAAAAAAAATGCAGAGATTGTCGCTTGCCCACTAAACTCTGACCAAAAGACAAAAGAAAACACCAGGATTCCCGCTCCATTTGCGCAAGAAAGGGAGCGAGGAGATTCCTTAAAAACTCCTAATAAAAAAAGAGAAAGCTATTACAAAAGAGCTCAGAATGGACGCGATTCCTATAAAAGTGGCGACTTTAAGCGTGATTTTCATAGGCAAGATTCCCGTGTGCGCGATTCCTGTAAAAATGAGGAATCTGCCCACAAGCGTGATGAGAGCGATTATGTTGCCTCTTATATAAAGGAGCAGGAGGCGCGCCCTGCCATTTTAAAAGAAGAGGAGCACACAAGGTCTGCGTCGCTTTCGCCAAGTAGCCAATCAGGTGATACTCCTAAGCAATATACGTTAAATCTTTCCGCTTCCTTTGAGCGGCTTCAATCCTCCATTGACGAGAGCTTTTTCCAATCCGATGAGGATATTGATACCATTGCTCGTGATGTGGAAGATGAGCTTAATATACTTTTTGCCAAGCTTCCTTTCAAAATCGAGCGCATTCATGTCAGCCCTTTTGATGAAAATACCCTCTATGTCGAGTTTAGGGGTGAAGAGTCCGCGCTTTTGATCGGCAAAGAGGGCTATCGTTATAAGGCAATATCCTACCTGCTTTTCAACTGGATCAACAGCAAATACGGCTTGATGGTTCGCCTTGAGATCGCGGAATTTTTGAGGAATCAAGAGGAGATGATCCGCAATTATCTCGCTCCTGTGGTGGAGAATATCAAGCGATTTGGCAAAGGGCAGACGCGCCCGCTTGATGGCGTTTTAGCACATATTGCGTTGCGACATTTGCGCGAGGAGTTTCCCGATAAATATGTCTCGTTTCGCCTAGATAGCGAAGGGGAACGCTACGTGATTGTCAATGATTTTGCCCGCTAAATCTGCACTTTCATGAGTGAGGCGAATGAGACCATTGTAGCCCTTGCTACCCCTACAGGAATCGGTGCGCTTGCAGTCGTTAAAATTAGCGGGAATCGGGCGCTAAACATCGCGTGTTCGCTAACTTCACGCACCTTTTTTACCCCTAGGCATGCGACTTTGTCGATTCTCAAAGATCGTAAGGGGGAGATGATTGATGAGGCGATTATTATCTACTTCCAAGCCCCGCACAGCTACACTGCCGAAGATGTGGTGGAGATACAGTGCCACGGGGGCGTGCTCACTGCGCGCAAGATTATCGAGGAGGTTTTGTCGCTTGGTGCAAGAGTGGCGCGCGCTGGGGAATTTACCTATCGTGCGTTTTTAAATGGGCGCATCGATCTCTCTCAAGCCGAGGCGGTGGCGCAGCTCATTAACGCAAAAAGTGAGAGTGCACGCAAGATTCTCGTGCGTCAGCTTAAAGGCGCGCTTTTGGAATACCTTACTAGCATTCGGGAATCGCTCCTGCAAGCTCTCGCTTTTGCCGAGGTGAGTATTGATTATGCCGAGGAGGATCTCCCGCCCGATCTCCTAAAACAGCTTGATGAGCGGCTATCTAGCCTTGCGCAGAAGCTACAAAGCACCATTCAAGCCTCAAGTCGCCGCACTCTTGAGGGGGTGCGCCTTTCGCTTATTGGGCGTCCAAATGTCGGGAAAAGCTCGCTACTTAATGCTATTTTGATGCAGGAACGATCCATTGTGAGCGCGATTCCCGGCACGACCCGCGATACGATTGAGGAGAGCTTCCATCTGGGTGATCATCTCATTAAGATTATTGACACGGCAGGAATCCGAGAATCGTGCGATGAAATCGAGCTTTTGGGGATTTCTCGCACGCTTAAAGCCGTGCGTGATAGCGATGTGGTGCTCGCGCTTTTTGATGTGAGTGAGCCGCTTCAGGACGAAGACAGGCGTATCAAAGAGCTGTTAAAGGAGCTTGGGGAATCGTGCTTTGTTTTGGTGCTTTTTAACAAAAGTGACCTGCCCAAAGTAGCGCATGATGAGGAGCTTCTAGCCTATCCACATCGCTATATATCCGCGCAAAAGGGCGAGATTGAAGGGCTTTTGGAGGAGATTAAGGCGTGGCTTGATTCCAAAAATCATGGCGAAGAGTTTTTGCTCACTTCCACGCGACAAAGTGAGGCACTTAGTGGCGCGACTAAGGCACTTTGCGAGGCGCGCGAGCGACTGGAGAGTGGCGAGCTGGAGCTTTTTGCCTACCATATTCACGAGGCGCTTGCAAAAATCGCTTCCATCACAAGACCCTATGAGAATAGCGAGCTTTTAGATGCGATGTTTAGCGAGTTTTGCTTAGGAAAATAGCTCCCTTTTTTGACACATTAAAAAGTGCGTAAGCAGAAGAATCTGAAAAATGGGCGTAAAGAGATTAAGAAACGGGATAAACCCTAGGAGGTAGATTCCCGCTAAGAATCGGCGCATTTCCCATCTCTTGCGAAATTCCAGTTCTGACTTTTGCGCATTTGTGAGGATTGATCCTGCAACATCAAGCATCATGGTGTGATAAAAAAAGTAAAAAGTAAGCAGGATCCAAACAATCGCTCCTAAAAAAGGAATCAAGCTTAAGGGCAGGCATATGAGCATTCTAAGCAGGAATCTAAAGAAGATTTTTACAAATTCGCGCAAGGAAGAGAGGAGCGATTCCCCGCTGTTTAGCTCTAGCTCGGAGTAGTAGCGCGCATGGACGAATCGAATGATAATCGGGGCGTAAAAGATCCCCAAAAATAGCTGCACGATGAGGACAAGGAAGATCGCCACGAGGAGGATTCCCACAAATGAGACGAGGTTAAGCAGATGTGAGAGTAACGATTCTACCCACGCATAGAGCGCATGGGAATCAAGAATCGCCCTAAGCCACTCTTTGAGGGCTAAATCCACCGCTCCAAAGCTCATATAAGCGACCAACGCGCTGATTAAAAGAGGCAAAAGGGCTAAAAATAGCATGGAGGGCGAGCGTGCATCGCGCCACGCACGCTGGAAAATTTGATTATGGGAAATTTGATCGTGATAATCCACGGGAATCCTCGCTTACCAAATGGCATTTAAGTCGTGTTATATTACAATAGACGCGCATTGATTTTAAAAAAATGGAGAGAAAGATGAATAGATTAGTTGGTAGCGTGGTGTTGGCGGTGTTGCTTTTTGGCGCGGGTGCGAATGCGAAAACATTGGCAATCGTTGATGGCGAAGAGGTCGGTGATAAGGATGTTGCATTGGTGTTGCGTGGAAGTCCCGGTGTGAGCTATGAGCAGCTTCCTGAAGATGTTCAAAAGCAGGTGCTAAGTCAGGCAATTGAGCGAAAACTGCTCGCAAAACAGGCGAAAAAAGAGGGAATCCAAAACGATAAGGCTTTCAAAGAAGCGCTTGAGGAGAGTAAAGAGGATTTGATGCTTGAAGTGTGGATGCGAAAGCAAATCGACAGCCTCAAGGTCGCTGAAGGTGATATTCGCGCCTTTTATAATGAAAACAGAGAGCGTTTCACTCAGCCTGAAACCGTAAGCGCGAAACATATTCTAGTCGAGAGCGAAAAAGAGGCAAAAGCGATTATTGCTGAGCTTAGCAAGGCGGGTGCGAAGCTAAGTGAGAAATTTAGCGAGCTTGCAAAGAGTAAATCCAAAGATCCGGGTGCGGCTAATGGTGGCGATCTCGGGGAATTCAGCAAAGAGCAGATGGTGCCTGAATTTGCCAATGCAGCGTTTGCGCTCAAAAAAGGCACATACACTAAAACGCCCGTGAAAACGCAGTTTGGCTATCATGTGATTTTGGTCGAGGACAAGAAACCTCAGGGTGTGCTCCCCTTTGAAGAGGTCAAGCCACAAATTGAGCAGAATTTGCGACTTCAGAAGTTCAGAGAGCATGTCTCTGGGATTGCTAAGAAGCTAAGAGATAAAGCGCAAGTTACGTTCAAGTAGTCGCCTCTTAAGGAGTAGTCATGCTAAGAAGCGGGAGTGAGATTTTACAGAAGGCACACGAAGAGGGCTATGGCGTCGGGGCGTTTAATTTTGTCGATTTTGAGATGTTGAATGCTATTTTTGAGGCGGCTAATGAGGCGGATTCCCCGATTATTGTGCAGGCGAGCGAGGGTGCGATTAAATATATGGGAATCGACGTTGCAGTCGGGCTTGTTCGGCTTTTATCGGCTCGATTCCCGCATATTCCTGTAGCACTTCATTTGGATCACGGCACGAGCTATGAGAGCTGTGCAAAGGCGGTTAGAGCGGGATTTACATCCGTTATGATTGATGCGAGTCACCATCCTTTTGCCGAAAATCTCCACGAGACCAAACGTGTCGTGGAGATGGCGCATGCGTGCGGTGTGAGCGTGGAGGCGGAGCTTGGGCGACTCATGGGAATCGAAGATAACATCAGCGTCAATGAAAAAGACGCGGTGCTTGTTAATCCCGCAGAGGCGGAGCAGTTTGTCAAAGAGAGTGGCGTGGATTTCCTCGCGCCTGCGATTGGGACGAGTCATGGGGCGTTTAAGTTTAAGGGCGAGCCAAAGCTTGATTTTGAGCGCCTGCAAGAGGTAAAACGTCGCACGAATATCCCACTGGTGCTCCATGGTGCGAGTGCGATTCCCGATTATGTGAAAGAGGCATTTCTCAGCACGGGTGGGGATCTCAAGGGAAGTAAGGGTGTGCCGTTTGCCTTTTTGAAAGAGGCGGTTAAAGGCGGAATCAACAAAGTCAATACCGATACGGATCTTAGGATTGCGTTCATGGCGGAGGTGCGAAAGGTCGCAAATGAGGACAACACGCAGTTTGATTTGCGAAAGTTCTTCACTCCTGCGATGAAAGCGATGAAGAGCGTGATGGTTGAGCGTATGCAGATTCTCGGCAGCGCGGGGAAGATTAACTAAAATCTATTTTGGTTTTAGCGCGGGAATCTCGCCCAAAGGGCGGAATTCCTCGAAGCGATTTTGCGCAGGGTTCGAAATGGGCGCAATTGCGGGAATCTACACGGGCGAGGGCTTTTACGATTCTTGTCTATTATTTTTGTGAGGAGTTTTGATGGCGTATTCAATGGGTGATTTAAAGAAAGGTTTGAAAGTCGAGCTAGAGGGCGTTCCATATCGGATTACCGAATATCAACACGTGAAACCCGGCAAAGGTGCGGCGTTTGTGCGCGTGAAGATGAAGTCTTTCCTCGATGGGCGTGTGCTGGAGAAGACGTTCCACGCGGGCGATAAGTGCGAAGAACCGAATTTGCAAGAGCGGAGCATGCAATACCTCTATCATGATGGCGATCTCTTTCAGTTTATGGACGTTGAGAGCTACGAGCAGATTGCGCTTAGCGAAGATCAAGTAGGCGATGTGGCGAGATGGATGATTGATGGCATGGGCGTGTCCGTCCTCTTTCACAACGGCAAGGCGATTTCTGTCGATGTGCCTCAGGTAGTCGAGCTGAAGATTATTGAGACTCCGCCAAATTTCAAAGGCGATACCTCCAGTGGAAGCCGCAAGCCAGCGACTTTAGAGACGGGCGCGGTGATACAGATTCCTTACCATGTGCTTGAGGGCGATATGGTGCGGGTCAATACCGAGCTTGGCGAATATATAGAGAAGGTAAAATAGTGCAAAAAGTGGTCGTAGTTCCGCTAGCCAAAGGGTTTGAGGAGCTTGAGGCAGTTAGTATTATCGATGTTTTGCGCCGTGCGGGTGCGAAAGTGGTCATCGCGGGGCTTGATTCCACAGAATTGGTGGAATCCCAAGGGGGAATCTTCATTCACCCCGATACCAAAATGGAGCTAATCGAGCCGCAGAATATCGATATGGTGGTGCTTCCGGGCGGTTGGGGTGGCACGCTGGCTCTTGCAAATCACAAGCTCGTTCAGGCGATGATTTGTAATCTAAATGAGCGCAAGCGATTTGTGGCGGCGATTTGCGCGGCTCCTTATGCACTTAGCGAGGCGGGAATCGCGCTCACGAAATACACATGCTATCCGAGCGTGGAGGAGAAGATTCCTAGCGGAGAATATCTAAACGATCGCGTGGTGGAGGCAGATCACATCATCACATCAAGGGGTCCGGGGAGCGCGCTTGTCTTTTCGCTCACGCTGGTGGAGCGTCTTTTTAATAGAGAGAAACGCGATGAAGTGGCACGCGCGATGTTGGCAAGTGATCTCTAGGCGGCAGTGAATTTGAAGCTAAAGCACGGTGCGGGATATTTCGCTCTGCTTTTTGTGGGGCTGTTTGCCTTTTTAGGTTGTTCGGTGCATGATTATCGCACCGTTACGCGAGTGGCTCTCTCTCCAAATCCTGCCACAGCTGCGGAATCTTTTGCTAAACAAAAAGCTACTTATTATGAAAAAAATCCTCAAGCACTACTAAAAGATACACAGAATTTTCAGGTTAATTTCAAGCAGGTTTTTGAAGCTTTTGTGGGGGAAATTTCCAAAAAATGGGGAAAAAAAGAGAGCAAAAGTGCAAGTCAGAAAGTTTATGTAAAATATACCGATTCTTATAAAAGTCGCGCTTTGGTCGATTTTGAAAAAGGCGAAATCACAGTTGAGACGATCGATTCCCAAAATCCTAAGGAATCGCTTAAAAAAGCTATTGTAACGACGCTACTAACGCCTGAGAATCCCGAAGGGGTGGATCTCTATTCGGATAAAGAGGTAAGCTTTCAGGGGAAGCCCTATTTGGCGGGGCTAGTCAAAGATCATGAACAAAAAGTTGTCCTCTATGAGTGGCGCGCGGGTCGCTACGCGGATTATCTGATTAATAATCAGCTCAAAACCCGCACCGTAGATGCGCAGACTGTGCATTACGTCCATTTTCACATGACGCGCGAATATAATCGCGTGAAAAGCGCGAAATATGGCGATATTGTGAAGAAATACGCGCGTCTGCACAGGGTTAGCGAGGCGTTGGTGCTTGCGATTATTCAGAGCGAGAGCAGCTTCAATCCCTATGCCGTAAGCTCGATTCCCGCATATGGACTGATGCAGGTCGTGCCTCAAAGCGCGGGGCGGGACGCTCATCGAGGGTTGCATGGGCGAGATGGCGTGCCTACGCGCTCGCAGCTTTTTGACCCCGATACGAATGTGCGCTATGGCACGATGTATCTTAAGATCCTTCATACGCGTTATCTCGCAGGGATCAGGAATCCGCAGAGCCTCGAGTATTGCGTGATTGCAGCATATAATACGGGGAGCGGGAATGTGCTAAGGACGTTTGAACGGAATCGCGCCCGTGCGGTGGATAAAATCAACGCCCAATCGCCCCAAGAGATCTATCGCAAGCTCCGCACGTCGCTCCCTTACGAAGAGACACGCAACTATCTGCGAAAAGTAACTGAGGCCAAGCGCAATTTTATTGTGCACCCTCGCTCCTAGAACGGAGGAGTTTTTGGATAAGATACACGCGCGGCAGGAGAGTATTATTGAGTTTATCCCCAAGGAGAAGCCTTGCAGCTATCTTCCGCAGCAGCATTCACTTTTTCGATATTTTCACATACAATCTTGCTCAATTGAACTTTATCAGACGCTCTTGGAGCGAGGTTGGAGACGCTTTGGGAAATATTTCTTCGTCCCGATTTGCAAAGCGTGCAAGGAGTGCATTTCGGTGCGCAAAGAGGTGCAGATGTTTGAGCCCTCGCGCTCTTTTAAGCGTGTGCTCGCAAAAAACAAGGAGACCGTCGTGATGATACAGCGTCCGATGATTACTCAGGCTCACTTGGAGCTCTATGAGCGCTATCATCAGCACATGAACCGTAAAAAAGGCTGGGAATACACGCCCATCACGGCGGAGAGTTATTATGAGATGTTTGTGGAGGGTGCGGAGGAGTTTGGGTATGAATTCGCCTATTATCGCGATGAGAAACTCGTAGGAATCGCACTTGTGGATATTTTGAGGGAATCGATCTCCGCAGTCTATTGCTTCTATGACCACGAATATGGCGATCTCTCCCTCGGGGTTTTTTCGATTCTTAAGCAATTGGAGCTTGCAAAGGAGCTTAAGATCGCCTATTTTTACCCCGGCTATTGGATTAAAAATCATCACAGCATGGGATATAAGGAGCGTTTCGCCCCCTATGAGATTTTACGCAACGAGCCACAACCCCACGAATTCGCAGATTGGATTTCATAAGGAGAAGACAGATGAAATGGAGCAACTACCTCTCGCGGCTATTTGGTCGCATCGCAAATTACCCTTTCCCGCGCATAGTGCAAAATGGCTTAAATAGCCTATATGTGCGCTATTTCAAGATTGATATGAGCGAGTTTGACACGCTTGATTCCTATCCGACGCTAAATGCCCTTTTCACGCGCAGCCTCATTAGGAATCGCCCCTTTGATGCGGAGCAAAAAGCCCTTATTTCGCCGTGTGATTCCCTTATTATGGCGCAAGGGAAGAGCATTGATGGCAAGGCATTGCAGATTAAGGGCATGGAATACCCCGTGAGTGAGCTTCTGGGCGAGGAGCTTGAGCAGAACTATGAGTATGTCAATCTCTACCTCTCACCTAGAGATTATCATCGCTTTCATGCGCCTTGCGATCTTTTAGTGCTTGAGTGTCGCTATTTTAGTGGGACGTTGCTGCCTGTGAATAGACCCTCGCTTCAGCGAAACGCGCGGCTTTTTGTGCGTAATGAACGCGTGGTGTTAAAATGCCGTGATGAGTGGGGCGAGGCGTTCTATTTTGTCGCTGTGGGCGCGCTTAATGTCGGACAGTTGGCGCTCTATTTTGAACCGCGTATCAAAACAAACGCCAACGCAGGTGATGTGATTTATCGCTACGATTCCCCTATTAAACTTAAAAAAGCTCAGGAGATTGGGCTATTTAAGATGGGCTCGACGATTCTTCTTTTTGCGCAAAATTGGAATTTCTCGTCTAAAGAGGGCGCATACGTGCGCTATGGCGATGCGATTGCGACCAAGGAGAGTGAATAGGTGGGTAGCCTAGATCCATTGCCCAAGCCGCAGAAGGCGGGAATCCTCGCGGAAATTAGGGAGCTTAAAAAGCGACTTAATGTCGTCATTGTCGCCCATTTTTATCAGCGCGATGAAGTGATCGAAGTGGCAGATATTATCGGCGATAGCCTTGATCTTGCGCGCAAGGTGGTGGATTCCCCTTGTGAGGCGGTGCTCTTTTGTGGCGTGAGATTTATGGGCGAGAGTGTGAAGATTCTTGCGCCCAATAAGCGTGTCATCATGCCTAAAATCACCTGCTGTTCCATGGCGCGCATGATTGATAGTCAATATTTTGATCAATCCATCGCGCTTTTAGAGAGCTACGGAATCGCGCGCGAGGGGATTTTCCCTCTGAGTTATATCAACTCAAGCGCGGAGATCAAAGCAAAAGTCGGAGCGATGGGCGGGCTTATCTGCACTTCGGCAAATGCGGGGAAAATTATGGCTAAAGCCCAAGAATCGGGCAAAAAAATCTTCTTTTTACCCGATCGCTGTTTAGGGCAGAATCTCGCGCATAAAAACGCCCAAAAATCCGCTGTGTTAGGCAGCAGCACCAAAGAGCAAGTGCTTGAGGCGGATGTTGCCTGCTATGATGGATTTTGCTCGGTTCATCAGCTTTTCACGCCCGCTGATGTGGAGTTTTTCCGTGCGCGATTCCCGGGGATTTTGGTCGCGGTGCATCCCGAGTGCGACCCTAGCGTGGTGCAGAGGGCGGATTTTGTGGGCTCGACCAGTCAGCTTGCTAAATACGTGCAGAGCCTGCCTTTGGAACAAAAGGTCGTAGTGGGGACGGAATATAACTTCGTCCATCGCCTGAGGGCGGAGAATACCTATGTGCTGAGCAGCACGCGCCCTGAGTGCCCGACGATGAATGAGACGACGCTGGGCGATGTTTTAGTGGCGTTGCGCGCTTTTGAGCGCGGCGGGGGTAATGAGATTTTGCTGAGTGATGAGGTGGCGAATGAGGCGAGAATCGCGCTAAATGGAATGCTGGAGCTTTCATGAGAGATGAGATTATGAGCTTTGTTGTGGCGGCGTTGCGCGAGGACGTGGGGCGGGGCGACCTCTTTGCGCTTATGGATATGAAGCTGGAGGCTCATGCCGTTGTGGTGGCAAAAAGCTCTGGAATTTTCTCCGGGCAGGTTTATGCCAAAGAGCTGTGCGCGCTTGCGGGAATCGAGGCGAAATATCTGCGTAAAGATGGCGAGAAATTCGAGGAATCGAGTGTGCTTTTGGAGCTTTGTGGCGATTTTAGCACAATCGTGAGAATCGAGCGCGTGCTTTTGAATATGTTAGAGCACAGCAGCGGAATCGCCACGCACACAAGAAGCTTTGTCGATATTCTACCCAAAGGGAGCAAGCTTAAGATTCTTGACACGCGCAAAACGCGCCCGCTTTTGCGCAGTTTTGAGAAATATTCGGTGCGTAATGGTGGCGGGAGCAACCATCGCTTCGGGCTTGATGACTGCCTCATGCTAAAAGACACACACCTTAGGCATATCGACGATCTGTCTGCGTTTATTGCCACGGCGCGCACGCGGATTCCTTGGACGTGTCGGATTGAAGTGGAATGCGAGAGCGTGCATCAGATGATAGAGGCGTGTGAGGCGGGTGCGGACATCATCATGTGCGACAATATGAACCTGCACGACCTAGAGGAGTGCGCGAAATATCGTGCGCGTCATGCTGCTGGGGTGCTTTTGGAGGCAAGCGGAAACATCACGCAGGAGAATCTCGCGCTCTATGTCGAGCTTGGCTTTGACGCACTCAGCAGCGGGAGTCTCATACATCAGGCGCGCTGGCTTGATATGAGCCTGAAAATGCAATGAAGGATCGGGAAGCTCTCTTTATTGATACGCTAAAAAAGAGCGGGGCGACATGGGGAATCGGCGATGATGGCGTGGTGCTGGATTCGCTTGTGTATGCGGCGGATTCCTTTATGGAGGGGAGTCATTTTAAGCGCGAATGGTTTAGCCCCGAGGAGCTTGCATACAAGGCTCTTGCGGTGAATGTCTCCGATCTTTACGCCATGAATGCGACACCTCGCTATGCGCTACTTACGCTCTCACTCCCGAGGGATTTTTCGCCCGCTCAAACGCGTAGACTATCGTTAGCGATTGCTCGTGCGTGCGATGAGTTTAAGATTAAGCTTGTTGGTGGCGATACGATTCTCACCTCGTTGTTAGGAATTTCATTCACATTAATTGGAAGTTTGGGCTCTAAACCTCTCATGAGAAAAGAGGTCAAACCGGGTGATATTCTCGCCTATACGGGCAAAATCGGGGAATCGCTCAAAGATCTTCGCCGCCTCATGCGTGGCTTTTCGCTCGCTCCTACTTCGCGCTTTATCCGACCCGTGTTGCGTCCAAAGCTCATTAGCGCGCTCGCTCCGCTGGCACATGCGGGCATGGATATATCCGATGGGCTCTTTTTGGAGCTTGAGCGACTTTCAACGCTCAATCGCGTGGGGTTTGAGTTTAGGCGCGCGATTCCTAGGGCGATTGGGTGCAGCGGCGAAGAGTATGAGATGCTTTTTGCGTTCCCGCCGCGCTTTTTAAAAAAGGCACAAAGTATCGCCAAACAGCATCGCGTCGCGCTCAATGTCTTTGCGCGGGCGACTAAGGGTGGAATCTACCGCGCCCCTTGCAAAGGGCATCACTGCTAGGGATTTAGGTGTTCAAAGAGGATTTTGACGCCGATTAGAATGAGCACGATTCCCCCGAAATATTGTGCTTTTTCCTTTAGATATGTGCCCATTTTGTTGCCTAAATAGACGCCCAAAGAGGAGAGCGCGAAGGTGCAGCAGCCAATACTCAGCACGCAAAACCACATCGGCAAGCTAAAAAGCGCGAGAGTCAGCCCCGCCGCTATCGCGTCCATGCTCGTAGCTAGGGCAAGGAGTGTGAATTGCCCAATTGAGGGGTAGCATTCATATGCCCTCTCTTCTTGCGCCAAATGCGCCTCTTTTAGCATATGCATTCCTAAAAATAGCAGCAGCATAAAGGCGATGAAAGGGTAGATTCCCTCAAATGCTTTAAAGAGAATCTTGCTCAAATAAAATCCGATAAGTGGCATGATGAGTTGCGCAAGCCCGAAAAACAGTCCGCTTTTAAGCATGAGTGAAAGCGCAGATTCCCTAAAGCGCGCACCAAGCACAATGGAGATGGCAAAGGCGTCCATACTGAGCGCGAGGGCTAGGGCGAATAGTTCGGGCATTAGTGTCGTGTTTGTGCGGATTGCCTCGCCAGCTCCGCCTCAAGCTCCATAAAGGTCTCTTTTGTCCCCTCTCTGACGGGTTGAAACAGGCTCACAAAGACGATTACAAGGCTCGCGACGAGGAATCCTGGGATAATCTCATAAATATCGAGGTAGATTGCGAGGAAATTTTTATACAAAATGACCGTAACTGCGCCACTTAACATGCCAAGAATCGCCCCAAGGCGTGTCATACGTCCCCAAAAAAGCGAAAAAAGGATCACGCTCCCAAAGCTTGCGCCAAATCCCGCCCACGCGTAGGCGACGATTTTAAGAATACTGGAGTTGCGATCAAGCGAAATGATGAACGCGATAAAGGCGACCATAAGCACCGAAGCACGACTAAAGCGCATGATGAGCTTGGCTGGGGCTTGTGTGTGGAAAAGTTTGCGATAAAAATCCTCAGCAATCGTCGAGGAGCTCACAAGCAGCTGAGAGCTCACAGTGCTCATGATTGCCGCTAGGATTGCGCTTAGCAGGATTCCGCTCACCCATGGATTAAAGAGTAGCTGACTCATGAGGATAAAAATTTGCTCGGGGTCGCGCAGAGTGAGGGCGAATTTCTCCACATAGGCGATCCCCAGGAATCCAAGCATGCATGCACCAAAGAGGCTTAGAGCCATCCATGAAATCCCGATGAGTGTCGCTAGGGGAATCTCTTTAGTCGAGCGAATGGACATGAAGCGCACCAAAATATGGGGCTGTCCAAAATAGCCTAACCCCCACGCAATCGAGGAGATAAAGCCAAGGAGTGAAACACCTGAGAGCATGGATATTTTCGCAGGATCGACGTGCCCAATAAGCGCGATAGCCTCGCTGATTCCCCCGAGATGATGGAGCATGACCGCGGGGATTATGAGTAGTGCGCTCATCATCAAAAGCCCTTGAATGAGATCCGTCCAGCACACCGCCAAATATCCGCCAAAAAATGTGTAGCTCACGATGATGATTGAGCCAATCACAAGCGCGTGGTGGTAATCCAGCCCAAACGTCCCCTCCAAAAGCTTCGCCCCACCGACTAATCCCGCGGAAGTGTAAATGGTAAAGAAGACCAAAATAATGAGCGCAGAGAGGATACGCAATGTGTGGGAATCATCAGAAAATCTCGTCTCAAAATAGTCAGGAATCGTAATGGAATTTGCGACGATTCCCGTGTAGATTCGCAGGCGTTTCGCGACCAAGCCCCAGTTAATAAGCGCGCCGATACTAAGCCCGATGGCGATGTAACTCTGCGCCAATCCACCCACATAAAGCGCACCCGGAAGTCCCATAAGAAGCCAGCCGCTCATATCCGAAGCTCCCGCAGATAGCGCACTTACCGCTGGTCCTAGATTCCTCGCGCCCAAGAAATACTCCTCAGTATTGTGTGTGCGATAGTAAAAATGAAAGCCAATATAGAGCATGATGAGCGTGTATGCGCCAAAAGTAGCGAGAATGGGCAAGCTAAAGGCTAGAGTGTGCTGCATGAGATTCCTTTGCAATCTGTTTTTGCAAGGCGAATCCTACCTAAATGCGCTGATTTTTTGGTTATGCCTCATAGAGGTGCGGGCTTATTTTGGTAAAATGAGCGCAAAAGAGCACACGCCTCATAAAGAGGGCTAAATGTGGGTGCTGATTGCGGGAATCGCGCTTTTGTTTTGCGAACTGCTTACGGGGAGCTTTTATTTTTTGTGGTATGGGCTTGGGTTGTTTATTAGTGGTGGCGCGGGGCTAATTTTCGGGCTAGATTCCTGGATGGTGCAAAGTGTGGTCGGGCTTATTTTGGGCGTGATTCTTATGGTGCTTTTCCAGCGCCGATTCTCGCAAAAAGAGGCGGTCATTCAAGATGAATTTTTGCTTGAGAGCGGCGAGGGAATCATAAGAGAAGAGGGCATGGTGGAGTTTCGCGGGACGTTGTGGAAATATGAAGCAGATGCGCCCTATCAAAAGGGCGAGCGCGTTTTTGTGACCCCATGTAGCGGGAATCGTGTCCGAATTAAGAAGCTATCCAAAGATTAAAGGAGCATAGAATGGAGTGGGAGAATAAGCCGATACGTTTGGCGATGTTGATTGACGCGGATAATGCCCAGCCCTCCGTGCTTAGAGAGCTTATCGGCGAGGCGTCCAAATATGGCACACTCAATATCAAGCGCGCCTATGGCGACTGGACGGATCATCGTCTCAAAAGCTGGAAGTCCGAGCTTCACAAATACGCGATTGCCCCTATTCAGCAGTTTAGCTACACCACGGGGAAAAATGCGACGGATTCCGCGCTGATTATCGATGCGATGGATTTGCTGCACGGGACGCAGTTAGATGGGTTTTGCCTCGTCTCTTCTGATAGCGATTTTACGCGACTTGCGACGCGCATACGGGAATCGGGGCTACTTGTTTATGGATTTGGCGAGCGCAAGACGCCTGAAGCTTTTGTCGTGGCGTGCGATCGCTTCATCTATACGGAGATTTTGCGCACGGAAGATTTGCCCAACTCATCACAGCAGTGGAGTAAGAGCGAAATAAGCGAGCTTAGACGGATTATCAGCGCGGCGATTAGGGCGTCGCTTAAGGAGGAGAGCGAATGGGTGCCGCTCGCGACGATTGGATTGTATATTTCTAAAAATCACCCGGCGTTTGATTCGCGCAATTACGGCTATGAGCGGCTGGGGCAGCTCGTAGATGCGTTAGATTTCATCGAAGTGAAGCGCATTCCTTTTAAAGATGGCTCATCAAATACGAACATCATGGTTAAAGAGACCAACAAAAGGCGAAAGTAGCGATGGTTGCGAGTTTTTATATTTTGTATGCAGGATAATTTTGGCGCGATTCCTGCGCCCTATATTCAAGCAGTATGTTCGCGACGTGATTTGCATGTCTTTGTATCTGTAAGGAATCATGCAGGGGCGATTCTTGACTTTTAACTTAGGAATAATTACTATTATATAGTTTTATTCAAAGAGAGTTAAATTCCTTGCCATAGGAGCGCAGATGGAGCGGGGGCTTTCGACTTTAGAGGTCAGCTATAATCGCGCGGTTTCTGAGAGCTTGAAAGTGCCCCAGAGTCGTGAGATACTTAAAGAGCGTGCCTTTAGGGAGCTTCGTATGCAAGAGGCATTCACGCAATATGTCTATGGGCGGATCAAAGCGAGGAATCCTTCAAGGAAAGTCCTTTTAAGTGGCGCATATATCGTCATTTGTGGGGAGTGTAACGAGGAATCGCTCTATATTTTGCCCCTTTGGAGATCCGTGAATGAGCCACTTGTGGAGCTATCTAGCGAGATAAACTGCGCTCTGAGAGAGATCGCTAAAGGTAGGAAGCACAATATCTATCTTGCCTATCCTAGGCTTGGGAATCAGGTAAAACATGTCATCATTAAGAGTAGCGCACTAGAGAGGAGCAAGAAGAGTTATTCGCTCAAGCTCGTCCCCTATGTGTGCGATCTAGCATGTTTGCTTAACAATAAACAAGGAGGAATACAAAAATGAGTTCAGTGGCAATTTTTTACGGAAGCACAGGTGGCAACACCAAAGAAGCGGCAGAGATGATCTATAAGGAGCTCGGCGGCGAGGGAAGTGTAGATATTTTTGATGTGGCAGACCTCAAAGATGCTTCGGATTTTGCGAAGTATCAAAAGTTAATCTTGGGCACTTCGACATGGGGTGATGGCGATTTGCAAGACGACTGGTATGATTTTATGAAACATTTTGAAAAGCTAGATCTCTCGGGTAAAAGCGTCGCGCTGTTTGGTCTTGGAGATCAAGATGGCTTTGGACATGCCTATCTTAATGGTTTAAAACTTCTCCATGATGCCGCAAAAAAGCAGGGTGCGAAAATCGTCGGTGCATGGAAAGATGAGGGCTATACATATGATGAGAGCGAAGCAGTCGTTGATGGGAAGTTCGTCGGCTTGGCTCTTGATGCAGATAATCAGGACGATCTTACTACAGAGAGGGTGCAAGAGTGGTGCAAGATGATTAAATCTGAGCTTGCACTCTAACCAAAACAAGAAGGAGCATGCGATGAAAAAAGAGGAGAAAAAGGTCGTAAAGGGCAAAGAGGGCTTGTTTCAGAGTCTAAAGAAGGGGTGTTGTGCTTGCTAATTTGATGGGAGATTTTGAGGTGCGATTCCTATAAGATTAAGAAATCGTGCGTGTTTGAGGTAAGCCCCTTAAAAGGACTCGCCTCAAAGCCTCAGGGAGTTTCACTCTTTGGTTTTTTCTTCTGTGCTTCGCGTATCCGCTTTGATAAGCGGGTAGAGTGGGCAATAGTTCACGATTCCCGTAAGTAGAGGCACAAGACCTACTGCGCCCCACCAGCTTTGATAGAAAGCACCTATCAATATAAGGACGATTCCTAGTCCTATTCGTATCCATTTATCCGTTTTTCCGACATTACAAGACATAATATTGCTCCTTATTTGGGGTTTTAAAACTCGTGGAGTCTAGCAGTATAAAACTTAAAAAATAGCTTTACTTTAAAATATAAAGAGGATCAAAAGTATGAATAAGCTTTTGTGAGTTGCGTTAAAGCCCTATTGTTTCGAGGAATCGCAGACTTTAGAGATTAAGAAGCGGGCGAATAGCAAAATCCAAAACTCTGCTGCCCGTAAAAGGGCGGAGAGGATAGAAAATGACCAAAAAGCTAAAAGCTTTAGATGTAATTAACCAGCGAAAGCTGATTGATTTTCCCGATTGTTGAGAGCATCGCTTGGTAGTTCATCGTGAGCTGTGCGAAGCTATTATATGTGGAAGCGACGTCTGTATCGATCACATCAGAGCGTAGCGTTTTGGTATTCACAAGGAGGGTTTCGGTGCGCTCAAGCGAGTATTTGAAGGCATTACCTTGCGCGCCGTTTTTAGCATGGACTTTATTGACGTGGTCGCTGATATGATCAAACTGCTTCATTCCGCCCTGGATTCCCACACTTCTTAGCACATCTGAATACGCACCCTCAGGCACGTCTCCTGCGCGATATGTGCCTTTGCGCACAGAATCGATGATACGATCAAGCTGCTTGAAGATACTCACATGCGGATCATCAACTGTGAGGGCATTATTTGCTTGGAACGTAAGAGCCGAGCCTGTCTCATGAATCGGACGTCCGGTCGCCGGATTTAGCGTATAGTCATTTGTGCGGGAATCGTGCATCGTCAAGCTCATGCGCGTCTCAGAGCGCAGATGATCTTTGACCTCGATCTGCCCCTGATTATTTAGCGAGACGGAGAGATTGCCCTTTGAGGCTTTGAGTAGATTCTCATAGGCAGTCTTTCTGTCTTGAAGTGGCGCTAGAGGGTTGGTCGCAGTGGCAAAATCCGCCGTGGTGTTGGTGTTGCTGAAATTCATCGCAGTCGCGATGATGTCTGTGAGCTGCTGATAGGTCATATCATCTGCGCGCACTTGTGTAACCGCAGGGGGCGTGTCGTGCGGATTAAAGATAGGAATCGTGCGTCCATTCATCGTGAAAGTCGTGCCCGGGGGGACAGTATTGCTGAAATTAATGCGCCCTTCAACCTCCACGCCGTTAATGTCCTTAATCTTAACAGTATAAGAACTTCCATCAAGCGACGCGCCCGCGGCTTTAGAGAGCGGAGTTTCGGGCTTAGCGTAATTACTGTTTGAATTAATAATCTGCGAGACGTTGCTTGTGAGTTTTGAGCCATTTTTTGTAAATGCGGCGCGATCATATTCTAGGTTATAATCATTTCTAAAGCCATTTGTTGGCACCCCACCTCCATCTTGTGTAACCATATTGAGATTTAGGCTACTAGGACCATCATAGGGCGGTGTTCGCTGATCTTTGGAGAGATTTTTGACATTTTTATCAACAATCTGAATGCGTCCATGCACAAGCTCCACGTCAATATCACCCGCGCCTTTAAAGTTATCGCGAATGTTATCTAGTAGGTCTTGCACCGTCGATGTCGGCGTGATGTTGAACGTATAGTTTGGCACGGCTGCGCCCGCAGTGCCATCGGGATTATTTGCGGCGTTTCCCCCAAGGCTGATGGAGTTTACATTAGGACCAAAGATGTCTCGCAGGAGTGTTTTGCGATTAGCTACGTCATTTTCACCTGTTCGGAGGGTTGTGGGAATCTTGCTAATACGATGATCGTAGTTGTCATTGACCGAAGCGATCCTATCCGCTACTTTATCGCCCAGATAGGGGCTTTGGACGTAATGTTTGACCCGCGCACCTGTTTTGGATAATTCATCAAGATTATTGACATTCTTATCGCTTGAGACCATGTGGAAATCGATATTGCTCCGCCCGGTCGTGAGGTCTTTAATCTGAATCTCGCCATATTCATTGAGCGTAACATCGACAACTTTGCTCGTGCTTGTGTTGCCAAACTCCCTGCCGATTCGATCAAGTAGATCCTGCACTTTGGTCGCGCGCTCCTCGCTACTATAAGAGGTGCTTAAAGAGAACTTGCTTTTGAAAGATGTCCCATCAGGACGCACACCCTGAATATAAAACCACTCATCGGCATTATCTTTGGGGTCGTGATTGTTGTCGCCTATGAGATCGCGGAGCGTATCGCTGCTCTTTAGATAGACTTGCTTTGGAGCGTCGGTTTTGTTTGTCGCGCTCATGATCTCGGGGTGGAGTTTGGATTGATTGTAATTCCTGATATTTGTCGTGATTACGCGACTTTTGTCACTATCTTTACCCGAGAATAGTTCTGAGCCCGTAATATTGTAAGGGACGAGATTTTTTGAGCCAAGGAGCGCCTCAAGATGAGCGTCATTGCCGTGATATTTCCCACTCTCATCAAAAGGTCTTCTTGTAACATCTGTGCCCGAAAAGAGATATTGCCCCCCAATTGAGGTATTTGCGATTGAGACGAGGTGATCGCGAATGGCTTGCAAATCGTTTGCAATCGCTTCCAAAGAGGTGGGTGAGTGGATTTGGTTGGCAGCATGCGTGAGTTTGGTTTTGAAATTCACTAATGCCTTTGAAATCTCGTTGAGTGCGGCATCGGTATTGTCTGAGAAATTTTTTGCAGTGGTGCTGCGCGACTTGCTTTGTGTGAGAGTCGCTGTCTCATAATCTAGGCGCAATGTCTGGCTAAACACTGTGCTGTTTTGATAACCAAGCTGAATCTTCCTGCCTGAGGACATCTGCGTAAGGAGGTCATTCATTTGAGATTGCCCCGCCTGCTGATAGCGGGCGAGGGTGGTATATTGCGTGCTGTAGCCTATTCTCATGGGGCGTTTCCTTTTGAGATTCCCTAAAATTAGAGAATTTGATAGGGAATTACAAGCAAAAGTAATTCCCTTTTGTGAATGTAATATCGGAAGAATCCTAGCCTGCTTTACGTTGAGATAACATATCCGTGTAGGAATCGAGCGCGTAAAATCCACAAACTAAGGAATCGCAGGCAAAATTATGGTGTGATTCCTGTAATTTTCCCCTTGATACTTCTTTGTCCGTAAAGCAAAAAATGGGTAGAATCGAGGGCTTTTGCAGGATCAATCAAAGGAAAATAAGACAATGAAAAAGGGCGAATTTGTCGAGACTCTTGCGCTTAGGTCGGGGATCCTTGAGCAAGATTGCAAACGTATGCTTGATGCGATGTTTGAGCTTTTATCCGAGCAGCTTTCCAAAGGAGAGAGTGTCCATTTTGCGGGGTTTGGCACTTTTAGTATGCTTGAGCGAGGCGCGCGCAGGAGCAAGATTCCCGGGACGGATAAGTTTGTCCATCTTAATGCGTCGCGCTCCGTGAGATTTAGGGCAGATGAGCGACTAAAAGAGACACTCTTAGACTAAATCCACTTGCATATGCCACGATTCCTCGCTGTTTGTGGGAATCGGACACTCTTTCAAGGAAGCAGTTCGATGTGCTCTTCTTGTATTTCGTAGGGAATCTTAGAGGGACGGCATGGATTAAACGCAGGCATAGGGGCGGGAATCTTCCCTAATGAGCGCACTTTTTTAGGAATCTCGTGTGTTTTTAGCTTTGTAGAAGCGGTCGAGACAGAGAAGACTTCGCCCGTGCGCGCATTGACGTAATAAGCGGTGTTAGGTGGATTTTGCTCTGTAAGTCGCTTGAGATTACCCTCAAAAGCGTCTGCTTCAGACTCTACTCTAGGCATGTCGATGAGGTTGTCCGCATAGGCGAGCGTGAATATCGCTAAAGAGAAAGCGAGGAATTTTTTCATGATTTTTCCTTTGTCTTGGGATTTTCACTTATGTTGAGGCGGATTATACACTACCTAGGAATCGTAGGCGAATTTGATGTAACATTACCCCCTATTTTTTGAGGTTGCAAAGGATTTTGTTATGGAAATGGTTATGACACTAGATGCTCCAGCAGCGATCGGTCCTTACTCTCAGGCAGTAGCGGCAGAGGGGCTTATTTTTACCTCGGGACAGATCGCGCTCACGCCCAAAGGAGCGATGATAGAGGGAGGTGTAAAGGCGCAAACAAGACAGGTGCTAAGCAACCTTCAAAATATTTTGCGCGCGCAGGGAAGCGCGCTTGCAAATGTGCTAAAAACGACCGTTTTCCTTGCAAATATGGAAGATTTTGGCGAGATGAATGAGGTGTATGCGGAATTTTTCGGGGATCACAAACCCGCACGGAGCACCGTGGCAGTCAAGATGCTCCCCAAAAATGCGCTCGTTGAGATTGAATGCATCGCTTTAAAGAGAACTTAACATTGACTTGTGTAGAATTCGCGCTCTTTTAATTTCTGCACGAAGTTTTGAGCGTGCGATTTTGAGGTCAAATTCCAAAATATTTTACGAGGAATAGCGATGTATGCGATTGTGAAGAATGGAGGCAAGCAATACAAGGTGCAAGAGGGCGATATTATCCTTCTTGATAAAATGAGCCTTGAGCCGAAGTCAAAAGTGGAACTCTCTGAGGTTCTAGCGATCTGCAAAGATGACGAGCTAACCCTTGGGAATCCCCTGATAAAGGGTGCCAAGGTCGAAGCAGAAGTCATTAATGAGGGCAGGGCGAAAAAGGTAGTTACGTTTAAGAAACGACGACGAAAAGATAGCAAAACCAAGCGAGGCTTTCGACGGGATTTTACCCGCGTGAGAATCGTGAAGATTGCTGCATAAGGAGAAGAGATGGCACACAAAAAAGGTCAAGGTAGCACCCAGAACAACCGCGATTCCGCGGGGCGACGCTTAGGTGTGAAGAAGTTTGGTGGCGAATTTGTCCGAGCGGGTAATATTATTATTCGTCAGCGAGGGACAAAGATTCACCCCGGCAATAATGTGGGAATCGGCACGGATCATACGATTTTTGCGCTTATTGATGGCGTGGTGAAGTTTGAGCGCAAAGATAAGGATCGTAAAAAAGTTTCCATTTACCCCGCTTCTTAAGCTTTTTTGGTGGATTCCTCGCTGTTTTGGCGCGGGAATCTTACCTTTTGCCCTCCAAGATAAGATAAAATCTCCCCTAAACTTCCCAAAGTGACTCGAGCTTTTGGCTAAGGAGCGCATCTGAAAATGCAAAAGGTATTGTGTAGATGTTCGTAGATAAGGTCGATATTCACGTCGCTTCAGGTAAAGGCGGCGCAGGAGCCGTCTCGTTTCGTCGTGAAAAATATGTGATCCAGGGCGGTCCTGATGGCGGTGATGGCGGCAAAGGGGGCAATCTCTACTTTGAGGCGGACACCAACACCGATACGCTTTCAAAATTTAGAGGCGCGAAGCACTTCCATGCCAAAAACGGGCAGCCGGGTATGGGGAAGCGTATGAGTGGCAAAAGTGGCGAAGATATGATCGTCATCGTCCCACCCGGCACGCAGGTTTTTGATTACGAGAGCGGCGAGCTGCTGCTTGATTTGCAAAAAGGGGGCGAGCGTATTCTCTTTTTGGAGGGGGGTAAAGGGGGGCTAGGGAATTTTCACTTCAAAAGCTCGGTCAATCAGCGTCCTACCTATGCGCAAGAAGGAATCGCAGGGCAGGAGCGTCATGTGCGGCTGGAGCTCAAGCTCATTGCCGATGTGGGGTTGGTCGGATTCCCTAATGTGGGGAAATCCACGCTCATCTCCACGCTCTCAAATGCGCGTCCTTTGGTGGCGGATTATGAATTCACGACGCTTATCCCTGCGCTGGGCGTGGTGAATGTCGATGAGCTTCACTCCTTCGTGATGGCGGATATTCCGGGGATTATTGATGGGGCGAGCGAGGGCAAGGGGCTTGGGTTAGAGTTTTTGCGCCACATCGAGCGGACAAAAATGCTACTTTTTGTGATTGATTTGGTGAATTATCGCGAGCCTCTGGAGCAGCTTAAAATTTTGCGGAGGGAATTGGAGCGTTTTAGCCCTGAGCTTGCCCGAAGACCCTTTGCACTCGCGCTCTCAAGGGTCGATTCCCTCCCAGTTCATGAGGTAAGAGAGAAGATTGCTCGATTCTTGCAAGAGCTGGGAATCACTCCTAATGAAAATCCGAAATATCCCCTTGCAGATGGGCTTCCCACATATATTGCCAGTGATTTATGTGAAAATGTAGGGTCACAATCATACGGGAATCGAGTAGATGAGAGGCAGATAGGCAGGAATCAGATAGAGGAGAAGCAAGCGCACAATAAGCAAGAATCGCCCGATTCCTCATCGATTCCTCTCATATCAATTCCCCCTCCGCGCTTTATCCTCCCGATCTCATCGGTTACGCACGCGAATATCCAGTCGCTTATCTACCTGCTTTATGCGAGCTTGAGGGGGCGGGCATGAAGCGGCTCGTGCTAAAGGTCGGAAGCGCGCTGTTAAGCAAAGGGCAGGAGATGGCGTTTGAGCGCATTGATTCCCTCTGTGCGTTCATCGCCGAGTTGCGCACGCACAAATATGAGGTCATTTTGGTTACTTCAGCGGCGGTCGCTACGGGATACACGGCTCTTAGGCTCTCCAAAGAGACGATTCCAAACCGTCAAGCACTCGCAGCGATCGGACAGCCACTTCTTATGAATCTCTATCGCGAGAAGCTCGCGCCTCATGGGATTTTACCCGCGCAGATGTTGCTCTCGGCTTTTGATTTTGATTCTCGCAAACGCACAGAAAACGCCCATAACACCGTGAAAGTTCTGCTAAAGAATCGCGCGCTTCCTAATCATTAATGAAAATGACGCGGTGGCGACTAAGGAGCTTGATTTGCTTGCAGTTTTTGGCGGTAATGACCGCCTTTCAGCGCATGTGGCGCACTATTTTGGCGCAGATGCTAGTTATTTTGAGCGATATTGATGGCTATTATGACCGCAATCCTAGGGAGTTTTCCGACGCGAGGCTACGCAAGGTCATCCATGCTTTGAGCGCGCAAGAGCTTGAGGCGCACGCCTCGCCCAATCACGCGTTTGCCACAGGAGGAATCGTCACAAAGCTCCAAGCGGCGGACTTTCTAATGAAGCGCGGAGGCAAGATGTTTTTAGCAAATGGCTTTGACTTAAGCGATGCGCGTTACTTTTTGCTGGAGGGAATCCATGAGCGAGGGACACTATTTATCACAGGAGATGAGGCATGATTCGTGTGCTATTTATGGGGACACCCGAGTATGCGCGGGTGATTTTGGAGGCACTTTGCTCGTGCGAAGACATCGAGGTAGTCGGGGTGGTTTCACAGCCCGATAAGCCCGCAGGGAGAAAGCAAGAGCTAAGTGTGCCGCCAGTTAAGGAGTTCGCACTCAAGCGGCTTGCGCATGTGCCGCTCTTTCAGCCGGAGAATCTGAAAGAGGCGCGTTTGGAGCAGCAGTGGCGCGCGCTTGAGCCGGATTTCATCCTTGTGGCGGCGTATGGGAAAATCCTCCCACGCGCTATTTTGGATATCGCGCCTTGTATCAATCTGCACGCTTCGATTCTCCCGCTTTATCGCGGGGCGAGTCCTATTCAGGAATCGCTACGGCGGGGCGATAATTTTAGTGGCGTGAGCGCGATGCTGATGGAGGAGGGACTGGATTGTGGCGATGTGCTTGCCTTTAGCTTCATCAAAGTGCCTAAAACTTGGGATAGTGCGCGACTTTTTGAGGAGCTCTCCAAACAAGCGGCTGCGTTAGGGGTAAAAACTTTGAGGCGATTTTCTAGCCTGCGCGCGATTCCTCAGATTGAGGCGGATAGCTCTTATTGCAAAAAGATCCAAAAATGCGAAGGGGAGATGCGATTCCTCCATGCGGGCAGGGTGTATGATTTTTACCGCGCTTTTAAGGGCTGGCCAGGAATCCATCTCGCTTCCGGATTGAAACTGCGTGAAATTGCGCTAATTAGCGAAGAGGGCACTCATCAGGAGGGTGAGATTTTGGCTCTTGAGAGTGATGGCGTGGTCGTGGGTTGTGCGCAGGGGATTTTGAAAATTTTCAGTGTGCAAGCCCCATCCAAAAGGGAGATTGACGCGCTGAGCTACATCAATGGCAGGAGGCTCACGCGTGGAGATACGCTATATTGAGGAGCTACCCTCCACGCAATTATGGCTCTGTGATGAGGTGCGCGCGGGGAGAATCGCGCCCCCTTTTGCGATTATTGCCAAACGCCAAAGTGCGGGAATCGGCAGTCGCGGGAATCGCTGGGAGGGGAGGAATCGCGCGCTCACTTTCTCTTTTGCGCTCTCTCTAAAGAGCTTGCCTAACGACCTTCCGATCGTTTCTGCGTCCATCTATTTTGGCTATCATTTCAAGCGAATTTTGGAGCGGCGTGGCTCAAAAGTGTGGCTCAAATGGCCTAATGACCTATATCTTGCGGAGAAAAAGCTCGGAGGCGTGCTCACTTCTAAAATCAGCGAAGCTTTGGTTGTGGGAATCGGGGCAAATCTCATCACTCCGAGCGAAATTTATGGAGCTCTTGAGCCTGAAATATCGTGGAATGGGGTAATTGAGGAGTTTTTGAGCGAGATTGAACAACCGTGGGAATGGAAGCCAACTTTTAATAAATACAAGGTAGAATTCAAGCTTAATTCAGACTTTGTTTTTCATCACAAAGGGGAGCAGGTGCACGCTAGGGAGGCTCTTTTATGTGACGATGGTGCGCTTTTGCTTCACGGCGAGAAGATTTATAGCGCGAGATGATTTTAGGAACGACGGGGATTTGGATATGGGCGAGATTATAGCGATTGCGAACCAAAAGGGTGGAGTAGGGAAGACGACCACGGCGGTGAATTTGGCGGCGTCACTAGCTGCTGCGGAGAAGAAGGTGCTACTCATCGATGCCGATCCGCAAGCCAATGCGACGGCGAGTTTAGGGATTCGCCGCGATGAGATTGAGTCTAACATCTACCACGTGATGATCGGCACACGTCGCCTCTCGCAAATCGTGCAAAAGACGGCGATTCCCACGCTTTTTATCGCTCCATCAAATATCGGTCTTGTAGGAATCGAGAAGGAGTTTTATGATGATAGGCGCAACGGAAGAGAGCTCATCTTGCGTGATAAAATCGAGGAGGTCGTGGATCGATATGACTATATCATTATCGATTCCCCACCTGCGCTCGGACCCCTCACTATCAACGCGCTTGGGGCGGCGCATTCGGTGATTATTCCTGTCCAGTGTGAGTATTTTGCGCTTGAGGGGGTGGTGCAGCTGCTTAATACAATGAAGCTTCTTCGCCGAGCGATCAATCCTAAGCTTGTGATTAGGGGATTCCTCCCGACGATGTTTAGTGCGCAGAACAATCTCTCACGTCAGGTTTTTGCCGATTTGACGCAACATTTTGGCAAACATCTCCTCAAAGATCGCGACAGTTCTTCATTTATTGTCGTGCCTCGGAGTGTCAAACTAGCGGAATCGCCGAGCTTTGGAAAGCCGATTATTCTTCATGACGTGCGATCATCAGGGAATGTTGCTTATCAGAACCTTGCAAAAGTCATTTTGGAAGGGGCATAATCGTGGCAAAAAAGAAAGGCGTGGCACTTGGTCGCGGGCTTGGGGCGATTTTAGGCGAGGTAGAGCGCGCATATGAGAATGACCTGAGTAGCAGTTCGGAGCTTGTGGTGGAGCTTGATATTGATATAATAAAGCCAAACCCCTTTCAACCGCGCAAGCACTTTGATTCCGCCTCGCTCGAGGAGCTCGCGCACTCCATTAAAGAGCATGGTCTATTACAGCCGATTCTCGTCCTTAGCAATGATGAGGGGGGCTATTCGCTAATTGCTGGGGAGCGGAGATTGCGTGCTTCTAAGCTCGCGGGATTACCTACAATTAAGGCAGTCATCGCGGATATTGAGGTAGCAAAGCTACGAGAAGTGGCATTGATTGAGAATATTCAGCGCGAGAATCTTAACCCCATTGACCTAGCGCAAAGCTACAAAGAGCTTCTTGAGGATTATGGGATTACCCACGAGGAGCTAGCCAAGAGAATTTCCAAGTCCCGCACGCAGATTACTAATACGTTGCGACTTTTGAGCTTATGTGATGAGGTGCAAACACAGCTTCTTGAAGGGGAGATTACCCAAGGGCACGCAAAGGTTTTAGTCGCACTTGAGCCAAAAGAGCAGAAAGTTGCTCTTGATTCGATTATCGGGCAGCGGCTCAGTGTGCGTGAGACGGAGGCATTGATTAAGAATCTCAAAGAGGATACACCGCAAAAAAATAGTGCTTCTAAGACAAAGAGAGTCGAGCATGACCATAGTGCTTCGCTTCATGAGCTTGTTGTGCTGATGAAGGAGATGGGGTTGAGTGTGACCTTAAAGGGGTCGAAAATTATTTTGGATTTTAAAGAAGAGAGGGAGGTTCGAGGGTTTATTAAATCTTTAACACATCTCAACTTTTAAGTAAAGTGATGAGGTAGGCGTGCTAGAATCGAAAAATTTTTTAAGGAGTGTTGATGAGTTTGAGTGTTAATCCTTGGCTAATGCTCGTCGTTTTTACCATCTTTATCCTGTCGGTGTATCTGCTGAATAAGTGGCTGTATAAGCCGTTGCTGACTTTCATAGACAATCGGAATATATCGATTAAAAGCGATTTGGAGAGTATTCAAAATAATGGTAGCGAAATTGCTTTTCTTGATGCAGAGGCGGCTAGGGTCCTCACACAAGCGAGGTCAGAGGCGAATTTGATCCGAGAGAAAGCGATCCAGAGCGCGATGGCAATCTCTGAGAAAAAGATTACCACAAAGCATGAGGAGCTAGAGAAAAAGAAGAAAGAGTTCTTAAAGGTTCTTGCAGAGGAGGAGGGTGTGCTCAGAAGCTCGCTCCTTGCGCAAATGCCTCTCTATCGCGAGAGTCTGAAAGCTAAGATAAGTCAATTATAGGGAGAGTATTGATGAGTAGAATCTATCTTATAGGTCTCTTGATTCCTACGGTTTTGCTTGCTGATGGAGGAGGGACGGATATTATTGAGCGGACGATTAATTTTGTTATCTATGTCGCGATTCTCTACTATTTGGCTGCAGGTAAGATTAAGGCTATGTTCGTCGCGCGTCAGGAATCGATTGCTACAGAGCTTAGCAAAGTCCAAGAAAAGCTCAAGGAATCTAAACATGCAAAAGAGCAAGCCCAAAAGAGACTTGAGGAATCGAAGCGTAAAGCTGAGGAAATAATCGTCTCTGCGCGCAAAGAGGCATTGTTGCTCACTCAAAAAATAGAGGAAAATACCAAAATAGAGGTAGAGCACTTGATCCGACACTATCAAGATTCCATGGAATTTGAGAAGCGAAGAAGGGAGCGAGATGTAGTTGGCGAGATCCTCTCCGAGCTCTTTGGTGGTGATGCGACTAAGCTTGAGAAGAGCGCGTATGCGGATATTTTACTAAAGAAGGTGGCATGATGAGGGAGTTGGTTGCGAAGCGTTATGCCAAGGCGTTGGTCGAGAGTATAGGAGAGGAGAAAATCCCTCTTGCTTTGGAGTGGTTTAAAAAAAGCGAGAAGGCTTTTAGATCTGAGGATTTTATTGATGTGATTTTATCACCACAGATTCCCAAGGCTTTAAAAAGTCAAGTGATGATTGATATTTTGGAAGCGGGTAAAAGGGTTGGCGAGACGAGGTTAATTAATTTTGTAAAGGCGCTCGCGGAGCGGAATCGTTTGGAGCTCCTTCCTGATATCTGCAAAGAGCTTGAGCGATTCTTGGCAAAAAGTCGCAATGAATATGTCGCCACTCTGACACTCAAGGAAGCCTTTGATGAGGCAACACTCAAGGCTATTGAGGCTATGCTTGCTAAGAAATTGCATGCCAAACTAGTTCTTTCGCAAAGAGAGGAGAATTTAGAGGGTGTGCGACTAGTGGTCGAAGATTTGGGAATCGAGGTCTCATTTTTGCGAGATCGTTTCATCAATGATTTGAGAAATCATATTTTGCAAGCATTTTAATTTTAAGAAAGGAGAAATAGTGGTAGCGAAGATGCAAGCAGATGAGATCAGCTCGATTATTAAGGAGCGGATCGAGAGCTTTGAGCTAGATGTTAATGTGGCGGAGACGGGGCGTGTCATAGCTTTTGCTGATGGAGTAGCGAAAGTTTATGGGCTGAAAAATGTCATGTCTTATGAGATGGTGGAGTTTGACACGGGTGATCGAGGTTTGGCATCAAACCTCGAAGAAAACAGCGTAGGTGTCGTTGTTTTGGGTTTAGGCAAAAACATCAAAGAGGGCACGTCAGTTAAGAGGTTGGGCAAATTAATGAAAGTCCCTGTGGGTGATGCGCTCATGGGACGAGTGGTTAATGGAATTGGCGAGCCTGTCGATGGCAAAGGCACGATTGAGACGAATGAATATCGATTTGTCGAGGAGAAGGCTCCGGGAATTATGCAGCGAAAATCCGTGCATGAGCCACTTCAGACGGGCTTGAAGGCTATCGATGCGTTGGTGCCTATCGGTCGCGGTCAGCGAGAGCTTATCATCGGGGATCGTCAAACGGGAAAAACTACCGTCGCGATTGACACGATTATCAACCAAAAAGGTCAGGACGTCGTGTGTATCTATGTCGCGATCGGACAGAAGGAATCGACTGTTGCTCAGGTGGTTCGCAAGCTTGAAGAGCATGGTGCGATGGAATATACGATTATTGTCAATGCACCTGCTTCCGATTCTGCGGCAATGCAGTTCCTTGCTCCTTATACGGGCGTAACTATGGGTGAATATTTCCGTGATAACGCGCGACATGCGCTTATTATTTATGATGATCTCAGCAAGCATGCGGTGGCATATCGCGAGATGTCGCTTATCCTTCGTCGCCCTCCGGGTCGTGAGGCATTCCCTGGAGATGTATTCTATTTGCACTCTCGGCTTCTTGAACGTGCAGCCAAAGTCAGCGATGAGTTAGGAGCCGGCTCTTTGACAGCTCTTCCTATTATTGAAACCCAAGCTGGCGATGTCGCAGCTTATATTCCCACAAACGTCATCTCAATTACTGATGGGCAAATTTTCCTTGAGACTGATCTGTTTAATTCGGGTGTTCGTCCTGCAATTAACGTAGGATTGTCCGTATCTAGGGTCGGGGGTGCAGCGCAGATTAAAGCAACTAAGCAAGTTGCGGGCACGTTGCGACTTGATCTTGCGCAGTATCGAGAGCTTCAAGCGTTTGCACAATTTGCTTCCGACCTTGATGAGTCAAGCCGCAAGCAACTCGAGCGTGGGCAGAGAATGGTTGAGGTTTTAAAACAACCTCCTTACGCACCTTTGCCTATTGAGCGGCAGGTGGTCATTATTTTTGCCGGAGCTAAAGGCTATATGGACGATGTTTCTGCAAATAAGATTACGAAGTTCGAGGCGGAGCTTTATCCATTCATTGAGGCAAAATATCCGCAGATTTTCGAGGATATTAGAACTAAAAAAATGATTGATAAGGAAACTGAAGAGACGCTCTCCAAGGCATTAGAAGAGTTTAAGACGATTTTCGTCGCTTAACTTAGGGAATCGAACATGGGAAGCAACTTAAAAGAGATACGGAAGAAAATCACCAGCGTTAAAAATACGCAAAAGACAACCAAAGCGATGAAGCTCGTCTCTACATCAAAGCTGAAAAAGGCTGAGGAGATGGCAAAGCGCTCCAAAGTCTATGCAGAGAGGATTACAGAGGTCTTTCAGGAGATTAAAGCAAAAATTAAAAAGAGTGGCTTTAGCGGACTGGAGAGCCCCTATTTTCTCCCACGAGAAGATAGTGAAATCAAAATGGTGGATATTATCTTTGTAACTGCGGACAAGGGGCTTTGCGGTGGATTTAATGCAGCGACGATTAAAGAAGTTACGCGCTTGATGGCAGAATATAAGAATCGGAACATTAAAGTTCGCCTCCGCGCAGTCGGGAAGAAAGGGATTGGCTTTTTTAGCTTCAACGAAGTGGAGCTTTTGGATAAAGTCAATGATCTGAGTGCCACGCCCGATTATGAGAGAGCTGCAGAGTTTATTAATAAGGCGATTGCGGATTTTCTCAACGGCGTAACCGATCGAGTGGTGCTTGTGCATAATGGCTTTAAAAATATGATCTCCCAAGAGCTTAAGGTTCGGAGTATTTTGCCTGTGGATACGGGTGCGTATAAGATGCAGGAGATTCCTTGCTTGGTAGAAGTTGAGCCAAGTGACCAAGAGCGAGAGATTCTTGAGCAGCTTGCAAAAAAGTATGTCGAGTTTAATATGTATTATGCGCTAATTGATTCCCTTGCAGCGGAGCATAGTGCAAGAATGCAGGCAATGGACGCAGCGAGCAATAATGCAGGCGAGTTAGTTAAGAGCTTGACAGTTGCATACAATAAGGCTCGACAAGAGGCAATCACAACGGAGCTGGTGGAGATTAACACTGGCGTTGAGTCAATGAAATAAAAGGAGTAGATAGATGGAAGGGAAAATAGCCCAAGTTATGGGGCCTGTCGTTGATGTTGATTTTGTTTCATATCTGCCGGCGATTAATGAGGCGATTGATGTAAATTACAATATCGAAGGGCAGCCAAAAAGGCTTGTTTTGGAAGTTGCAGCGCATATTGGTGATAATCGTGTTCGAACGATTGCTATGGATATGACTGAGGGATTGACTAGGGGAATCAAGGTTACCGCGCGTGGTAAATCAATTGAAGTACCCGTAGGCGAGCAGGTTCTTGGGAGAATCTTTAACGTCATCGGCGATGTGATTGATGGGGGCGAGGAGCTTCGCGATCCTATCAAATGGTCGATCCACCGCAGCGCACCTACATTTGAGAATCAGAGCACAAAGACTGAGATGTTTGAGACAGGAATCAAGGTTGTGGATCTGCTCGCCCCCTATTCAAAAGGTGGGAAAGTCGGGCTATTTGGCGGTGCGGGAGTGGGTAAAACCGTCGTCATCATGGAGCTAATTCACAACGTGGCATTTAAGCACAGTGGATATTCCGTTTTTGCGGGTGTGGGCGAGCGAACGCGTGAGGGAAATGACCTCTATCACGAGATGAAGGAATCGGGCGTTTTAGATAAAGTCGCCCTCTGCTACGGACAGATGAATGAGCCTCCCGGTGCGAGAAATAGGATTGCTTTCACGGGGCTTACCATGGCTGAGTATTTCCGAGACGAGAAGGGGCTTGATGTGTTGATGTTTATTGATAACATCTTTCGATACGCTCAATCGGGGGCAGAAATGTCTGCGCTTTTAGGGCGGATTCCCTCAGCGGTTGGTTATCAGCCAACCCTCGCAAGTGAAATGGGTAAGCTTCAAGAGCGAATTACATCAACTAAAAAGGGCTCGATTACGTCGGTGCAGGCGGTTTATGTCCCTGCCGATGACTTGACGGATCCAGCTCCAGCTTCGGTTTTTGCGCACCTTGATGCGACTACGGTTTTGAATAGAAAAATCGCTGAGAAGGGAATCTATCCTGCGGTGGATCCACTTGACTCAACTTCAAGGATTCTTGATCCACAAGTGGTCGGAGAAGAGCATTACAAGATCGCCACAGGGGTGCAGCAGGTGCTTCAAAAATACAAAGATTTGCAAGACATTATCGCGATTCTCGGTATGGACGAGCTCTCAGAAGAGGATAAGCGCGTGGTCGAACGTGCGCGAAGAATCGAGAAATTCCTCTCTCAGCCATTCTTTGTCGCTGAGGTCTTTACAGGTAGCCCGGGTAAATATGTAACACTTCAAGATACGCTTGAGGGCTTTAGGGGAATCTTAGAGGGTAAGTATGACCATATCCCTGAAAATGCGTTCTATATGGTGGGCGGAATCGAAGAGGTTTTGGAGAAAGCTGAGCGAATGAAAGCAAGTGCCTAGTTTAGGTCAGGAGCATTGAATGGAGCTAATGAAGTTAAATATTGTTACCCCCCAGGGGAGGATTTTCTCTGGTGATGTCAAGAGCATTACCTTGCCGGGGAGTGAGGGCGAGTTTGGGGTGCTACCGGGGCATGCCGATCTCCTTACACTCCTCTCTGTGGGTGTGATTGAGTTTGAGAAGAGCGATGGAAAAAGAGAGATTGTCGCGCTCAACTGGGGGCAGGTCAAGGTCGATGCGACGAGTGTCGATGTGTTAGCCGATGGGGCGGTGGCTATTGGTGGTGATAGCGAGAGTGAGGTGGCTACGGCGATTGATAGTGCTAGGGTGCTTCTTACGCAGGCTACAGATAACAATGTCGCGATCTCTTCTGTAGTCTCGCGCATCGAGTCTGTGGCGAAAAATTCCCTTTAATAATGTCGCTTTTTGGTTCCCTTTTCGAGTCTATTCGAGATATCGGGCCAGTGGGCATTTTTGTGCTCGCTTGGCTCTCTTTTTACTTTATTCTCACGATTTGGATTTTTATCTATCGCTATTTTACCATCGGTGGCTATATCGACAGAGAGCAAACTTCGCTAGAGAGCCTTCTCTTGGGGCAATCGGATTTGCCTCGCATTTCATTGCTCAGTGGTTGTGTTAAAAGGCGGAATCGTATCAGCCGAGAAATTCTTGAAGTGTGCCACCAAAAGGCACTTCAAGAGGCTACTTTCGGGCTTACGATGCTAGCAGTGATTGCTTCTACTGCACCCTTTATCGGGCTTTTTGGCACGGTCATGGAGATACTCGAGGCGTTTTCTGAGCTTGGAAAAGGAGGTTCGCGTGCGTCATTAGATGTGATCGCTCCGATTATCTCTAAGGCTCTTATAGCGACCGCTGCGGGAATCCTGACGGCGATTCCTGCCTACTCCTTCCATCTCTTTTTAAAGCGCAAAGCTTTCACTCTCTCTTCATATTTGCAGATGCAAATCGAGCTTCTCATCTCGCCCACTGAAGAGGAGCGAGGGGGATAGATGATGAGGAGCGACTTCAACTGGGACGAAGCTCCAGACCTCAATATCACGCCACTTGTGGATATTATGCTCGTGCTTTTGGCGGTTCTGATGGTGACTGCACCCGTGGTTCTCTATAAAGAGGATATTTCACTTCCTAAGGGTTCAAAAAGTTCCAAAGTGATTGAAGATGCAAAGATAGAGATTCGCATCGATTCCAAGCGGCGGATTTACATCAAAGATCAGCAATACGCATTTGATGCAGGATTCCCCGATAATTTTCTTCATTTTGCGCGCGATTATGATAGAAAGACACAAGTTCATATTTTGGCAGATGAGAATCTACGCTATGGTGATGTGATATTTATCCTAAAAAGTGTTAAAAAATCGGGATTTCAGCGAATATCACTGGTGACTGATGGGTAATGTAGTTCTTCATTTCTCAAGCGCAGTGATTGCGTTTTGCAGCTATGGGCTACTCTTGTTGTTTTTGCTTTTTTATACAGGCTCGAACAAGAGTAAGCCCACACGCTATGGTGCTCCACAAAAGACGCGCTCTGAATATAGAGTTTCACTTGTTGAGCTTGCTCCACAAAGCTTCAGCGTTGAAAAAAAAGAAGAAGAAGCGGAAAAAAAGCTCCCTCCCGCCAAAGAAAGTGCCTCACGCACGCCACAGGTGGGAATCGGGCTAAATCAGCTTTTCAAACAAGTAGAGGCGAGCATACCTATAAAAGAGAAGATGAAGCCCTCAGATATTCATGATGAGTCTGCTAAAAAACGGCAAGGTAAGCAAGCTAAACAAGAGAAGCAACCCGATGCACTCCAGGAGAATCTTAAGAAAATCCTAGCGGATACTCATATCAAAAGCAGCTTGACTTTTAGCCCTCCTACGGGCAAATACGATGAATTTTACGCTAAGATTAGTGAGATATTGCACTCCCGCTGGAATCCTGTGGGTTTTGCACCCAATGAAGAATCCAAAGCGATCATCACGATTACTTCAAAGGGAGAATTTAGCTTCAAAATCTCAAAAAAGTCCGGGAACAGCGCCTTTGATACTGCACTTTTGGAGTTTTTGGAGCAGCTAAAAGAGGTGCAATTTCCTCCGTTTTTGCACGGAGAAAAGAGTGATATTGAAGTTACATTTAAGACAGAGGGATAGGCAATGAGGATTTTAATTTTGCTATTTTTGGGGATCAGCTCGCTTTTTGCAGTCGATGCGACGCTTGAGGTGGTGAAGCATTTTGCACATACGCCTTTGATTGTCGTTGAATACGCTTCTTCGCGGGAATCGGAGCGTCTTTTGAGCGGACGTGTCTATAAAATGGTTATAGGCGACCTCAAGATGAGTGCCCATTTCAACGTTCAAGAGGGAGGAAGCATGCCTTTTGAAATGGCAATGGAGTTTGATTCTTACCGAGAGAGGAAGATCGATTTGGTCGCGCGCGTGAAAACGGTGCATGAGCGCGCGGGAATCGTCTCTGAATTGCGCCTCTATGATATCAACAGCGGGGAGCTCGTGTTGAATAAATCCTACCGTGCGACTCGTGAGGAACGCTATCCTTTTGCCGCGCACAAGATTGCCATTGACATCAATAGCTACATCAAAGCCCCCTCGATTGAATGGATGGATCGCTTCGTGGTGCTTGCGAAATATACCGCTCCTTCCGTGAGCCAAATCATGGTCGCGGATTACACGCTGACGTTTCAAAGCCCCATTGTTCAGGACGGGCGGCTCAATATTTTCCCCAAATGGGCGAATGCACAGCAAGATTCCATCTATTACACAAAATATCTCGATAAGCCGACCCTCTTTTATCACAATCTCTACACGGGCGAGAGTAGAGAAGTGCTTAAGAGTAGCGGCATGCTCGTCGTTTCAGACATTAGCAATGATGGCAAGAAGCTCCTTTTGACCATGGCTCCGCAGGGGCAGGCGGATATATTCCTCTTTGATTTGGAGACACAAGCGACCAAACAGCTCACACGTTATCGAGGAATCGATGTTAGTGCGCATTTTGTTGAAGATGAACAGCGTGTCATATTTATCTCTGATCGCCTTGGGTATCCCAATGTCTTTGCTGTCCCTCTTGATGGGAGCGAAGCGGTGGAACAGATGGTATTCCACGGACGCAACAACAATGCCGCTTCGGCTTTTGGGCAATACATCGTCTATTCGAGTCGCGAGAGTAGTCATGAATTTGAAAACAATACGTTCAACCTCTACCTTGTCTCGACTAAAAGTGATTATATTCGCCGTTTGACCGCTAATGGGATCAATCAGATGCCACGATTCTCCAAAGATGGCGAGACGATCATGTATCTCAAGCATAGTGGCACTCAAAGCGCGCTGGGGATAATTCGTCTGAATTACAATAAAAGCTACCTTTCTCCGCTGGCAAATGGGCGAATCCAATCCATGGATTGGTAAGATGTCCGTATTTTAAGATTTTTTAGCTAACATAGTGAGACCATTTTTAAATAAGGGAGTTTTGATGAAAAAGTTTTTAGCAATTGTTTCTTTGGCGTTAGTAATGCTAATGAGTGGGTGCGGTCAGAAGAGTTCTGTATCTTCTTCAAAAAATGAAGATGTGAAAGAGCCTGTAACAGCTGATGCTTCTGCAGCAAATGCGGGGAAAGATAATTTCTCTGATGTAGATGCGCGTGCGTCTTTGCTTAAACAGCTTGAGACTCAGCTCAAGAGCGTCTATTTTGACTTCGACAAGTTTGATGTTCGCCCTGATATGCGAAACAACGTTGATGCAAATGCACGAATCTTGAGCGCAAGCGATGTAGCACCTTTCACTGTGAGAATCGAGGGAAACACTGATGAGTGGGGCACAGATGAGTATAACTATGCGCTAGGACTTAAGCGAGCGATTGCTGTGAGAGATGCGCTGGTTGCTAAGGGCATTGATGAGAGCAAAACTACGCTAATTAGCTACGGGGAGAGCAAGCCTGCTTGCCAAGAGAAGAGCAAGGGATGCTGGTCTAAGAATCGAAGAGTAGATTTTAAGCTCATTCCTTAATCTAGTCCGCCATTTCTAGGAATCGCGTGAATTTGAGCACTTTGGTCAATCAAATGGCTAGGTGGTCGATTCTCGCGGTTATTCTGTTTGTCCTTGCAGTTGAAGCACGGGAGCCATCGGCTTTTGGTGGGCAATCTGCGCAGGTAGGAAATGTCACTTCCTCTTCTAATCCTAATGCCTCGTCAGTTCGTGCGATAAATGCAAAAAATAAAACCCAAGCGATTGATGAGATAAAAGAGAAGCTCTTTGAGCTTGATCGCTCGTTAAAGGGTTTGGAAGAGGCTCAAGAAGGGCTTAAGAGCGTCATTGAAGGACAGAATCGAAAAATTCAGTCGCTCTCTACCCGCCAGAATTCAAGCCAGAATTCAAGCAATGAAAAGGGCGGGGGATTCCTTACTCAAAAAGAACTTCAAGCAATCCTAGAAGAGAACAACAAAGGCGTGAGCGCGAATTTTGCGCTTCATGATGAAAATTTCAAATCCTTGCGCGAGAGCATTCACGCCTTAGGCGAGCTTATTGAGCAGCTAAATAGGCGGACTAAGAGTGATATTGAGGCAATTCGCTCCGAAATAGAGGAGCTTTGCAGTAAGAAGGGAGACAAAAATCCCACCTCAAAGGCGAGTGCGTCTAAGAATACCGCTAAAAAAGTAGCCTCTACTCCAAATACGCCCACTGCGCCCGCAACTCCGAGCAAGCCGAAATTTTCCAAAGAAAATAGCCACAATATCTACAAAGAGGCAGCCAATCTTTTTGAAAAAGGAAAGCTTGCAGAGGCTAAGGAGCGTTTGGAATGGACAGTCAAAAATCAATACAAACCCGCTTCGAGCAACTATCTCCTTGGTGAGATCGCATTCTCGCAGAGGCGCTACAAAGACGCAATCTATTACTACAAAGAGAGTGCCACGCTTTTTGACAAAGCCCCCTATATGCCCAAATTACTACTTCACAGCTCCAAGTCGCTTGCACACACGGGAGACAAGGGTAATGCGAAGCGTTTTTTAGAGACGCTCATCGCAAATTATCCCAATTCGCCTGAAGCAAAAGAGGCGAAAAAGTTACTCAAATAGCCTTTACAAGGGCTTTATTAATACTTTAGTCCGTTTGGGCTTTGCTTTTGGAGTGAATGCTCTTAAGTGTTGCTAAGCTTCTGGCAGCCCTTTTGTTTCAGAAATAAAAGGGCTAAAATTATCCGAGATAAACCTCAAGCCTAGCTGAAACAAACTACAAGAATCGGGCTACTCATGCGCAGAGGTTTTATCCCAAAGTAAGCATAAATGCACCGCGCTAGCTTCCATAAAGTTCTAAAAGGCTACAATATGCGTCATTCTAAAGCAAGGGAGTGCAAGATGAAGAGGGTGATGATTGAGCTTGGAGCGCAGAGCTATCCCATCTATTTTGGCGCGCTCAAAGCCCTGAGTCATGAGGGAAAAGTCCTCATCGTAACCAACCCAAAAGTAGGCGGGCTTTACCTCTCTTATCTGCTCTCCAAGCTGTGTGCAAGTGAGGTTTATATATGCACGATTCCCGATGGGGAGGTGTATAAGAATCTTGCGAACATCGAGCTTATTTTGGAGGCGGCTTTTACTCATCGGCTTGATCGCAAATCTTTGATGATCGCCCTTGGAGGTGGCGTTGTAGGCGATATGGTAGGGTTTGCCGCGGGGATATTTCAGCGGGGAATCGGCTTTGTTCAGATTCCTACAACGCTTCTAGCGCAGGTTGATGCGAGTGTTGGAGGCAAGACGGGCGTTAATAACGCCTTTGGCAAAAATCTCATCGGGCTTTTTCATCAGCCTCGTAGCGTCCACATCGACCCTGCCTTCCTTGATACGCTCCCATCGCGTGAATTTGGCGCGGGAATCGCAGAGATTGTGAAGATGGCGGTAACCTTCGATTCGAAGCTTTTTAATGAGCTTGAGGCAAATGACTTGCGGGATCGCGCGTTTTTACTGCATGTGTGCGAAGAGTGTGTAAAGATTAAGGCACGCGTGGTAATTGAAGATGAAAAGGAGCGGGGAATCCGCGCCGCGCTCAATTACGGGCACACCTTTGCGCATGTGATTGAGCATGAGAGCGGATATGGGCACTATCTGCACGGTGAGGCGGTCAGCATGGGAATCGTTATGGCAAATGCCCTGGCGTGCAGGCTAGGAATCCTACAAGAGGTCGAAGCGGAGCGCATTGAGAGCTTACTTGCGCGCTATGAGCTTCCCACGCGCTACAAAATCACCGATTGCGAGCGGTTTTATGAGCTCTTTTTCCTCGATAAAAAGAGCGAAAATAGTCGCATTAAGTTCATTCTCCCGCGGGGAATCGGCGCGGTGGAATTTCGTGACAACATAGCTAAAAGTGAAGTTTTAAGTGTATTGGAGCAGTTTTGCGATTAGTAATTTTATTGCTTTTTACTTTGGGTTTGTGCTTGGGCGAAGAGAGCAGCGCGCTTTTGAAGAGCGATTATCTTCGCGAGGAGGTGCGCACGCTGAATCGATTCCTAGAAGATGCGAGCAATCCATGGATGAAGCGTTATGGGAATTTTCGCTCATACAAGGAGATTATGCTTGAGATTGAGAGCGTGAAGGGGCAGATCTCTTCGCTCGCTAAACGCCCCAAAACAGCAGCAAACAAAGATGAGCGCGCGAGCTTGGAGCGCAGGCTAGAGACGTTGCAAAAGCAGCGCGAGCTCATGCAGGAGTACAAGGATAATCCTTTTAAAGAGCTCATAGAGCCCATGAATACGGCGGGTGAGGCGATTAATGTGACCAATCCGATTCTTATCATTCAGGCTTTTTCGCAAATGCGTCAATCACGCCATGAGCTGGAGGCGTTGGAGCGCAGTTTTGAGCTACTTCAAAATGTAGTGCATTCTTTGGAGAAAAAAGAGGAGCTTCTTGGCGAGCTTGTCTTGCTTGAGGGAATCGAGCGTGAAGTAGCCGAGCTTAAAGAGGCGCAACATGCGCGAAATGAGCTGGAATCTGCCGAGAAGATTTTTGCCACTACACTGGAGCTTTATCGCAAGAAGCTTGAGGAGCAAAATCAGCGGCTCTCCGAGCAGATTAAGGCGCAGATGCTAAAAGTTGGATATATCGGTATCGCCATTTTGGTGCTTTTTGTGCTCGGGCTACTCATCAAGGCGGGGACGAAGCGATACATCAACGACAATGAGCGCATCTACACTGCAAATAAAATCATCAACTTCCTCACGCTCACAATCGTGATTTTTACCCTGCTTTTTGCCTATTTGGAGAATGTTACCTATCTTGTGACGGTGCTTGGATTTGCCTCAGCAGGGTTGGCGATCGCGATGAAAGATCTTTTTATGTCTATTTTGGGCTGGATCGTGATTGTCATTGGCGGGAGCGTGCATGTGGGTGATCGGATACGCGTGATGAAGGATGGGAGTGCGTATGTGGGCGATGTGATTGATATTTCGATTTTGCGCATTACGATGCATGAGGGGGTCACGCTCACGACCTATATGGAGAATCGGCGCGCAGGGCGGATTATTTTCGTCCCGAATAACTATATTTTCACGACGATGTTTGCAAACTACACACACAACGGCATGAAAACCGTGTGGGATGGGATCGACTTTACGATTACTTTTGAGAGCAATCACAAAAAAATGGTGCAGATTGCCATGGAGATTGCCAAACGCTACTCCAAGGGCTACACGGAGATTACGCGCAAGCAGCTCAATCGCCTGCGCGATAGCTACTCCTTGCGCAACACAAGCGTCGATCCGCGCGCATTCACGATGTTAGAGGCGAATGGAATCCGTATCTCGCTTTGGTATCAGACGAATTCTTACTCGGCGTTGGCGTTGCGTAGCACGATTTCTGCGGAGATTATCGATGCACTACTAAAAGAGCCCGATATCCACATCGCTTATCCCACTACGACGGTGCGCACGAATAGCGAGACGATTCCCACACTGGGTGATGGGGCGATTCCCACTGTGCATTTGTGATGATTCCTAAGGTATATTTTAAGACTTTTGGCTGCCGCACGAATCTCTTTGACACGCAAATTATGATTAAAAATCTCAAAAATTTTGAATTGACCGAGTTTGAGGAGCTCGCGGATCTTGTGGTGGTGAATTCTTGCACCGTTACAAATGGCGCGGATAGCGGTGTGAGGAGCTATCTGCAACGCCTGCGCAATGAAGGCAAGCGCGTCTATCTCACGGGGTGTGGCGTGCTGACGCGCGGGGAGGAGCTTTTTGCGCAGAATTTAGCCTTTGGGGTTTTTGGGCACTCCTATAAAGAGCAGGTCGATTCTTTGTTGCTACAAAAGGATCGATTCTCGCTCAAAGGGGATTTGGAGCATGTCGATTCCACGGTGATTACGGAATTTGTTGGCAAATCTCGCGCGTTTGTCAAAATCCAAGAGGGGTGCGATTTTGCGTGCAGTTATTGCATTATTCCGCGTGTGCGAGGCAGAGCGAGGAGCCTCCCTTTGGAGCGTATTTGCGCGCAAGTGGAGATTCTCGCACACAACGGCTTTAGCGAGTTTGTCCTCACAGGGACGAATATGGGGAGTTATGGCAAAGATTGCAAGTTAAATCTTGCTAAACTTCTAAAGGCACTTTCGCGTATTCAGGGTGTGCGGCGGCTGAGGCTAGGGAGCCTTGAGCCCTCGCAGATTGATGAGGAGTTTATGGAGCTTTTGGGGGAATCGTTCATGGCGCGCCATCTGCATATCGCGTTGCAGCACACTAGTCCTGCGATGCTAAAAATTATGAATCGGCGCAATGACGCACAGGGTGATCTTGCGCTTTTTGAGAGCCTGTCTATGCGTGGATATGCGCTTGGGACGGACTTCATTATTGCTCATCCGGGTGAGAGTGAGGCGGTGTGGCAAGATGCGTGGCGACGATTCCTCGCTTTTCCGCTGACACATCTGCACGCCTTTATTTACAGTCCGCGTGAGGGGACGCCCTCAAGCAGGCTGAAGAATGATGTCGCGGGGCATATCGCAAAGGAGCGCATGAGGGCTTTACAAGAGCGGGTGCGGGAGAATAATCGCCATTTCCGTAGCAAAGCCGGAGTGCTTCAGGTGTTGCTTGAGAATGAGCGGGAATCGGGGCGATTCCAAGGGCTGGATCAGTTTTTTAACCGCATTGAGATCCATTCAGAGCAGCCTCTAGCGGGGAAGTGGATAGATGTGAGCGAATATCAAGTAGAAAGTGAGATTAATCGTGCAAAAATCTAGGAATCTGACCATTGGGCTAGGCGCGTTGTCGGTTGCGTTTGTGCTGCTTTTTTATAGCGTGTTTCGCGATAACTCCGAGCTTGTGAGCAGCCAAGTTTTTGAGTCTCTAGTGCGCGAAAATACGCCTACACACGCCTATATTAAAAAGGGGTATCTCTACGCAAAAATCAAAGGAGAAGAGTATAGAGTCCTCTATGAGGGGAATCTTGGGCAGCTCATGCCTGAGGCACTTATTGAAATTAAGGGCGAGGGCATGGGAATTCTCGCAGAAGTCCTCGGGGTTTTTCTGTTCTTGTTTTTTGTTAGCGTTTTAGTGTTTGCGCGGCGCGGCGAGCAGAAGCTTCAAAACAGTGCAAATAAAACCCCGACAAATAATGCCGTTTCAAAGCCTGCAGAGGCGAGTGCAACGCTCATGGAGCTTGGCGGGCAAATTGTTCCTATGGTCTCTAATGTTACCTTCAAAGATGTCGCGGGAATCAAGGAGGTCAAAGAGGAGCTTGAGGAGATTATCGACTTTTTGAAAAATCCCGCTAAGTATCAGCAATTTGGCACGAAGCTCCCTAAGGGCGTGCTGCTCATGGGACCTCCGGGTGTGGGGAAAACGCTCATTGCCAAAGCCGTAGCGGGCGAAGCGGGTGTGCCCTTTTTTTATCAAAGTGGCAGTAGTTTTGCACAGATTTACGTCGGTATGGGAGCGAAAAGGGTGCGAGATCTTTTCATGCGCGCGAAGCTTTCCGCTCCTTCGATTGTGTTTATCGATGAGATTGACGCTGTGGGTAAGGCGCGCGGAGGGCACCGCAATGATGAGCGCGAGACGACGCTCAATCAGTTACTCACTGAGATGGACGGCTTTGAGGATTCCAGTGGCGTGATTGTGATCGGGGCAACGAATAAGATTGAGGTTCTTGATGAGGCACTGTTGCGCTCAGGGCGATTTGATCGGCGCATTTATGTGGAGTTGCCCGATTTCTCCGAGCGCATTAAGATTCTTGAAGTTCATCTTAAGGGCAAACGCCACAATCTCGATCTTAACGAAGTGGCGCGCCTTAGTGTGGGATTTAGCGGTGCAGCTCTTGCTTCGCTTGTGAATGAAGCGGCTTTGCGTGCGGTGCGACGGAATTGCGAGGAGATTAGCCATGAGGATATTCTTGCGAGCAAGGACAAAGTCCTATCGGGTAAGCGCAAGCAGCTAAGTTTTAGTGATGAGGAGAAGAAGATTCTCGCGACCTATCAATGCGCCAAGGCTCTGTGCGCCTACTGGATGGAGCTTGAGTTTGACAAGGTCTCGCTCGTGAATGAGGGAATCAGGGAGTTTGATAAGGAGCTCACGAGTAAGAGCGAGATGAGCAATAAAATCAAGGTGCTTCTTGCGGGCTTTGTGGCTTTGGAGATGGTTTATGGCGAGAGCTATACCAACTGCGAGGAGGATCTGCATAAGGCAAAAATCCTCGCGCTTGAGATGGCGGAGCGATATGGTATGGGCGAGAGAATTATCGGCGATGTCAATGATGCGCAGGCGATTCTCGCGCACTCAAGGGCGGAGGTGCGGGCGTTTTTGGAGAATTCAAAAAACGTGCTAAAGAGGCTTGAAGAGCGACTTTTAGCGAGCGAACGCCTGAGCAAAGAGGAGGTGCAAGAGATTTTGCATGAGATATTTTAGTGGGTTTGGATTCTGTGGAGAGGAGGAGCTTTTTAGCGAGTTTCTCACACAGGGGGAATACTCTATCGCGGGCTTTAGCTATGGCGCACAAAAGGCTCTCAAAGAAGCACTCGCCTATAGAGGGCGCATACAGAAGCTTCAGCTCCTCTCGCCTGCGTTTTTTAATGACAAAAATGAGGCGTTTAAACGGGCGCAGTTGCGTGCTTTTAAGCGCGATTCCCATGCCTATTTGGAGCGATTTTTTGTGATGTGCGGTGGAGACGAAGAGGCTAGAGGATATTTTACAGGCGGGAGTGCAGAGGAGCTTAGAGAGCTTTTGTATTATGAGTGGAGGGCGGAGGATTTTTCGCTGCTTCAATCTCGGGGAATCGAGATTGAAATCTTGCTGGGCGATCGTGATGAGATCATCAATTCAGAGCGCGCGCTAGAGTTTTTCCGCCCGCTAAATGTGCGGATTTTTTGGCTTAAAAATAGAAGCCACTTACTGCACGCCTGACATCGCCTCTTTGGTCATCTGGTTGATGATACTAAAGAGGAGCTTACTATTTTCTTCGGCTTTTTTGAAATTCTCTATCAACTCTTCGCTTCTTAGGACACAATTCCCCTTAATGAGGCAATCGACGGAATTTAGCACAGAATCATGCACGGCTTTGTGCGGAGCTTCAAGAAGCTTGTAGCTTGGCGTATGGCTAAAGAATTGCTTGCCCTCGCCATCTTCATACCATTTACCTAGGCGACACTGATGATGATCGCTAAAGGTTGCTTCAGGATTGAATGTAAAGATCGAGGAATAGGCATTTGCTTTGAATACAAGATGATCAAGTTTAGCAAGATTCCCAAAGAGTTCATAGGCGATTGATTGTGAGCCGTTGTGTATGGAGCGAGCATTCTCAATGAGGCGCATGAGCGTGTTCTTGAACTCCTCGATTTTCTCAGAGGAGCTTCGTGCTTGGCTCTCCATCTCTTCGTTGTTACTGAGCACTTCGGCAGAATTTTGGCGCAAGATATTGATGTTCGCTTCGACTTCTCCTGTGGCTTTTTGCGTGCGTTCTGCAAGCTTTCTCACCTCATCAGCCACCACGGCAAAACCTCGTCCATGCTCGCCTGCACGTGCTGCTTCAATTGCGGCATTGAGCGCAAGGAGGTTGGTCTGATCGGAAATATCCTTAATAAGGCTAATGACATTCATAATCTCATCAACATTCTTTGAAAGTCCTTCGGCACTATGCTTAGAGCCTCCGATCTTATGGATAATCTCCTCAAGTGCATTTGTTATTTCATGCGTGCTCTCCTGCACGCTACTGATGACTTTTTCGTTAGATTCGTTGAGTGCATTGACCTCCTTGACATTATCGATATTTTCTAGAAGGCTTTGCTGAATATTCTGCGAATTGTGGATCACACCATGAGTCATGTGTTTGGTTAAACCCACAGTTAGCTGGCTTTCGCGAAGATTCCTCTGTGCCTCTTCATGCGCCTCTTTGGAATTGCGCGCCCCCTCTTCGGCTTTTTTCGCGATGAACTCGACTTTATCGGCAAATCGGTTAAAGCCACTTGCCATCTGCCCAATCTCATCGCGTGAAGTGATAGGAAGCCTTGAAGAGAGATTGGAATGCTCGCCACTTAGAGCCTGAATGAGTGCGTCAAGCTTCTTAATTGGATGCAGGATTCCCAGTCGCAATGCAAGCTCAAGAAGCACAAGCAGCACGAGGAAAATCACAACAGTTGTAACCATCTGCGAAATGAGCGCGTTTTTGGAGCGATTGATAAGTGCGACAAGAGTGCTATTTTTCACTCCTACATAGGCGTGAGCGACGACTTTCCCCGAGAAATCCTTAATAGGCAACATGCTGATGAAATAGTTATTTGTTCGCGCGTGGGAATCCTTGCTAAAATCTACCTCTTTTAGCTCATCAAAAAAGCCCTGATTGATGGTGGCAGGATTTTGCGCAAGATAGAGATTATGGAACATAGGAGCGTCTTTTAAGCCCTTAGCCACGTCCTTTACGGCGGATTCCTCAACCCCGATGACAAGCTCTAGCTCCTCTTCCTCACGAAGCATTTGAGCGACGATATTAAAGGGCTGAATAAATTCCACAGAGCCGATATATTCGCCTCCCTCTTTAATCGGAGAGAGCCCGCGTATCACGAGCCCGGCAACCCCAAGCTCAATCGCAGGGAAAGGCTTTTGCGTCTTCTTTACCTCAAGAATCGTATGGCGGAATCCGCTCAAATCATCGCCGTGTTTGTTGTTCCAGCTGCGAATAAAGCTCTTAATCTCAGCGGTGTGAATGTGAATTTGTGGCTTATCAATCCCCAGCCCCTCTTTAATCCCTCGCGAAAGAGTTTGCAAAGAGCTAGAAGCTAGGGTGCGATCTTGCTCCCTGAGTGCGCGAATTACCGTATCATTGTGCGCAATCATCACGGCATTTGTGAGAGCCATTTCGAGTTTTTGATGTAGCGTGCGCTCAAATCCTTGGCGCATCGTGGCACTTTCTGTTTTGTATGCTTCATTTTGGATCTGCTCTAGCGTCCATTTGTAATGGATAAAAATGATAGAGAATCCAATGGCAAACGAGATGATGATGGGGAGTTTGACTTTGCTCGCTAAAGAGAGATCTTTGAGGGACATAATTCATCCTTATGTAAATTACAGAGAACTGGCGGGTATTGTAGCTAAAATCTGACTACATGAGTCATATACCCGTGCAGAAGGGTGTTACGTTTTGTTGGAAACTGCACGCGGAATCTCAAGTAGCTTTTGTGCTTTTTTAGTCGTTGCCATGATCTTGCAGGGAATCCTGCCCGATTCCCTGCTTTTTAGAGGATTTTTGGAATGATTTGCAAAAGTTCCCAAAAGTGATTGAGGCTCTTAATTTCCAGCGATTCCCTTACGGAGTGCGGATCTCTGATGGTTGGGCCAATGGAGATGAATTCCGCTCCGGGAATGCGCCCCTGTAAGATGGCACATTCAAGCCCTGCATGGATTGAGCGGATCGCACAATTTCCAAGCTCGGAGTTAAAAATTTCATAGATTTTTTCAAGATTTGGACTCTCTTTGGCACGCTCCCACGGAGGGTAGAAATCCACGACACGCTCTTCTTTGATACCAAATTCCTTAGCAATGAGGCGCACCCGCTCCAAATTTCGTTCCAAAAGGGCTTTGCTATTGGCGCGCCCCATGAGCGTGAGGGTAAATCCCTCTTCTTCTTGTTTTAGGAGCGAAATATTTAGCGAATCCACCGCCCCCGCGCTCGCTTCATCATATGCATAAACGCCACTGTGAAGCGCGCGTAAAAGGGGTAAAAGTGGGCTTTTGTGCAGGATTTTTGATGGCATGGGAATCGCGCTACTTTTGAAATTTTGCGGCAAAATCGTCAGCGGCTCGTTTGTGGTGATGAACGCATGGGCATGCACGGGAATGGAGTTACTCTTCTCGCCACCGGAGAAGCTCGCAATATTCGCAGGAAGCGAGCCCAAAAGCCACGCAAGCTCGCTTAAGGCATTAGGGCGATTCTTGATAATATCCACTCCGCTGTGCCCGCCCAAAAACCCTTGCGTAGCGATTTCATAGCTATATTTTTGCTTTGCCTCTTTGAAAGTCGCGGGGATAGAGAGCTCTATATCGTATCCACCCGCGCAGCTTACGATGATTTCGCGCAGATTCTCGCTATCAAGATTTAAGATGAGCTTAGATTGCGGGATAAGCTCCAATGCCTTAGCTCCGAGCATACCAATCTCTTCATCGTTGGTGAAAAGCACCTCCAGATTGCTCTCTTGCTTAAGCATAAGTAGCGCGCATGCCACACCCACGCCATTATCCGCTCCAAGTGAGGAATCGTGCGCCTTTAGCCAACCATCCTCTTCATAAACTTCGATTTCAGGGGCTTTTCCTACGCAGACCATGTCATAGTGTGCTTGCAGGCACAAGCGGGCGTTTTCTCCCTTTTGTGCGAGGATATTTCCTGCTTTATCGATACTTACTTTTGCACCAAATTCGCTTGCGTAGCGGACTAGGAATTCTCGCATCAGCGCGGTATCGCCGCTGGGACGCGGGATTTTGGTAATAGATTTAAATAGGTTGAGCGGAGAAGAGAACATAAGCATTCCTTATTTTTTATTGTGATTTTTGCCGTATTCGACGATCTTCCCATGGAATCGAGCGAAAATCTTGTGCAGAGGAATCGCATAACCATAAAGTTCATGAATTTCATCCAAATGTGCGTAGATTCCCGCCTCTAGCCACTCTTTTAGCTCCACGTATTCCGCGAGCTCATAACCAAAGGAGCATAGGAGCTTGTAGGCATATCGGCTCGCGACCATCTCATCGCGCAAACAGGCGTAACAGAGGATACTATCGCAGCTCTCAGGACCGATTCCCTTCTGTTTGAGTAGCCATTCGCGACTTACATTTTCGCAAAAATTTTCAAAATCACCAAAACTCGCCGTTAAATGTTCGCAAAATAGCCTTAAACGTGTGGCTTTTGTTTTATAGAGCCCTACATCTTTGATGAGCTCTGCGAGCTTGATTGTATCAATATTTGCCAGAGCATTTGGGCAAAGTAGCTCTGATTCCTTTAAGCGCCCAAGAGCGCGCTCCACAGATTCCCAGTGGCTATTTTGCACCAAAATCGCCCCGACAATCACTTCAAAACTCCCGCCATTTGGCCACCACAGCTCATGAGGGGGATTTTTAAGATAGCCTTGGCTTTTGAGAAAAGCGAGAAGCTCAAAGCTATTTTCTATCCGCATGGATACTCCTTCTTGAGGTAGTTTGCGAGCTCTTTTAGGGGCGATTCCCAAGAATCTTGCTGGCGCAAAAGCTTTAGGTGCGGATACCATGATGAGCTTATTCCATCTCCCCAACGCCAATCCGCGTCTCTTTTTAATAAAACTGCCCCGCGGAGGTTTAGGATTCCCATTAAATGAGCAAATGCCGTATCAACCGAAATGAGAAAATCCATCTCAAGTGCTCTTTGTGCGAGGCTTAGAAAGTCGCGACACGGCGCATCTTGCACGTCAAATTCTTCGCATAATTCTTTGGCGATTCCCTCAAATTGAAGCGAATAGAGCTCAAAACCTAGCGGTGCGAGCGCATTTAGGAGCATTTTTGGGTCGATGGATTTTTGCGCACTTTGGGGAAATTGCGAATGGCTCGCATAGATAAAGCCGATTTTTGGGCAGGGCGATGAGGTTTTATTTTGCCGCGCCTTCAATGCTTCCCACAGGGAATTGCTCAAAAGTTCATCAATATAAGGCGCGGGAATCGCCTCTGTTTTTAAAAAAAGCGGGAGCGAGGGGAGGGGCAGGGCGAGATCATAAGCTTGCGGAAGAGTTTTTAAAGCCTCTTTAAAAAGTGGCGCGAGCGCGTTTTGTGGGAAAAATAGTAGCTCTTTGACTTTGGATTTTAACAAAGGCAGGAATCGCGCAAACATCAGCGTATCGCCAAAACCCTGCTCGCAAAAGACCAAAACGCGCATATTTTTCAGTGCTTCCTCACGCACTACAGGGGAATCCTCGCGCCATACATGCGCGATATTCGCCCCTGCAATATTTGACTCCGCTAGGAGTTCGCGACGCGATTCATACAGAGGCAGACCCTGCGCAAGATCGTTAAGTTTTAGATACAAAAAGGCTAAATTGAGCCTATAGGCGGGAATCGCAGGCGCGAGTGTGCAGGCGCGAGTGTAGTGCGTGAGGGCTTCTGTGTATCGTTTCGCGCGCGCAAGTGTGTTGGCATAGTTAAAATGAAGCTCGTGATTTTCTGCAGATTTCGCCAAAAGTAGCTCATAAAGTGCGAGCGATTCTTCAATTTCACCCAACTGCGCAAGTGTATGCGCAAGATTGTGCGTAGCGCGTAAATCGCCCAGCTCGTGTGCTCTTTGGTAGAGCGGTAGGGAATCGCGCGGCTTTTGTGCGGCGAGCAGATTTGCGAGATTAAACAGCGCGTCGCAATCTTTTGGATCAAGCTCTAAAGCCCTTGTGTAGGATTCTTGCGCAAGCTCGATTTCGCCTAGATCTTGCAATGTGCGCGCAAGATTGAAAGCAAATGTGCCATTGCGGGAATCGTGCGCACATAATCGCTCTAAAATATCGCGCGATTCGCTAAGATTCCCCGCTTTGCGATGGGCTTCGGCGAGATTGCTTAGGAAACTTGGCTCTTGTGCGTGCGTATAGGCTTCACTGAAATAAGAGATCGCCTTGTCATAAAGTGCGAGGGAGATGGCGTTTAACCCTGCGAGATTCCATGATGGTGCATGCGCGGGAATCTGCGCAAGAATCTGCGAGCAGAGTGAGAGGGAATTTAAAAAATCACCCCTTGCATAGAGATCTGTGGCTAGGTTTAGGGCGTCTTCTAGTGATGAATTTTGAGTGCTCATGGCGTAATTGTAGCAGTAAACCGAAGGGATTAGATATAATAATAGCCATTTTTATAATTAGAGGAGAAAACATGAGACGAACGATTCCTATCTTGGCGTTAGCTACACTTCCGCTTTTTGCGCATAATCTTTTTAGTGTGGGTAAAAATGAGGGCGGGAAGTTTAAGGCAGAGATGATTTATGGGCATAATTTCCCGATTCCTGAGGCCATTGCGCCTGAACGGCTCTCCATTTTTGAACCCATGAGCATAATTGGTAAAGAGGGCAAAGTGGTGCTAAACAATAGCAAAGGCGGGGAATCTTACAACTTTGAGGGCAAAACTTTAAAAAAGGGTAGCTATATCTTACTCGCGACCTATAAGCCTACGGCATGGGTGAAGCAGACTGATGGAAAGTGGCATATGAGAAAGACGCGAAAGGATCTCTCTGATGTTGAGTATTGTGGTGTTACGACTATGCTAGGTAAAGCAATTGTGCATATTGACGGAAGTAGTGATGATTTTGTTACTAAGCCGCTTGGAAAGGGGTTGGAGATTGTCCCTATGAGTAGCACGATTAAGGTTGATACGACAGTCAAGTTTAAAATCCTGCGCGATGGCAAGCCTTTAAAACAGGCGAAGATTTTCGGTAGCTTTGGTGGATATGCGACGAGTGAGATGTCACAAGCGTTTTATGCGATGAGCGATCTTAATGGCGAATTTGAGTTTAAAGCACTGAAGGCAGGATTGTGGTATCTAAAAAGCACCGTCGATACAGATAGTGGGGATAAAGATTGCGAGATTAATAACGACCATACGACACTAAGTTTTATGGTGGAGTAGAGGAGTTTCCCAAAGCCCCAAAAGAGGGCTTGGGAGCTTCCTGAAACTACTGAAGAAGTCTTAGGATATTTTGCTGAGAGGCATTTGATTGGCTCATAGCGTAGCTTCCTGCTTGCGCGAGGATATTTAGCTTGCTATAAGTTGAGCTCTCTGCTGCAAAGTCCACTTCGCGAATGTTAGATTCCGCTGCTTGGACGTTGACCTGAGTGATGGTGATGTTGTTCATTGTGCTTGTCATTTGACCTTGGACAGAACCGATGTCTGCTCGGATTTTATCAAGCATCGCAATCGCAGATTCCGCGATATTCATGACCACCATCGCACCTCTTAGTGTGGTTACACCTGAACCCATTCCATTAGCGTTACCTGATGCGATGACACTGTTTGCGTTCGCACCAGAGGCAGAAGCGACGTTCTGATTGAACTGACCTCTAACCTCTCGTAGGTTTACAGTTGCCTGCGCAGTTGAGCTCACTTGTCCGAATCCTACTGTCCCGATTCCTGCACCAGATACAGCAATATCTCGTGCATCAAGTCGTGTAAGAGTCAAGCGACCACCATTGAATCCTTGTTTAAGTTTACCCATGCTCGCACCACCGGCAGATACATGGATTCCCCGACCATCGGCACTTGTGAGGTTTAATCGACCTTGAGCATCAACGGATGCTACGACACCAGTCTGGTCAGAAACCGCGTTAATCGCAGCGATTAATCGACCATCAGAGTCGTTTGCGCGGACATCATTGACAGTTCCGATCTTCACACCGTTGATGGTCAGATTCTCGACGGTTCCACCACTAATCGCCGTACTACCAGTCGTTTGGACGACATAAGATGCTCGGACGTTGAGTCTATCGGAGTTTTTATTGATGACCTCCGCAAGCGCACCAAGACCTGTCCCCGCAGACATGGAGAGGACGACACTCTCAAGGATTTGAGATTTTCCGCCATCAAGAGCCGAGAATTTCATCGTAACTTTGCCTGAAGCAGAGATTGCTTTACCAGTCTCGAGTCGGACTTGTCCGATTTTATCGGAGCTTGTGGGTCCTACGGACATTTTGATAGTTTGGTTAGAATACGCACCGACTTGGAATTCTCGGTTAGTAAAAGAACCTGCAAGAAGTGTCTGACCGTTGTAGCTAGTCGTAGCAGCGATGTTATCAAGACCTTCGATGAGGCGGTTGATGTCTGCTTGGATTGCTTTCCTACTTGCGGTTGTTTGACCGTCTTGTGCCGCTTGAACCGCTTTTGTCTTAATAGTATTAAGAATCTTAAGTTGCTCGTCCATCGCTTTATCGGCAATCTGAATGATACCGATACCATCGTTGGTGTTTCGGATTGCTTGACCAAGCGAGCTTGCTTGTGTCCTTAGTGAGTCGGCGATCGCCATACCTGAAGAGTCATCTGCCGCTTTGTTGATTCTCAAACCTGAGCTTAGCTTCTCTAGTGAGTTGCGAAGACCCATATCTGTGAATGTGCTCTGCGCATGTGCGTTAAGCGCGCTGATGTTGGTGTTAATCTGAAATGCCATGGTAAACTCCTTTTTTATTTGCTTGAAGCATCCTTGCTTCTTGAGAGCTATATCGCCAATTCTCCAAAAAAGTTTAGAAAATTTTTTGTGATAGAATTTCGCTCTTTGGAAACCCCCGTATGCTTCCTATATATAATTAAGAAGGGCAATGTTTGAAAAGTTTAATCATCGTGGAATCTCCAACTAAAGCAAAAACAATTAAGAATTTTCTAGGTAGCGACTATGAGGTCATCGCTTCCAAAGGGCATATTCGCGATCTTCCAAAGCACAGCTTCGGGATTAAGATTGAGGAGGGCACGTTTATTCCCGATTACAAGATAGAAAAGGCTCACGAAGCAATCCTTAAAGAGATAAAGTCGCTTGCAAAAAAGGCTCAGCACATCTATATCGCGACTGATGAGGATCGCGAAGGCGAGGCGATTGGCTATCACATCTCCTGCGCGATTGATAAAGACCCTTTGAGTCTGCCACGAATCGTTTTTCACGAGATCACTAAAGGTGCAATTAAGCATGCGTTAGAGACCCCGCGCGCGATTAATATGGATATGGTCAATGCCCAACAGGCGCGCCGACTCCTTGATCGTATCGTGGGCTATCGTCTCTCGCCGCTCATCGCGTCCAAAATCCAAAAAGGCTTGAGTGCCGGGCGGGTGCAGAGTAGCGCGCTTAAGATTATTGTCGATAGGGAGCGCGAAATACGGGCGTTTGTGCCGATTGTCTATTACAGAATCCCCGCGCTCTTTGAGCGGGGAATCGAGGCAGAGCTCATCGAATATCAGGGCGCAAAAGTAGAGAAACTTACGCTTCAAAATGAAAAAGAGGCAAAAGCGATGGTGGCGGTTTTGTCCAAGGAATCGTGGCGTATCAAGGAGATAGAGAACAAACACCGCAAAGTCTCCGCGCCCCCGCCTTTTATGACCTCTACACTTCAGCAGAGTGCGAACTCGCTGCTTGGATTCTCGCCTTCACGCACGATGAGCACCGCACAGAAGCTCTATGAGGGAGTGATGACACACAAGGGAATTATGGGGGTGATTACCTATATGAGAACCGATTCCCTGAATATCGCTAAGGAGGCGCAAAGCGCGGCTAGGGAGCATATCAAGGCGGATTTTGGTGTGGAATATTTGCCCGCCAAAGCAAAAATCTACACTACAAAAAATAAGAGCGCGCAAGAGGCACACGAGGCGATACGCCCGACGCTGATGGACTTCACGCCTCATCTTGCGGCGCAATATCTCAAAGGCGATGAACTCAAGCTCTACACGCTTATTTACAATCGATTCCTCGCTTCGCAGATGAATGACGCGGAGTTTGAGTTGCAAAATATTTTCATCGCTTCAAAAGAGGGAATATTCAAAGCCAGCGGGCGTAAGCTTGTTTTTGATGGCTTTTATCGTGTGCTTGGGAGTGAGGATAAGGACAAACTCTTGCCCGCACTCAAAAGCGATGAGGCACTCAAGATCCAAAAATGCGAATGTGAGCGTCATGAGACCGAGCCTCCTGCACGCTATTCTGAAGCGTCCATCATTAAAACGATGGAAAGTCTAGGAATCGGGCGTCCATCGACGTATGCACCGACAATTTCTCTGCTTGCAAGCCGCGAATATATTACGATTGAGAAAAAGCAGATTGCTCCGCAGGAGGTGGCATTTCAGGTAATCGAGATGCTGGAAGTGCATTTCAATGAGATTGTCGATTCTCACTTTACGGCGAGCTTGGAAGAGGAGCTCGATGAGATAGCCGAAGCGAAAAAAGAGTGGCAGGGCGTGTTGTGGGAGTTTTATAAAAAATTTGATGAGAAAATCGCGCTGGGTAAGAAAAATATCGCGAGTCAGAAGATGATGATCCCCACGGGGGAATTCTGCCCCAAATGCGGCTTGGAGCTTGTGAGGCGCAAAAGTCGATATGGCGAATTCATCGCATGTAGCGGTTATCCGAAGTGTAAATATATTAAGCCAAACGAAGATAGCAGGCTCAATGAGGCAAGTGATGAGGTGTGTGAAAAATGTGGCAAACCTATGGTGAAAAAGCGTGGGCGAAATGGCGAATTCCTCGCATGCAGCGGCTATCCCGAGTGCAGAAACACCAAATCACTCAAAAGTAGCGCGCGTCCTAAAAAGGTTTTGGAGATTCCCTGCCCCAAATGTGGTGGTGAGATTGTAGAACGTAGCTCGCGTCGAGGGACTTTTTATGGTTGCGCAAATTATCCGAAGTGCAAATTCATAAGTGCGCATGAGCCCACCAGTGCGAAATGCGATAAGTGTGGCGGAGTGATGGCAAAGCGTATGTATCGCAAAAAAGAGGTCTTGGAGTGCATTGATTGCAAGGAAAGAGTGGAGGTAAAAGAGGCGAAATGAGTGGGATTTTTTTATGCTCGATCTGTAATGTGAGCAGTGGCGGGTGCGCTGAGGATTGTGCGTATTGCACGCAGAGTGCGAAATATGGCGCGGATATTACCAAATATCGTCAGAAAAATTTAGAGGATATTTTGAGTGAGGCAAGGCGGGTAAGGCAGGCGGGTGCGCTTGGATTTTGCCTCGTAACTGCGGGGAGGTCGTTAGATTCCCGCAAGGTGGCGTATATTTCAGAAGCCGCACGTGCGATTAAGGAATCGTGGCAAGAAGTGCATCTAATCGCCTGTTGTGGAAGTGCGGATAGGGAATCTTTGGCAGAGCTTAAGAAAAATGGCGTTGATAGCTACAATCACAATCTTGAGACGGCGAAGAGCTATTTTGATAAAATCTGCACGACGCATACATGGGAAGAGCGATATGCGACGTGTGAATACGCCGCTAGCGTGGGATTAGGATTGTGTGTAGGGGGGATTTTTGGCGTGGGTGAGAGCTGGAGCGAACGACGAGAGTTTTTTTGCGCACTTGCGACACTAAAGCCGCATACTTCGCCGATCAATTTCTACATTCCTAACGAGGCATTGCCCCTTGATGTCGATGTGATGAGCAGGGAAGAGGCGTTAGAGTGTGTGCGTATGGCGAGGGAATATCTGCCTGAGGCTAGGCTCATGAGCGCAGGCGGGCGCGAGAGGGTGTTTGGTAAGGACCAGAAGCCGCTTTTTGACGCGGGGATCAATGCCGTGGTGCTGGGCGATTATCTCACGACAAAGGGAAATACGCCTAGTGAAGATATAGCGATGATTCGTTCGTATGGATTGGAGATAGCCACAACATGTCATTAGTCATGAAAATTCGGGGAATCTTGCCTCAACAAATACTCATTCGCATTAAAGCATTTGCTGAATTTTTTGGCTCAGAGCTTAGCTTTTATGCCGCGAGCCTTAGTTTTTACACGATTTTTGCGCTCATTCCGCTTTTGTTGATTTTTTTCTCGCTCATGGCAAGTTTGCCAAATTTCCAAGAGCAAATTTTGGAGCTCCGTGGTTTTGTCCTTGGGAATCTCATGCCTACGAACACCGAAGTGGTCTCCGAGCACCTTGATAAATTTATGGAAAACTCTTCAAAGCTCGGCAGTATGGGACTTGTGTATGTGCTTATTGCCTCACTTTTCTTTTTTAAAAATTATCAATATATCGTCGCGAAGATGTTTAAC
>JBQMYQ010000001.1:0-82850 GCA_052173415.1 Wolinella sp. | reverse complement strand
ACATCACATATCTAGGAGAAGACCATGAATCTAAATGATCCAAAGCTTTATTTCAATCGCGAGCTCTCTTGGTTGCAGTTCAATACCCGCGTCCTAAACGAGGCACAAAACAAGAGGACTCCTCTGCTTGAGCGGCTGAAATTTATCGCAATTTATGGGACGAATCTCGATGAATTTTATATGATCCGTGTAGCGGGGCTAAAGCGTCTCTATGCCGCGGGAATCAGCGAAAGTGGCGCGGATAGATTGACGCCTTTACAGCAGTTAAGCACGATTAGGGAATCGCTCCATAAAGAAAAGAAGACGCTTGAATCGCTCTTTTTTGAGGTGTGCAAGGAGCTTGAGAAAGAGAAGCTTTTTATCAAAGGATACAAAGAGTTGGATAAAGAGAAAAAGCGCGAGCTGAGGGAGTATTTCAATTCCTATCTTTATCCGATTATCATTCCGATTGCTGTGGATGCGACGCACCCTTTTCCGCATCTGAATAACTTAAGCTTTGCCATCGTCGTGAAGCTTCAAAATAGCGAGAATCCGAGTGAGATTAAGTTTGGCATGGTGCGCATTCCTCGAATGTTGCCACGATTTATTGAGATGAGCGACAATACGTATGTGCCCATCGAGACGGTCGTAGGCGAGTTCATCGGCGAGGTATTCAGCGGGTATGAGGCGCTCGAATATGTGCCCTTTAGGGTGACGCGCAATGCGGATATGGAGATTGAAGAGGAAGAGGCTGATGACTTCATGGAGCTCATGGAGGAGGGGCTTAAACTCCGTAAAAAAGGGGAAATCGTCCGTCTTGAAGTGGGTGCAGGCGCAGGGGAGGATCTCTATTCGTTCTTAAATACCCACCTAAAAACCCAGCCCGAAGATTCCTATGAATATACGATCCCGCTTAATCTCAACGCATTATGGCAGATCGTGGGGAATAAAAATTTCGCGCATTTGACCTATCCGCCCTACACACCGCGCGTTTTGCCCCCTCTGGATAAAAACGCCAATATCCTTTCTGTGCTCGATCAGAGCGATGTCGTGATGTTTCATCCTTATGAAAGCTTTGACCCTATTGTGAGCTTTATCCAAAATGCCGCAAAAGATCCCGATGTCTATTCTATTCGCATGACACTCTATCGCGTGGGGAAGAATTCTCCCATCGTCCGAGCCCTCATGGAGGCAGCGGAGAATAATAAGCAGGTCACCGCCCTTGTGGAGCTTAAAGCGCGCTTTGATGAGGAGAATAACCTCCACTGGGCAAAAGCTCTGGAATCCGCAGGTGCGCACGTTATCTACGGCGTGCCCGGGCTCAAAGTGCACGCAAAAATCGCCCTTGTGATTAAGAAAATCGGCAACAATCTGCGCGAATATGTCCATCTCTCCACGGGCAACTACAATCCTGCCACGGCGAAAATCTACACGGACATCAGCTTCATGTCCTCTAAACGTGAATTTGCTCAAGATGCGACGCGATTCTTCCATAATCTCTCAGGATTCTCGCACCGCTCGAAGCTTGAGTGCATTTCTGCCGCTCCTTTGCAGATTAAGTCCAAAATCCTCTCGCTCATCGAGCAGGAGATGAAAATGGGCATAGAGGGGCGCATTATTCTTAAGGCAAATTCCATCGTGGATATCGACGTGATTAAGGCTCTGTATAAAGCCTCTCAAGCGGGCGTGAAGATTGATCTCATCGTGCGGGGAATCTGCTGCTTGCGACCGGGGCTAAAGGGCGTGAGCGAGAATATTCGCGTCATCTCCATCATCGGACGCTATCTGGAGCACGCGAGAATCTACTACTTCAAAAATAGCATACCCATGATTTACTTCTCCAGCGCAGATCTCATGCCACGTAATCTTGAACGACGCGTGGAGCTCATGACTCCCGTCATGGACGAGGGAATCGCCGAGAAGCTTTTGGGAATCTTGAAACTTCAAATCGAAGATAACGTGCAAGCGCACGAGCTCAAGGAAGATGGCAGCTATCAGCGAGTGGTGAGCGAGGGCAAGAGTGTGAGCAGTCAAAGGATTTTTGAAGAGTATGTAAGCATGCTCTATGCGTCGCTCAAGCGCGATGAAGAGGACACAAAATCCAAACGCCTCTCTAAAAGAATGCTAAAGGAGAGCTAAATGCTACTTCCCTTTGAGGGAATCGCCCCACAAATCCACCCAAGTGCGTTCATCTGCGAGGGGAGCTACATCATCGGCGATGTGAGTATCGGTGCGGATAGCTCGGTGTGGTTTGGCGCGGTGATCCGTGGCGATGTTCATTCCATTCGTATCGGGAATCGCACGAGTATTCAAGATGGCTCGATTCTTCATGTCGAGCACGCCACACGGGCAGATAAGAGTGATGGATTTCCACTTGTGATCGGAGATGATGTTACGGTCGGACATCGGGCGATTTTGCATGGGTGCAAGATTGGAAATCGTTGCCTTGTGGGCATGGGTGCGATCGTGATGGATGGTGCGGAGATTGGCGAGGATAGCATTATTGGCGCAGGGTCGCTCATAACCAAAGGGAAGCGTTTTGCCCCGCGCAGTCTGATTATGGGTGCTCCTGCGAAATTCGTGCGCGAGCTAAATCCTCAAGAGGTGGCGGAGATTCTTGCGAGTGCGGTGCGCTATGTCGAGTATAAGAATCGCTACTAGAGGGCTTTAGGCGTGGAGTATTTCTGGATTTTTGACATGATTGGGCTAGTGGCTTTCGCGGTGAGCGGATTCCTCGTGGGGGTGCGGAGGAATCTAGATATTTTAGGTGTGATGATTGCGGGATTTACTACGGCAATTGGCGGGGGAATCGTGCGCGATGCGATCTCTGGGCAGGTTCCTTTTGTCTTTAAAGAATACTATCCCGCGCTCACGATTCTCTGCACGCTTGTAGCGGTGCTGTTTTTTCGCTTACATCGGCGCGATCACATCGAGCGGGGTGTGATTTTCATCGTCATGGACGCGATAGGACTGGTGGCATTCTCCATCGCGGGCGCAATGGTGGGAATCAAATATGGCTTCAACTCCTTTGGTGTGGTGGTGCTCGCATTTACCACCGCTGTGGGTGGGGGAATGCTGCGCGATGTGATGATTAATGAGATTCCCTTTGTGCTTGTGAGCGAATTTTACGGCACAGTGGCGATTTTGTGCGCGATTTTACTCACGTTTATTCAGGCACAGTTAGGGAGTTTGCCCCTTTGGACGATTATATTAGTCGCGGGAATCGGGCTTATGTTTAGGCTCTTTGGATATTTTAAGGGCTGGCAACTTCCAAAAATCGGATAATAAGGAGTAATTATGAGGCACGGAATCGGGATTTTATTGCTTATGTGGCTTATTGGAGGGTGTTCGCTTAAAAATAGCAATCCACAGACTCCTTATAGTCTTTCGTATTTGGGGCAGGGTGTTACAAAAACATGTCTCCCTGCAAGAACCATCGGTGTGAATGCGGTCATGGAGGCGCTAGAGCTTGAACGCCACGAGATCCGCTATGTCCGCAACGGAATCGTGGAATATCACCACACGCAACGCTGGGTTAGCACGCCTGCTGTGATGTTTCAGGAGCTTCTCATTCGCGCACTTAGTGATGCGTGCTTAGAGATTGTCCCTCCACCCATCACTTCCGTGCTGCCCCATACACTTGAGAGCACGATTCTCAATTTTGAAGTAAGAATCGAGCCAAAAGGCGCGACGTATGCTCTAGCGAAAGTGGCATTTAGCTTTGAAGGCGAGGGGGCGTATTCGTGGATTTTCACCAAAAAAGAGAAGCTGAATAGCCTGAATGTTTATGAGGTTACAAGTGCGATGAATAGGGCGATGAATGGCGTGATCGCCGAGCTTAAGAGCACACTGGAGGGGCTTTAGCAAGCCACACAATCATATCCTCGCCTAGCGTGTGGATATGGAGCAGTTTAAGTGGATTTTTAATGTGGAGATGAACGCTTCCTTGCTCTAAAGAGGGGGCGAGATAGAGCAAAAAAAGGTCGACATAATCAAAAAGCACGCTAAAAAGCCCCGCCCCGCCCTCAATCATGATGTAGCGATAGGGGCGCATGTGTCGCTCTAATTCCGCGAGTGACGTGGCGATGAGGACGTGGCGATGAGGCACGCTAAAGAGCCTGAGTGAGCGAGGAATGTTGCAGGAATCGCGCGTAAGAATAAGAATATCAGGCGCGTGCCCCTGAATGAGCCTCGCATCAAGGAGCGGATCATCATCGCGCGCGCTTTTGCCCGAGATAATGAGCAGATCAATCTTATCTCGCAGGGCGTGGACATGTTCTCTTGAGGCAAGCGAGCTGATGATTCCCGGTGCAAGCGTGCCATTTAGCCTTTGTGCCCATTTAAAAAAGCAAAATCGCCCCTTCTCATGAAATCGCGCAAAAGGCGTAAGAAGCTCACGGCAGGCTTCCTCCTTGATTCCTGCAATGCAGGGGATTTTTTGCTTCTTAAGCGTGGCGATTCCCCCGCTTGCAAGAGGGTGCGCTTCCTGCGCGCCGATGAGTATTTGCCCGATTCCTAAGCTTGCAATCAGGCGGGCACAAGGGGGTGTTTTGCCCTCATGATTGCAGGGCTCAAGCGTCACATAGAGGGTGCATTGGGCAAAGATTCCGTTGTGATGGCGCAAAAGATAGTCGTGAATATCCCGTGATTGCGTAAGTGCGAGAATCCGATCATCGCCGCTTAAGCGCGCGTAGCCCTCTTGCAGGGCGAGCACTTCGGCATGCGGCGCGCCTGCTTGCTTGTGCGCTCTAAGTGCGAGAATCTCCCCGTGCGCTCCGAGCAGAAGGCTCCCTACAGCGGGATTTGGAAATGTGAGTCCCTGATATTTCCACGCTTCTTTGAGCGCAAGATCCATGTAAAAATCATGGGGCAAAAAAGAGGAGAATCGGCGGGAATCGCCCGTGCAGTGCGCGGTTTTGCAATCTGCCAAAGAAGCAGAAGTAGCGGAATGTAAAGCACTCTCTTTGGCAGAGGGAACCGCAAGGGAATCGCAAGGGCTAGTTGCATCAAAGGGCAAAACTGAAGCGAGGATTCCCTCCTGCTTGCGAGGCATAAGGCATTACCAGCGATAGAACGTTTGGGCTTTTTTAATAAGAGTGTAGGGAATTTCCTCGCTCTCATTAAGCGTAACGCCCGTTTCATTCGCTGCCGTGATTGTGCCCTCGATTTCGCGCTGATCAGCGAGCTTGATTCTCACTAGTTCGCCGATGGAGTGGCAAAAATGCTCGGGCTTTTTTAAAGCCCGCTCAACCCCCGGAGAGCTAACTTCAAGAAAATATTCGCCCGCGACGGGATCCTCCACATCAAGAAGCGGGGAGAGTAGCTCGCTTACGCGCTCGCACTCCTCCAAGCCCACGCCTCCACTTTTGGTGATGAAGACGCGCACAATGGCTCGCTCGTTTTCCTTAAGCAGCACCACATCATAGAGTATACAATCACAGGAGGCGGCGATTTTTTCTATTTTTTGGGTCATTTCAGGCGTGATCATCGCGCTTCTCGCTCTTTTTGTATCTGCTCAAAGATTGCATCAAGGCGATTCCCTTTTTCGTTGGAATCATCAAAGCTGAAGTGAAAATGTGGGCACTTAAACCAGCCTGTCGCGCTCAAGCAATAATCTCGCAAAATCCCCTCAGCACGGCGTAACTGACGCAGAATCTCGCCTCGCTCTTTTGGTGTAGCCAAAGGAGCGGTGAGATAGACTTCGGCATGATATTTGCCCCTTGAGCAATCCACATCGACCACGCCAAGCGAGTTTAGCCGCGTATCAGAGAGTGTCGCGAGAGCCTCAGGGATCAACTCTCTTAGGAGCGATTGCGTCCGTTGGAGCTTGATACTTTTTTCATACATTAGAGTTTTCTAGCCTTTTGAACCTCTTTATACGTTTCAAAGACATCGCCCACTTGAATGTCGTTGTAGCCCTCCAGCATGATTCCGCACTCATGCCCCTTAGCGACCTCTTTTGCATCGTCTTTGAAGCGTTTGAGCGAGGCAATATTCCCCGTAAAGACCACGACTCCCTGGCGGATTAGGCGAACCTTGATTCCCCGTTGGATTGAGCCATCAACCACAAAGCAGCCCGCCACCGTGCCCACTTTTGCAATCACAAAAGTCTCGCGCACTTCGGCTTGACCTGTATTCTCCTCCTCTAAAATAGGAGACATCATGCCCCCTAGGACGGCTTTGATGTCATCAAGCAGGGCGTAGATGATCGAGTAGGTTTTGACCTCGACATGAAGTTCTTTGGCGCGATTCTTCACGCTCCCTGTGGGGCGGACGTTAAAGCCCAAGATGACGCTGTTGTGGCTCGCTCCTGCAAGGATCACATCGCTCTCTGTGATTCCTCCAACTCCTGAGTGGATTACATTGACCCGCACCTCTTCATTGCGAAGCTTCTCAAGGCTGCTACGGATCGCCTCAAGGCTACCCTGAGTGTCGGTTTTGATGATTACGGGCAGGGTTTTTAACTGCCCCTCAGCGACCATAGAGCTAAGCTCATCAAGTGATACTTTGGTGGAGCGACTGAGCTCTTTTTGGCGCAAGTATAGCGCGCGCTTCTCCGCATAATCCCTTGCGATCGCGTCATTCTCCACAGAGATGAGAATCGCCCCTGCCATAGGAGCTTCGCTAAGTCCCGCAACCACAGCAACTTCTGAGGGACCGACGCTTTGGATATTTTGCCCGAAATCATCAAGTAGCGCGCGAACCCGCCCATAAGCGGTATCTGCGACGATACTATCGCCTACTTTAAGCGTGCCGTTTTGGACGATGAGCGTCGCAATCGGACCCTTGCCCTTCTCTAGGCTACTCTCGATGACGACGGCTTTAGCGGCTTTATTTGGATTTGCGCGCAGCTCCAAAAGCTCTGATTGAATGAGAATCGTCTCAAGCAAGTGGTCGATTCCCTCGCCCGTCTTAGCCGAGATATGGACAAATTCATACTCCCCGCCCCACTCAAGTGGCGAATATCCGAGGTCTGAGGCTTCAGCTTTGACTTTGTCGGGATTTGCATCGGGCTTATCGATTTTATTGAGTGCGATGATGATGGGCACATTTGCAGCCTTAGCGTGGCTCAGAGCCTCGATGGTCTGTTGCTTTATGCCATCATCAGCGGCGATAACGATGATGACGATGTCTGTTGCCTCCGCCCCTCTAGCGCGCATTTCTGAAAATGCCTCGTGTCCGGGTGTGTCGATAAAAGAGATCTTCTTGCCATTTTTTGTTACCGTGTATGCACCGATGTGCTGCGTGATACCGCCCGCTTCGCCCGAAGCAACCCTAGTATTGCGGATTTTATCCAGTAGCGAAGTCTTCCCATGATCAACATGCCCCATAATTGTAACAACCGGAGGACGCTCAACCAGCGTTTCATCTTCCGTTGCGTCTTCATATTCTGTTGTGTATTCAAGGGCTTCGGAGGTGTTTTTAATCACGATATTAATGCCAAACTCCTCCGCGAGAATCTCAAGGGAATCGCGGTCAAGAAAGTCGTTTTTCGTAACCATAAGTCCGAGGTTGAATAGCACCTTGATTACCTCTCCCACGCTTTTATTGGTCTTTTGCGCGAATTCATACGCCCGAATCTCTTCAGGAATCTCAATCTCGCTACTCGTAGATTCCTGCTTGGTATTTGCGGATTTTGGAGGCTTTTTCCTTCTGGAACGGCGGATTCCCTGCTCAAAAAGTGGCGCGCGCTTTTGCCCTCTAATCCTATTGGCATCAACTCTTTTTACGACTTCCTCGTCCTGTTCCTCTTTCTCGTCGCGAATAGTTAAGTCAAAGAGCATAACTTCATCTTGCTCATCGTCAAAATCACTCGAGGAGCTGAGGTTTCGGTCGCTTAAGAGATCGATTTTATGTTCGTGTTTTTTTGAAGAGCTCGCGAGGGATTTTTTCTTCTCTTTTTTCTTTTTGCGCTCATAATTGCTCTCCGTCTCGCCAAGGAGTGCTTGCAGGCTCTTGATTCCGCTAGAGACGCCACTTTTTGTCTCTTTGGAGGAATCTTTTTGCCCACCCTCATTGTTGCGTTTTTTGATAATTCTTAATCCGACACGCTTTTGCACCGTGGCTTTGGCAAGCGATTCCTTGGGGGGCTCTTGATTGGCAACAGGGGCAACCGCTTCGGGAATCTCCTCTTTAGGCTGGGAATCCAAAGAAGATTGCGTTATTTTCTCTTCGGATCCCTCCTCTTTGCCCTGTTTTTTTTGCTCTGTTTTGGTGCTTTTTGTGCTCTTTTTTTGGGGTTTTTCTTCGGTTTTACTTTTTGTTTTGGGTGTCTCTTCGCCCCCCTTTTTGGAGCTTTTGCTCTTTGTTTTTTTATCTTCTTTGGTTTCGCTCGCCTCTTGCGCCTCGCTTTTTTGCGCTGTGGCGGTTTTTTTCTTCTTCTGCGGAGCGGGGTTTGGGCGCGGATTCTTGCCCGTCAAAACGTAGTTAAACAGCTCCTCGGCTTCTTCTTGAGAGAGGGTGCTAGAGACGGTTTTGACGTTAAAACCGAGCTCCTTAGCCTTATCAAGAACATCCTTGCTCTTCGCACCTGTTTCATTAATGACCTCTTGGACTCGGACTTTTTGCATTATAGGCAATCTCCTTTAGGCTATCCCGAATGGTTGGTTTCTCTTTTTTGTTGATTTTAGCGACTCGACAGAGGGAATCGAGAGCTTTCTCTTCTTCTATGCAACGCTCGCAGAGGTAAAAGCTTCTCCCGATTCCCGTGTAGGCAAGGAGGGTCGCTTGAGCGCATTGCAAGCGCAAAAGATCGCGCTGATTGAAACGACCTCTGCAATGAATGCACATTCTGACGGGGTGTGGCATGGATTATACCAAAATGCAACTTAAATCAATCATCGTATTCTACGCCCTTATTGTCAAATTCAAGTTCCAAAACACGAAATTGTGGGAATCGCTCTTCTAGCCCCAGCGCCAAAGCACGGGAATCCTCTCTAAAACAGAGGTTAAAAAACGACGACCCACTCCCAGAGAGCGTGCTCATGAGCGCACCTTTTTTAAGCGCGATACGTTGCACTTCAAAAAGCACAGGGAAATGCCTCATGCGCACCTCTTGATGGAAGCGATCACGGCTTGCCTCTCTCAAAATTTCCCACTGTTCGCTAAAAAAGGCAGCCACGAGCAATGAACTGTGGCTGAGATTAAAGACACAATCATGTCTAGCGTAGCGTTTGGGGAGGCTTTGGCGCGAATAGGCTGTGGAGATGGAGCGATTAGGGATTACTACGACGGCTTTAATTGCGCTGGGTAGCTCTTTTTTGAGGTATGAGATCGCCCCTTTGTTATTCACCGACACGGTAAATCCCCCTACACACGCGGGTGTGATGTTGTCCGGGTGGCTTTCATAGTCCTGCGCGAGCGCGAGAATCTCCTGCGGATTAGGCTCTTTTTGCGCGATTAAAAAGGCTGCTTCTATCGCGCCTATAATCACTGCTGAGCTGCTTCCTAAACCGCGAGAGATAGGAATTAGATTGTGAAACTGAAACCTAAAAGTAGAGCTCTTCTCACCCGTAAGGCGCAGGAGCGTTTCATTAAAAATTCGCATGAAAATATTGTCTATGCGGAGTTTGGGATTTTTTGCTCCTTCACCTCTAATCTGAATGCTTGAAATGCTCGCAGGCTTGATGCAGAAGCGATTTTTTAGCTCTAAAGCCAATCCTAGCGTGTCAAATCCTGGACCTAGATTCGCGCTAGTTGCGGGCACACTGATGACCAAGGTTGATTCCTTGCGAGAGAAATTTGGGGCGGATTATACCAAAATAGGCATGTTGCCCTAGGTAATGTGCAGAGATTTTTAAAAAGCCAGATTCCTAAAAAGTGGCGCAATTAAGGCAAAAATATAAAGGCGTGAAATCCCAATTTGTGCACTCAATTTTAGATACAATACGCCCTCTAGCTTGTTTAGGAGCGATTTTTGTGCAGATTTATCAGCCCATCAACGGCTACGCTTATAATAGTGACACGCTCTTTTTGTATGATTTTGCGCGCCCGTTTTTAAAAAGAGGGAATCGTGTCCTTGAAATCGGCGCGGGGAGCGGTGTTTTGGGGCTTTTATGTGCGCGAGATGTGGAGATTAAGCTAGTCGTGGTGGAGAAAATGCGCGAAATGGCGACCTATTTGCGCGAAAATATCCGTGTGAATGCGATTTGTGCAGAGGTGCTTGAGCGCGATTTCTTGAGCCTAAGCGCGGAATCTTGCCTGCCTTTTGATGTGGCGCTTTCCAATCCGCCCTTTTACCACAAAGAGGTGCTAAAAAGCGAGAATCCTTCGCTCTATGCGGCGCGCTACGAGGAGAATCTCCCTTTTAAGGAGCTTTTAGGGCAGCTGAAAAGATTCCTAAAACCGCGCGGAATCTTCATATTCTGCTTTGATTCCAAACAGAGCGATCGCGTCTTTTTTGAGCTAAAAAAACAGGGATTTAACGCCGAATATGCGCGTTTTGTGCATCCGCGAAGCAATAAGGAGGCGACTTTGGTGATGATCCAAGCACGACTGGGCTCTAGGAGTATTTTGAAAATTTTGCCCCCGCTGTTTGTCTATGCGGACAAGGAGCACACAAGCGAAGTGAGGGCAATTTTTAAGCGCGCGGGGACTCATAGTATCAAATGTGCATTGTAAAAAAAGAGGGATTCCTTTTTGCTTTTGATGGGGCAGCGTGCGAAGCGTGCGGCGGATTTTGTTGCTGTGGCGAGAGTGGATATATCTTTTTGGATCATGATGAAATGGCGCAAATCGCGCAGTATTTGGAGCTCAGCACAGAGGAATTTTATGAGCGTTTTGTCTATTCCGTGGGCGAACGCTATTCGCTCATCGAGAAGCCTGATGTAAAAAGTGATGGCTATGCGTGCGTCTTTTTTGATGAGGAAAAGCGGTGTTGCGGTATTTATAAGGTGCGTCCAAAACAGTGTCGTGAATTTCCCTTTTGGCGCGGGAATCGTGGAAGAAATTTTGAGGAGATAAAGAGACAATGTCCTTTTTTAAAGCCTTTGTAATACTATTTTTCGGACTGTTTTTTGGGCTTGTGAGCGCGGATTCCTCGCGCGATTCCCGTATTTTGACAAAAGATCTTATGGAACAAAATGCCAAAGAGGATTTTTATATTATTCAGGCATTTAGTGCAGTGGATTCTATGGATTATGTGCGTGCATCAGAGATTTTTGAGCGTATTTTCAAAGAGACCAATAAGCCTGAATACCTCTATGAAGCTGCGGGAATCGAGCTTACCATCGGGCGCATGGATCGTGCGCTCGCCCTGCTTGAGCGATTTTTACGCGAGAGGACGCAAGATGAAGAGGCCAGGAGAATGCTTGCGAAGATTCTCTCCCTAGGGGGGCGGTATGATGAGGCTCTTTCCATCGCAAAAGAGCTCTTAAAAGCCCATAAAAGCGAAGAGAATTATTTGCTTGTCTCAAGTGTCTATTTTGAGAAAAATGATCAAAAAGAGGCGATTAAATATCTAGAATCCGCCTATGAAATCGCGCAAAATCCGCAGATTCTTGACCAGCTCAGCTCAGCACTGATTTTGTTGGCGCAAGATAAGGTTCGCGCGCTTACCCTGCTTGAGACGCATACGAGAATCAAGGGCTGCACGCCTGTTTTGTGTATGCGTTTGGCGGAACTCTATCGCGAGAAGCAGGATTTGACAAATCTTGAGGAGACTTTTAGGCGACTTTATGAGATGGGCGAGAAGCGATTTGCACGGAATATCGTGGAGATCATGCTTTATAAAAAGGATTTTGCGCGTGCGATTAAATTCTTAGAAGAGAGCGGAAGCTCGCCTGAGACGCTGCTTGATTTGTATCGATTCCAAGGGGAATTTTCTAAAGCACAAGCACAAGCAAAAATGCTCTATGAGACGCAAGGGGATATTAAATTTCTCGGGCTTTGGGCGCTTTTTGAGTATGAGGGTGCGGAGGATAAAAATGATCCGCGTTTGATTGAGCGAGTGCAAGATCGGCTGGAGCGTTATCTCAAAGAGCGCAGGGATCATCTTTTTTTGAATTTTTTAGGTTATCTGCTCATTGATCACAATCTCAATGCCAAACGGGGAATCACCCTTGTAGAAGAGGCACTCTCCTACAGTCCAGATCTGTCTTCTTATATCGATTCCCTTGCATGGGGGCATTATCGCCTAGGAGATTGCCAAAAAGCGCGCGAAATTATTGAGCGGATTCCTCGGAGTGAAATGGACGCAGAAGATGAAATGGGCGAGCACTATCGAGCGATTTTGAAATGCCTAGAGCAGAAAAAATCGGGCAAAAAGTGACACTAAAAGAGCGCGCGCGCCTCGTGTGCGAGCAGGTAGAGGAGCGCAAAAAGCTCTATTCGCTCGAATGGTTGGGGCGTTCGCTCGCCTATAATCCTTACGCGCCTAGAGAGCTAAGAAGCGTGCTTGCGAGCACAAAAGAGCAGCCCTGCAAGTTCATCGCTAAAATTAATCCAAAAAGCGAGGACAAAGAGGTGGCTCGTGCGCCTTTGGAGTGGCTTATGCATGCTAAAAATTGCGAGCATGCGCACTTTAGCACGCTTTTAATTACGGGCGATTCCCTAAAATCGCGTGGGAATCTTGAATGCCTGACGCAGCTACGCCGATACGTGCCTATGCCTCTGCTGTGTGGCGAATTGATTGTTGATTCCTATCAGATTGTCGAGGCGTTGGTATATGGAGCCGACGCGATTTTTCTATCCGCAAAACTTTTAGGCACAAAAGAGCTTAAGAAACTGCTTGAATACACGCTCCGTATGGGGCTAGAGGGGATTATTGAGATTAGCGATAAGGAGGATTTGACCAAGGCGATTTTGGTTGGGGCGGAGATTTTAGCGATTAATCATGAGCTAGAGATGGGAATCGTTGATTGCGGGCTTAGTCGCGCTTTGATTCCCCTGATTCCGCAGGGTAAAATCCTCATCGCCATGGGGGGGATCGCCTCGTTAGAGCAGGTAGAAGAGCTTGTTGGGATCGGAGTTGATGCGGTGGTATTGGAGGAGGATTTTAATTTGCAAAACATAGAAGCCTCGGCACTTTTGCCCTCCCACGCTTTAAATAAAAATTAAGATTTTTTGAATATAAGCATGAGTTTAAAATCTGCGCAAAAAGGTTCTTTATGTCCTTGATGATTACTGATGAGTGTATCGCCTGTGATGCGTGCCGCGAAGAGTGCCCCAATGAAGCGATTGAAGAGGGCGATCCGAGCTATATCATCGATCCTGATCGTTGCACCGAGTGTGTGGGGCATTATGATGAGCCCTCGTGTGTGAGTGTTTGCCCCGTTGATGCGATTGTTCCCGATCCGGACAATATCGAGAGTGTCGAAGAGCTGAAGTATAAGTTCGAGCAGCTTCAAGATCCGGCGTAATGGCAAAAGTTACCGCAGTCATCGACATTGGCTCAAACTCCGCTAGAATGGCGATTTTTCGCCGCACAAGTCGCTTTGGTTTTTATCTTATTGGCGAGGTGCGCAGTAGGGTGCGTATCTCGGAGGGGTGCTACGAAAATGGCGGAATCTTGCAGGAGATTCCCATGCAGAGGGCTTTATGCGCGCTGAAGGAGTTTAGGGAGATTGCAAAGCGACATGGCGCGCGCAAGCTTGTCTGTGTCGCCACTTCTGCAGTGCGTGATGCGCCCAATTCAAGGGAGTTTATCCATCGCGCTAAGGAGGAATCGGGTGTTGCCATTCGGGTCATCGGTGGCGAAAAAGAGGCGTTTTATGGCGCGATTTCCGCGCTCAATCTACTCCCTTACAAGGAGGGGATCACCATTGACATCGGCGGTGGTTCAACCGAGTGCGCGCTCCTTATTGATGGGAAAGTGCACGAGCTTGTTTCGCTTAGGCTCGGGACAATTCGCCTAAAAGAGCTCTTTTTTGATCGATGTGTCTCATATAAGGACGCGCTTGCTTTTGTGCAAAAGGAGCTTGAGTGCCTTCCGCAGAGCTTTCGCTCCACGCGGGTGTTTGGGATTGGCGGGACTTTGAGGGCTCTATCCAAAACGATTATGAAAGCGGTGGAATACCCCATCGATACGGTGCATGGCTTTAGCTATGATGTGGCGGAGTGGCTTGAATTTTTTACCAAAATCTACACAAGCGAGAGTGGCAAGCTAAAGACGTTAGGCATCAAAGAGGATCGCCTTGATACGATCCAAGGCGGGGTGCTGATTTTTGCCTCGCTACTAGAGCTCTTTGGTGCAAAAGAGGTGGTCACAAGCGGCGTGGGTGTGCGCGAGGGGGTGTTTTTGGAGGATCTTTTGCGCTCACAGCGCGGCATTTTCCCGCCGAATTTCAACCCCAGCGTGCGCTCGCTCCTTGATCGATTCTCGCTTAATCCCGGCGCGGCACAGCGCGTTAAAAAAATCGCACTGGAGCTTTTTGACGCGCTTTTGGTGCGCCATCGCCTTGATACGGGCTATCGCTATCATCTGGGAATCGCCGCAAAGCTCTCAAACATAGGCTCTGCGCTTAGTTATTATGACCACCATCACCACGGTAGCTATTTTATTTTAGAGAGCCTAACTTATGCCATCTCCCATCAAGATCGCGCAATCATCGCGCTTCTCGTCGAATATCACAACAAAAAAATCCCAAAAGATTCCGCGATTGCCCACCTCTCCTCGCTTATGCCCCCTCTGCTGACATTGCAATGGCTGAGCTTCCTCCTCGCACTCGCACAATCACTCGCCCTTAGCCCCTGTGAATACGCCTTTACATACCAAGATGGCATGCTTATGATTGCTCCTAGCGGCGATTCCTACCTCGCACAAGAAGCTGTGATGAAGCTTGATAAGCCCGCTCCGATCGTGTTTTGCTTCAAAACAGAGGGGCGCGCTTGAGAATCGCTCTTGTCAAGCTCTCCTCTATGGGCGATATTATCCATTTGGGGTTGCTCATTCCCCCGCTCAAGCGCACACTTCCCGCACTAGAGATTGAGTGGTTTGTTGATGAGAGTTTTGCCCCCTTGCTTCAAGATTCCCCTTTTGTGAGCAAAATTCATGCGCTCCCTTTGCGTAAAATTGCCAAGAATTGCGATTTTAAGGCACTTTTTACGCTCATTAAAACTCTAAAAAATCTACAAACTTTTGATCTTCTTATCGATGCGCAAGGGCTCATCAAGTCTGCGCTCATCTCCCGTCTGATTCCCGCACATAAGCGCGTAGGGTTTGACAAAAACAGCGCGAAAGAGGGCTTAAGTGCGCTCTTTTATGACAAGGGAATCGCCATCGCTTATAGCGAGCACATTCTTAAGCGCAATGCGACGTTATTAAGCGAGGCATTTGGGATTGCGCTTTTAGAGGCACGAGATTTTAAAGAGATGTTTGCTCCCCCTCAAAGTGCGCGTGAACGCGTTAATGAGCTGATTTTGCCCAGCCCAAAAAAGCGCGTTTTGTTTGTGCTTGAAGCTTCCAAAGCGAATAAAATCTATCCTCGCGAGCGATTTTTGGAGCTCTCAAGATTGTGTGAGAATGAGGAAATCTATCTTTTGTGGCATGAAAATGTCGAACACGCGCGCTATATTTCCTCCAGGAATCACGCGTTAATTTTGCTTGAGCGACTCACTCTTGGCGAGCTCAAAGCCCTTATTTTACGCATGAACGCGGTCATCGGCGGGGATACGGGCGTGACGCATTTGGCTTTTGCGCTTGGGATTCCCACAATCACGCTTTTTGGCAACACTCCCATTGAGCGATTCGCGCTTAAAAAAGAGTGGGCACTAAGAAGCGAAAATGCGCGAGATTACGACAAGCACGATGGCTCTATCGGGGAGATTGAGCCTGCGAGAATCCGCGCACTTTTGGAGGAGATAATATGAGGATGGGTTCGTGGATTGTGGTGAAAATTCTTCATCTTGTGGCGTCTATCCTTGCGCGGATTCCCGAAGAGCGGCTAGTTAGGCTTGCACGCGCCATTGCTGCGCTTCTTTCGCGGCTTGATAAGCGACGCAAAAATGACGCTCGCGCGAATTTGGATTTTGTCTATGGGGTGAGTATGGAGGAGCGCGAGAAAGAGCGTATTATCGAGCGTGGCTATCTCAATCTCGCTTATAATGTGCTTGATTTTCTGCGACTCTCTTGCATGGAGGAGGAGCGGCTTTTTTCGCGCATTCGGATTGAGGGCGAGGAGCATTTGCAAAAGGCTCTGAAAGACGGGCGTCCTATGGTGATTGTAACAGCGCATTATGGGGACTGGGAGCTTGGTTCGCTTTTTGTTGGGCGGAGGATTAAAAACCTCACAATCGTGGGGCGAATGCTAAAGCAGAGCGCACTTAATGAGCAGATTGTAAAAACAAGGGAGCGTTTTGGGATCACGCTTTTAGATGAGCGGGGCGCGCTAAAGTCACTGATGAGCGCGCTCAAAAAGGGGCAAAATGTAGGAATCGTCGTGGATCAAAACACGCTCAAGGAGCTTGGAATCCTCGTGGATTTTTTTGGCAAAAGAGCGCGCCACACCCATGCAGCGTCGATTCTCGCGCGGCGATTTGACGCGTATATCATGCCGATGTTTATTAGAAGCAGCGAGGATTACAGGACGCATACGATTATGTTTCAAGAGCCTTTCAAAGTGGCAAAGAGCGAAGATGTGGATCAGGATATTTTGGAGGCAACCCAAAGACAAGCGAGTGTGACTGAGGCGGTCATTCGCGCTAAACCTGATGACTGGCTTTGGTTTCACAGGCGATTTAAAAGTGAATATGCCGAGATTTATCGGCGCGTTTAGCACTCTTTTGCTTTTTTAAAATCGCGGCTAGATTTGCGCGCGTCTCTTTTATCAAAGCAAAGGAAGTGCGCAGGCGGGGAATCTTGCAGATTCCTCAAAATCTGCTAGTAGAGCAGGCTTTTGGCTCGAGCAATCATCTGCTCGTTAAAAAGTGCTTCATTAAGCAGACGATACGCGGGGGAGGGTCGCGGAGATTCCCGCTCCAGACCCCAAAACTCGCTGTGCTCGAGTTTTAATATTCGCTCGCTCTGCTTGAGAGTATAAAGGAAAGCTTGTTGGCTTGGAGGGGTTTTCGCATACATTGCGAGATGATGAGGTTTTAGAGCGAGATCTTGCTTGTTTCGCTTTTTATCAAGCTCTGTAAGGTCGATAGGATTCCGCTCGCTAGATTGCCAAAAGGTTGTGCTCCTCGCGCGCGTCTTTAGGGGATTAGTTTTAGGGGTTCGATCGGGCTGCAAGGACGAAAGAATTCGCTTCTCTAACGCCCTTTGCAACACCTCTTGAAATTCCAAATTCCCTTGCCGCATATTGTCCCCTTGAACTCAAAATTACAAGGCTACTATCGGCACAAAAAGAGAGAATTTGAGCTCGCTCGCTATCTTTCTAGCTCTTTTAGCCATGCGCCATAGCCGCGTGATTCCATCTCCTCTTTGGGGATAAATTCTAGTGCCGCGCCGTTAATGCAGTAGCGCATTCCGCCTCGCTCGCGCGGACCATCGGGGAATACGTGCCCTAAGTGGGAATCAGAGAGTTTCGCGCGCACTTCGGTGCGATTCATGCCATGGCTGCGATCTTGCACCTCTTGTAGCAGTGCGGGATTAATGGGTTTTACAAAGCTTGGCCAGCCTGAGCCTGAGTCAAATTTGTCCTTAGAGCTGAAAAGAGGTTCGCCACTTGCGATGTCGATGTAGATTCCCTCGCGTTTTTCGCTATTGAGCGGACTGCTAAAAGCACGCTCGGTCGCGGAATTTTGCGTAACATCAAAAGATAGAGGCGAGAGCTTTTTTAGCGCCTCTTTGCTAGGTTTCTCAAAGCTTGGTGTCTTGGGTTTATCGCTTAGCTTTTCGCCCTTTTTAGGGAGGCTGTCAAAGGTTACATGGCAGTAGCCACCGGGGTTTTTATCGAGGTAGTCTTGATGATCCTCTTCGGCTTTGGTGAGGTTTTCGAGCTTTTTGACCTCCACGCGAATAGGTGCAGAAAATTTGACCTGCTCTTTAGCGATGAAATCCCGAATAATCGCCTCATCGCGCGAATCGATAAAGTAGATTCCGCTGCGGTATTGCACACCAACATCATTCCCTTGCCTGTTGTGGCTTGTGGGGTCGATGGTCTGGAAAAAGTAGTGCAAAAGATGAGGAAGATCGATGATGCCCTCATCATATTTGACATAGACCGCCTCTGCAGCGTAGCTCTGACCATAGCTCACTTCCCTATAGGTGGGATTTTTAGTCTTAGAGTTTGCATAGGCGACGTAGGTCTCAAGCACGCCCGGGAGCTTTTTTAAATAAGCCTGCGTGCCCCAGAAGCAACCGCCTGCAAGCACGATCTCTTTGTGATTCATGGGAGCTCCTTGGAGTAGGTATAGGCTAAAGAGCCACAAAAAAAGTAGTCCTCGCATAGTTTAGTTCCTTAACATAAATTTTGATGCCTCTTCTTTAGAACTAAAAGGGCGCAACATAAATACACTGCCGCCGATTCCCACCGTGTAGTCGCGGTTTGGTTCGCTTTTGCCATAAAGGAGCGTGAGGCTACCCGCGAGAATCCTATCACTTTGACTTGCATTTTTGCTTAATAGTGCCACAGGACCGATCCATTCGGGAATCCTGATAATATCCATAAATAGATGATTTATTTCTAACTTTTTATTTTCCTCTTCGTTGCGTGAGATAATGAGGCGCGCACCTTGGGGCAGGATAAAATAGCGACCGTTTTTAACTAGCTCAATATCCTCAAGCACGGGTTTTCGCACGCTTAGAATGTCCTTTAGTTTTAGCGCAATGGTGGAATCGGTGAGCAGACATCCGCCCCCGGGATTTTCAAAATATTTCCAGCCAAAAGCGTGTGCCATCGCAAGCTGCCGCTCTCTCCCTCGTCCGTGAATATCAAGCAAATGCCCCCTATCCACCCAGCCGCGCTCCTCAGGAATGCTTACAGGCAGGAGCTTTGCAGAGAGCGGACGCACAATGATTCCTTTGGTGTGGGTAAGATTCTCCACTTGGTGCAGAGCCTCGCGCCGCTGTGATTTTGGACGCTGTCCCAGCACCTCGCCACTAATGATAAAGCTCGCGCCCTTGCTCTCCATGAGCGCGAGCGCGTGTCTGAACATATTTGCGTGGCAGTCGATACAGGGGTTGAAATATTTCCCATAACCATGCACGGGTGCAAATAGCACGTCATTAAAAAACTGCTCCCTTATATCGATGATACAGAGCTCTGCACCGACCTGATTCGCGGCATTTTGAAGATATTGCGTCTTGTCGCCTTTGCTGCCAAAGCCGATGTCAAAGTGGAGTGCGATGACGCTAATCCCCATGTCTTTGATGATTTTTATCGCAAGCAGGCTATCAAGCCCGCCGCTAAAGAGTGCTAAGGCTCTCATAAGGGACTAATTCTCCTTGCGCGAGTTTCTCCAATTTCATGCGCACTTTTGCGAGTAAAAAAGCGCGCGTCTGAAACTCAAGCCCCTTATTTTGGGGAATCTCCTTGAGCTTTTTTGTGTAAAAACGATGGAGCATGAGGCGTAGCTGCTCTTTAATCTCATTCTCTTCCAGCACGATGACCTGATCTAAAAGTGCGATTTTAAGCAGCTTTGGGTCATCAAGATTCCCCGCTTTAAGCAGCCTAAACTCCTCTTGATGGAGGCTAAAAACCTCGCTATCGATGTATTCAAGCACATAATCAAGAATCGCAGGCGTTTGTAAAATCGTCTTAATTAAGCACGCCTCGGCAAGCTCGCCACCATAAGCCCCACTTTGCGCATTTTGAGGAATCGCGCGCGCAACTTTGGCGCTTTTAATAAGCTTGGAGGGAATCTTCAAAAGTGAGGCGAGTAGGGGCTTATACTCCTCCTGTAAAAGAGGCGAGAGCGAGCGCAGGAAATCGCCGCACTCCTTAAGCGCGAGCTCCTTTTGTAGAGGCTCGGAGAGGTCGTAAGATTGCGCGCTTTTTTGCAGGACAAATTCAATGAAGGGAATCGGTCGCAACAGCAGCGTATTTAGCTCTTCTATGCGTTTTTGCGCGACCATATCCGCAGGATCGACCCCACCTAAAAAGAGCACCACACCGCCCTCTTTGCCATGCGTTGCGAGCAGCTTTGAAGCCTTGAGTGCAGCGGCGATTCCCGCCTTGTCTCCATCATAAGCGAGCAAGATTTTAGGCTCGCCTCGTGAGAGCAAGGGAATATGATCGGGGGTTAGGGCTGTCCCAAGCGTGGCTACGGCGTTTTGAAATCCCGCTTGATGGAGCAAAATTACATCCAAATAGCCCTCGCAGACGATGATTTTCCCTTCTTTGGCAATGAAATCTCGCGCAAGATGATAGCCATAGAGGAGGCGAGATTTGTTAAAGATTTTGGTCTGGGGCGAGTTGATATATTTTGCTGGGTGATTCCCCAAAGTGCGCCCGCCAAAGCCCACTAGGCGCGTGGGAGAGTAGATCGGGAAGATCAGTCGCTCGGAGAATCGCGCGTAGGCTCGTCCGCTATCCTCAGCAATTACGCCAAGCTCCAACGCCTCCTTTTTGGAGAAAAATTCCGCTTCCAAAAAGTGGATACTCTCCGCTCCCATAGGCGCATATCCGAGCTCAAAACGCTCAATCATATTCTCATGCACGCCCCGATTCTTAAGATACGCAAGCGCGCTGCTATGCTCAAGGCGACTTTGATAAAAGCCCTTGAGCCGCTCCAAAAGCGTGCTTTTGACGGGGGTTTTCTCCCCTTGCGTGTAGCGAAGCGAGAAGTTGTAAATGCTCGCGAGCTTCTCAATCGCCTCAGGATAGGTGAGTTTCTCATATTCCATGATGAACGTGATCGCATCGCCGCTCGCTCCACAGCCAAAACAGTGATAGAAGCCTTTTTGCGGGTGAATGACAAAGCTTGGGGTTTTCTCGCCATGAAATGGGCAGAGAGCTTTGAAGTTCGCCCCGCTTTTAGATAGCTCCAAATAGGAGCCAATCACATCGGAGATATTGATAATTTGCTTGAGCTGATCGATGGATTCCGCACTAATCATGGCGCGATTTTATCCAAACTTTTGTCCAAATTCTCGGCTTTGCGCTTACCTAGCTTTAATTTCCTCACGGTATAATGAGCCCAAAAATCCGAATAAAAAGCACTCTTAATGGGCGATTTACTCTTTGGGCACCGCGATCCGCTTTTTGGGATCATTATTCTTATTTTAATCATCGCGACGATTTTTATCGTAACGCACATCTGGAATCTGCGTGCACAAAAACATAAAGAGGAGTCGCTGAAGCGATTCGCGCGCGCGTTTGAATACTCCGGTGTGGATAAAGAGGCGCAGCTCCTCATGGGGCAGGGCGAACATATCCCCCTAGCGTTGCGTTATCTTGCGAAGACTTACGAAAAAGCGGGCGAATATGACAAATCGATTAAAATCTACCTCGCGATTTTAGAGCATCCCTGCGAGTTAAGCGAGAAACTTCTGCTATTTGAGTCGCTTGGAGAGACCTATTTTAGGGCTGGATTCCTCGAACGATCCAAAAAGATATTTTTAGAAATTTTAAAAAACATGCCGCGCAATTCGCATGTGCTTTTTTTGCTTATGCAAGCGTGCGAGAAGCTTGGGCAGTTTGATGAGGCTCTGGAGGCGTTAGATTGCCTGCTTGAGCTAGGAGAGCGACACGAGGAGATTATGATTAGCTATGCCTATTTGAGTGCAAAGAGGCTTTTGGGCGATTCCTTTATCTCAATAAAGCGGCGAAATAGCGAACTTCTTGTGTGGCTTGCGCGCGAGCCACGGTTGTTACGCCTGATTCTTAGCTATTTCAAGGGCTTTGATATGGCGGTTTTTTGGGATTTGGTGGGTGAAACGCCACAGGTGATTGAGGTAGCGGATATTTTATGGAATCTCCCCAGGGAGCAGATCTCTTTTGAGACGCTCAATCAAAATCCCGCACTTTTGGAGCTCTATCGAGCCAAAGGGTATATCAATGATGAGGTAGTTTGTGAGCGTTTTGAGCTCGAGGCGTTGCGCGTGATTAATCGCCATTGCGCACAAAAGGCTGATTTGGATTTTGAATACCATTGCCACGCATGCAAGGGAATCTTCCCCGTGGATTTTGAGCGTTGCCCCTCATGTGCGGAGCTTTTGAGCGGGAATCTTGTCCTAAAAATTCGTAAGAGTCGCAATGAAGCAGATTTCTCTTTTTTGTGATGGTTCCTCTTTGGGGAATCCAGGACCCGGAGGGTATTGCGGGATTTTGCGATACAAAGAGAGCGAGCGAATCATCACGGGAGGCGAGGCGGAGACGACGAATAATCGCATGGAATTGCGCGCGGTCATCGAGTCGCTCAAAGTGCTAAAAGAGCCCTGCGCGGTGGAGATTATCAGCGATTCCTCGTATGTGGTGAAGGGGATTAACGAGTGGCTACAATCGTGGCTAAAGAGGGATTTTGCTAAAGTGAAGAATCCCGACTTATGGCGGGAGTATGTCCTTGTTGCCAAAGCGCACAAAATCCGCGCGACGTGGGTGCGAGGACACGATGGGCACGCAGAAAATGAGCGGTGTGATTGCCTTGCAAAAAGCGAGGCGCAGAAGTATAAAAAATCCGCTAAAAGCGATGAGTAAAACGGCAGGAATGGCATGGATACGATGTTAAAAGAGTTTGAAGAGCAGCTTGGGTATAGCTTTAAGGATAAGCAATTACTCATCGAAGCTCTGACACACAAAAGCTACAAAAAGCCCTACAATAACGAGCGGCTCGAGTTTCTAGGCGATGCGGTGCTGGATTTGGTGATTGGTGAGTTTCTCTTTTTGCGATTCCCAAAATCCGATGAGGGCGAGCTCTCTAAAATGCGCGCTTCGCTCGTGAATGAAAAGGGCTTTGCGCGGCTTGCGCAGGAGCTGAACATGGGGCGGTATCTCTTTGTCTCTGTCGCTGAGGAGAATAACAAAGGTCGTCAAAAGCCCTCGCTCCTCTCAAACGCCTTTGAAGCGAGCATGGGCGCGATCTATCTTGAGGTGGGGCTCCCTCCCGTGCGCGAGATTGTCTATCAGCTTTTAGAAAAGGTCTATCCTAAAATCGATCTAATCTCGCTTTTTAGGGATTACAAGACCTCTTTACAGGAGCTAACCCAGGCGAAATTCGGCGAGACGCCCGAGTATCTTATTTTAGATGCACGCGGTCCTGATCACAAAAAGGAATTTGAAGTTTCGGTTTGTATCTTGGGGCAGGAGTATGCTCGTGCAAAGGGCGGAAGCAAAAAAGAGGCGCAACAAGAGGCGGCTAGGCTGGCTTTAGAGGTGTTTTCGTCTAAAGAAGCCGCACAAAGGGAGCCGCATGAATAGAATGGGAGAACGTTTTACCCTGACCACTTTCGGGGAATCGCATGGTGCGGGAATCGGCTGCGTAATCGATGGTGTGCCTGCAGGGCTTAGGATTAGCGAGGAGTTTTTGAACGCCGAAATGGCTCGGAGGCGTCCCGGAGGCACTTATGCGACGCCCAGAAAAGAGGCGGATCGTGTCGAAATTCAAAGCGGCATTTTTCAGGGAAGGAGCACCGGTGCGCCTATTGCGATGTTTATTAGGAATGAGAATCAAAAAAGCGCGTCCTATGAGGACATTAAGGACATTTTTCGCCCCGGACATGCGGATTTTACCTATTTTCACAAATATGGATTGCGCGATTATCGCGGCGGTGGGCGAAGTAGCGCGCGCGAGAGTGCGGCTAGGGTCGCGGGCGGTGCGGTGGCAAAGCTATTTTTACAAGAGCTAGGAATCGGGATAAAAGCGGGAATCTTCCAAGTAGGCGAACTTATAACGCAGCAGCGCGATTTTGATTATGCGCGAAAAAGTGAGATTTACGCGCTTGATTCCGCGCGGGAATCAGACTTTAAAAGTGAAATTGAGCGAGTGCGCAAGGAGCACGATTCTATCGGTGGGGCGGTGGAGGTGCGTGCCGGCGCGATTCCTATCGGACTGGGAGAGCCGCTTTATTACAAATTGGACGCGGCTTTGGCAAGCGCGTTCATGGGGTTAAATGCCGTGAAAGCCGTCGAAATCGGCGAGGGAATCCGCGCCGCGCAGCTTAGAGGAAGTGAGAATAACGATTTCTTGCGGCAAGGGGGCTTTATGAGCAACCACGCGGGGGGAATCCTAGGCGGAATCAGTAATGGCGAGGAGCTCGTGGCGCGAGTCTATTTCAAGCCCACACCCTCGATATTTCTGCCCCAAAAGAGCCTAAATGAGGCGCAGCAGGAGGTGGAATTTGAGCTTAAAGGGCGGCATGATCCGTGTGTGGCAGTGCGCGGAAGTGTCGTGTGTGAGGCACTTATGGCACTTGTGCTTGCGGATATGGTGCTTTTGGGCATGGGAAGTCGCATGAGCGATGTGAAAGAATTTTATACAAAGGTGTAAGAATGGGTGCGAAAATGATTAGCTTAAAAGATGCGTTAAAGCTCGATAAAAAGGGAATTGCAGGGCTCAAAGATGAGATTAGAGAAAAGGTGGTAAAGAGTGAATTAAACGCTTATGTCGGCGAGCTTTTTGACACAAATGAGGCGGGAATCCCGATCCTCATCAAAGATAACATCAGCATTCGGGGAATCGAGCTCACTTGCGGGAGCAAGATCTTGCAGGGGTATATCGCTCCGTATAATGCGGGTGTGATTGAGCGACTGCATGAGATGGGTATGAGTGCGTTTGGGCGCGCAAATATGGACGAATTCGCCATGGGAAGCACGACAGAGAGTAGCGTTTATGGAAAGACGCTCAACCCCATCGATCCCTCGCGCACTCCAGGTGGGAGCAGTGGCGGGAGCGCTGCTGCAGTCGCAGGCGGGATTGCCCTCGCGGCTTTGGGGAGCGATACGGGCGGGTCAATCCGCCAGCCTGCTGCATTTTGCGGGTGTGTAGGGCTCAAGCCCACGTATGGGCGTGTGAGTCGCTATGGTTTGGGAGCGTATGCTTCTAGCCTCGATCAGATCGGACCCATTACACAAAATGTCGAAGACGCCGCAATTTTGCTCGATGCCATTAGCGGGCATGATACGCGCGATTCCACTAGCGCGAATCTCGCTCCTACGCAGTGCTGCAAATCCCTGAATGCAAAGTGCAAAAAACGTATCGCAATCCTGCCCGAACTCCTCAAAGATGCCTCGAATGATGTGCAGGATTCCTGCATGCAGACGGTGCGCGCACTCGAAGCTGCGGGGCATACGATTATTGAGCAGAGCATGCTCAACACCGCGTATCATATTTCCGCCTATTACGTGATCTGCACTGCGGAGGCGAGTGCGAATCTTTCGCGTTTTGATGGGGTGCGCTATGGGAGGCGCGCGGAGGTAAAAAACCTCAAGGAGCTCTACATTAAAAGCCGTAGCGAGGGCTTTGGCGAGGAGGTGAAGCGACGCATTATGCTGGGGAGCTTTGTCCTAAGTAGTGGCTACTATGACGCCTATTATCTCAAAGCGCAAAAGGTGCGACACCTTATCAAGCAGCAGTATGATGAGATTTTCCGCCATGCGGATTTAATCCTAAGCCCCGTCACGCCCGCTGTTGCGCCGAAATTTGGCAGCACGCATACACCTCTAGAGATGTATCTTGGCGACATCTATACTATCGGGGTCAATCTCGCAGGGCTCCCAGCTCTCTCGTTGCCCGTAGGCAGGAATCCAGAGGGGCTTCCCATCGGTATGCAGCTAATCGGCAAGGCATTTGATGAACAGGGTGTGCTCGATGGCGCGCTTAGCCTTGAGCAGACTGTGGCTTATTCGTAATTATTGATAACTTTTTTATTTTTATATTTATTTTACCCTTTGTGGAATACATTTATTCGCGTTAGTTTTATAAGCAAGTGTATTTTAAAGCTAGTGCGAGTCTATCTAAAATAAAGGGGGAAAAATGGAATTTTTGATATATTCCTTGGCGAGCGCTTCGCTCTATTTGGTGTGGAGGAAGCCCGAGCGGGAGAAATTGGCGTTTGGTCTGCTTTGTGCAGGGGCGGCTGTGAGCGCGGTGGTGTTTTTTATCGCGGTATCATCTTCGTGGGTACCGGGAATTAACCTGTAAGGATGAGCCATGAAAAAGTATCTAACTGAAGCAAATTTCAACCTTGTAATGGCAACGGCGGTCTTGCTTGTGCTGGCGATTCCCGTAGGGATTGCGAATCTCTATCTTGGATATGTGGTGGGCGAAGGACCTTGCACTCTGTGCGGACACGAGCGGTTTGGCATGGTGCTCGTGGGAATCTTGGGCGTTTTTATGTTGCGCTATGGCCCTAAAATCAAATATTTGGCGAGTGTTTTTATCGTCGCATTTTATGGGCTCTACACTGCGATGCGCCACGTGGGGAATCACGCGTGGAGAGACGTGGGCATGGGCTTTGGAGATGCGATTTTTGGAGTGCATACCTATACGTGGGCGTTATTTGTCTATTGGGTGATTGTGCTAGCGATGGCTCTTTTGATGTTTTTCATTCGCAGGGATAACGACCTGAGCAAAGATGTTTCAGGCGAGCGTCAGGTTATTAAGGAGTTGCGTCCATATGCGAAGTTCGTCGTGATTCTCTCTTTTGTCATCATGGTCTCAAACTCATTCCAAATGCTTATGGTGAATGGGCTACCTCCCTATGCGGGCACGGGGTATCCTCCGCGATTTACGCTAGATATTTCTAGAGCCGTGAGCATGTGGGATCGCCACGACATGTATGAGCGGTTCTTTGAGGGCAATGGCTCATTACTTGGGCGCAATAGCGTCCCTCGACCTCATATTCCTGGCGTAAATGAGCTGGATCGGGCGTTTAATAACGATCCTCTAGCAGGGCCTGTGGAGAATCTCAAAGAGCCTTTGAAATTACTCGCGCACAAAGATCTTCCTTTCCCCGTGGTGGGCACTTTCCATAAAGGCAATGCCGCGGGAATCGCCTATGATAAGGAGAGTGGAGAATTTGGCTTTGTCTCCACAGACGGCGGGCTCTATTTTGTTGATGAGGCGCTCGAGAAAGTCACCGGGCGCGTGATTTTGGATCGTCCCAACGGGAATGACATTCGCCTAAGCACCGATGCAACTTTCTTGGGCAAAGATCAGCTCGTGGGCGTGGCGTTTAATAAAATCATGTATGGCGTGAAGCGCGTAGATAGCGCAAAGGTCAATTCAAAGCTTGAGTGGAAGAGCTTCCGAGAGACTAGTGGTGGAATCATGCCTCTTTTTGGCGAGGATCGCCCCTATCTTACGACGATGCGCGCGCGTGAAGCGTTTGTTTTAAGCATCGCTAAAGATCCTGCGAGCTCCTATGTCTATATGCTGAGCATCCCCAATCATCGCAGTAAAAGGACGATTCTTATCAAGCACGACACGACGGATAATCTGCTTAGCGAAGAGAGCATTTTAAAGCCCTCAGACAAGCTAACGCTCAAAGAGAAGCGCAATATTGATGAGTTCTATATCACAAGCGCGGATATTCGCGATGGCAAGCTTTTTGCGCTCAGCAAGCAGTTTAATAGCCTTTTGCAGATTGATTTGGCGAGCAAGACGCTTGAAGTGGTCTATCCGTTGCCTGATATGGGCGATGCGCACGGTTTGGCTATTAGAGACGATTCTCTCTTTGTGCTAAGTCGTATTGAGGGCAAAGATCGCGTCTATGAGCTTGCTCTGCCGCATATAGAGGAGTGAGAGGAATCTTTTTTTGAGGGAATCTTCCCGATTCCCTCAAATGCACCAATCGCTAAGAATCGTCTCCAAAAGGCGCGTGATTCTTAGCGATTTTTCTCAAATCTTAAAGCCTGCAATGATAAAATCCCTTTCAATTCTGCCGATAAAATTCCACACAAAGGCTACCTAATGAGAATTCGCAAGCGAGCTTTAACTTTCGCAGATGTTCTGCTCATCCCCAAATATTCCGAGATTTTACCCAAAGAGGTCGCGCTTGGCACGAAGTTTAGCAAGAATATCGAGCTCAATGCCCCGATCGTTTCTGCGGCGATGGATACGGTCACGGAATACAAAACAGCCATTGCAATGGCGCGCCTCGGGGGAATCGGGATAATCCATAAAAATATGGATATTGAAGCGCAAGTCGCGCAGGTCAAGAAGGTTAAAAAGAGCGAGAGTGGCGTCATCATCGATCCGATTTATATTTCGCCCAACCATACGCTCGCTGAAGCCAAGGAGATTACGGATAATTACAAAATCTCAGGCGTCCCTGTGGTGGATAGCAGCGGCTGCCTGATAGGGATTCTCACTAACCGCGATGTGCGCTTTGAGACGGATCTTGGGCGACTTGTGGGAGACGTGATGACAAAAACCCCGCTAATTGTGGCAAAAGTGGGGACGAGCCTTGAAGAGGCGCGCGAGATTATGCACGAGCACAAGATTGAGAAGCTCCCGATTGTGAATGAAAAGGGGACGCTCAAGGGGCTTATCACGATTAAGGACATTCAAAAGCGTATCGAGTATCCAAACTCAAGCAAAGATGACTTCGGACGGTTGCGCGTGGGCGCGGCGATCGGCGTCTCTCAGTTTGAGCGCGCCAAAGCCCTTGTCGATGCGGGGGTTGATGTGCTCGTGCTTGATAGTGCGCATGGGCATTCCAAAGGGATTATCGAGATGGTGAGACAAATTAAAGAGAGCTTAGCGGTGGATGTGGTCGCGGGAAATATCGCGACTGCGGAAGCAGCCAAAGCCCTCATCGATGCGGGCGCGGACGGTATCAAGGTGGGAATTGGGCCCGGTAGTATCTGCACGACGAGAATCATCGCGGGTGTGGGTGTGCCTCAGATTAGTGCGATTGATGAGGTTGCGCAGGTCGCACGCCAATACGGAGTGCCCGTGTGCGCTGATGGTGGGATTAAATACTCCGGCGACATGGCAAAAGCCCTCGCGGTGGGTGCTAGCTGCGTGATGATCGGCGGTATGCTCGCAGGCACGGAGGAATCGCCCGGTGAAATGGTAATCTATCAAGGGCGACAATACAAAGCTTATCGCGGTATGGGGAGTATCGGCGCGATGAGCAGAGGCAGCACGGATCGGTATTTTCAAGAGGGGATGGCGGTGGAGAAGCTTGTCCCAGAGGGAATCGAGGGGCGAGTCCCTTATCGTGGGAAAATCGGAGAGGTGATCCATCAGATGCTCGGCGGATTGCGCGCTTCTATGGGCTATTTGGGGGCAAAAGATATTCCTACGCTGTGGGAACAGGCGGAGTTTGTCGAGATTACTTCAGCCGGACTTAAGGAATCGCACGTCCATGATGTCGTTATCACGCAAGAAGCACCGAATTATCACATCTGAAAAAGGCAAAATCATGCACCCAAAGACCCTAGCAATCCAAGCGGGCTATGACAAGGCGCAAGGTGAAAAGAGCATCGCCGTGCCCATTTATCAGACGACGGCTTATAAGTTTGATAACACCGAGCACGGGGCGAATCTCTTCAATCTCACGGAGCTTGGAAACATCTACACGCGTATCATGAACCCCACTACGAGCGTGTTTGAGCAGAGGATTGCAGCTCTTGAGGAGGGTGCAGGGGCGTTGGCGTGTGCGAGCGGAATGAGCGCGATTTTTTATGCGATCGCTAATCTTGCGCAAAGTGGGGAGAACATCATCGCCACGACGCAACTTTATGGTGGCACGCTCAATCAATTCATCCACACGCTCTCGCGTTTTGGGATTGAGGTGCGGTTTTTTGATGGGAATCGCCCGCAAGACGCGCGTGCGCTTGTTGATGAGAAGACTCGCGCGCTGTTTTTTGAAAGCCTCACCAATCCGAGCATTGATGTGCCCGAGATTGACACTCTCACGGGAATCGCCGATGAATACGGAATCGTCTCCATTGTCGATAATACCGTCGCTACGCCCGTAATTTGCCGTCCTATTGCCTATGGAGCCGATGTGGTGGTGCATTCTGCGTCCAAATATATTGGCGGGCAGGGATTATCCATCGGTGGCGTCATTATTGAGCGAGCGGGTCTTAGGGAGAAGCTTCGCTCCAACGCGCGTTATTCGCACTTTAATACGCCCGATTCCAGCTATCATGGGCTGGTTTATGTCGATGCGCCTTTGCCTCCTTTTGTCTTGCGCGCGCGACTTGCGCTGTTGCGTGATATTGGCGCGACGCTCTCGCCTTTTGATTCTTGGCTCTTCATTCAGGGAATCGAGACGCTCAATGTGCGTATGAAGGAGCACTCTTATAATGCCCTTGAGGTGGCGCAGTGGCTTTTAAAACACCCAAAAGTGCGTGCGGTTTATTATCCGGGATTAAGCGAAGATAAGAATCATACAAACGCGAAGAAATACTTCACAGAGGGGCTTTTTAGCGGACTTTTGAGCTTTGAGGTGGGGGAATTTGAGCTGGCTAGACAGATCGCAGATCGGGTGCGGATTTTTACCCTCGCGACGAACATCGGCGATACGAAGTCCATCATTACGCATTCTGCGAGCACGACCCATCGTCAAGTCTCAGAAGAAGGGCTTAAAAAGGCGGGCGTCACGCCCGGGCTAATCCGCTTAAGTATCGGGCTGGAAGATTCCCGTGATCTCATCGAAGATCTAGCGCAAGCAATCGATGGATAAAATCACGACCAAAACGCACCGTTTCACTAACCCCCTCTATCTAGAGAGCGGGCGGATTATCGAGCCTTATGAGCTTGTTTATGAAACTTACGGCGAGCTTAATGAAGATAGAAGCAATGTGATTGTCATCACGCACGCTCTGTCGGGCTCGCACCACGCGGCGGGCTTTTATGAGGGGGACAAGAAGCCCGGCTGGTGGGATAGCCTCATCGGTGCGGGCAAGGGCGTGGATACGGATCGCTACTTTGTCATTTGTGTGAATGTTATTGGGAGTTGCTTTGGTTCCACGGGCCCGATGTCTCCGATGTATCCCAGCCATAAGCCCTATCGCTTCCGATTCCCCGTAGTGAGCGTGCGCGATATGGTGCGTGCGCAGAAAATCCTCTTTGGCACGCTGGGAATCGACCGCGTAAAAGCCATCATCGGCGGGAGCATGGGCGGCATGCAGGCTCTTGTTTTTGCGGTGGATTATCCGAATTTCGCCGAGCACGTAATCCCCCTAGCGACGACGCATGCGACGCGCCCTTCAGTTATTGCGTTTAATAAAATTATGAGCGAGGCGATTAGGAATGACCCTGCGTTTTGTAAGGGCGAATATGACCCAAAGAGCATTCAAGAAAGTGGCTGTGTGGGGCTCTCTGTAGCGCGAATGCTTGGCTTTATGCACTACTTATCACCTAGTGCGTTGGAGCGGAAATTTGGGCGTAATTACGTCCAAAATGACGGACTTTACGAGCTTTTTGGACGCTTTGAAGTGGAGCGTTATCTAGAGTATAATGGCTATAATTTCCCTAAATATTTTGACCCGCTCAGCTACCTTTACATTATCAAGGCGATTAGTATTTTTGACCTCTCTTTTGGCTTTGATTCCCTCAAAGAGACTCTCAGGCGCGTCAAAAGCAGGCTACATCTCATCGCATTTAGCGGGGATACCATGTTTTTTAGCCACGAGCTAAAAGAGGTCAAAGAGGTGATGGACGCGATAGGAAGCGGGAATCTGTGCGATTTTTACGAGGTGCAGAGTGATTATGGCCATGATAGCTTTTTGGTCGAGGTGGAGCGGTATGAGGACTATATTAGAGAGATTTTGCGCTAGGGAGAGAAGATGAAAAAAGAGAGTTTTGAAGGGCATGTTGAGCGTGTTAAAGGGTTTTTGGAGCGACTTTCTGCGCCAGAGGTGAGCTTAGAGGAGAGTCTAAAGCTCTACAAAGAAGGCATGGAGCACATCAAAGAGGCGCAAAAAATGCTCCAAGAGGCGAAGCTCTCCTATGAAGAGGTGCGCTTAAATGTCGCTGATGTGCCCAAGGAGGAATCGTGAAAAAAAGTGCGCTAAAAATCGCTGCATTGCAGTTAGAATCGCTAGAGATCGGCGATTCCAAGCTTGAGTATTACTGGCGGATCTGCTCCTCTAAGAAGGTCAAAATTTTGCTCCTGGGCGAATATCTGCTCAATCCCTTTTTTAAAGAGATTGAGACGCGCGAGAAAAAGGGGCTTTTAGATGATGTGCAAAAACGCATTGACCGTATTAGAGAGCTCTCAAAGGCGCATTCCACGACGCTTTTTGCTCCTATTGTTACGTTTAAAGGAGGCAGGAATCTCCCCTATAAAAGCCTATTAGTCGCACAAAAAGGCGAATTGCTTTTTTATCAGCAGCAGCGATTAATGCCTTTTGAGCACTGGAATGAGGCGCAATTTTATGGGAATCCTAGCCCCAAGAATCCGATCATGCCGCCATTTCTTGAGATTGATGGTTTTAAAATTGCGCCACTTTTTGGGTATGAGGCGCATTTTGATGAATTTTGGGTGAAATTCAAAAAAATCCCCATTGACATGGCTTTGATTCCCAGCGTATCGACCTTTGATTCGAAGAATCGCTGGCGTGAAGTCCTAAAAAGTCGCGCATTTTTGAATAGCTGCTATCTTTTGCGCGCGAATCGTGTGGGAGAGTATCAGGACGCGCAGGGCGAGGTTTGGAAGTTTTATGGAGATAGTTTTTTGGTTCGTCCTAATGGTGAGATTGAGGATTCTTTAGAGGATAAAGAGGGACTACTTTTAAGTGAAATCCATCGCGACACGCTTGATGAAATTCGCACACAGTGGGCGTTTGTATGAGCTTACGTCGGATAATTAACTTTTAATAAAGCTAAAGCTATAATGTGTCCCTTTTTACACCCCCTTGCCTACAAAGTTTCACGTTAGGAGTCGATCGTGTCTGCTAAGAATCTTACCCAAGAGCTTGAGGCTCTCTTTAAAAAGTCTGAAAACAAATATATCTCTTATGAAAAAGTGGCTCAGGTTTTCCCAAAACCCCCCACAGTGGCGCAGGCTAAGAAGGTGCATGAGTTATCTTTGAAACACAATAAGCTTCTCCTAAGCGCTTCTGAAGTGGCGAAACTCCTTAATCTTGAGGAACAACGCAAGATTAAAGATGAGAAAAAACGCCTGTTAGACAAAGAGCTTGAAGATGAATTTGACTTCATGAAGGAGCGCGAGCTTTTGGAGTGGAGCAGGAGCGATTCCCCTGTGCGTATGTATCTGCGTGAGATGGGGCAGATTTCTCTGCTCACTAAAGATGAGGAGATTGAGCTATCCAAAAATATTGAGCTAGGCGAGAATATTATCTTAGATGCGATCTGCTCCGTCCCTTATCTTATTGATTTTATCCTTGATTATAAAGAGGCGCTCATCAATCGCGAACGCCGTGTGAAAGAGCTTTTTAAGAGCTTTGAAGAAGAAGATAGTGCAGAAGAAGAGGAGGAGGAGAGCGAGGAAGAGAGTGAAGAAAACGAGGAGAGCGAAGAGGGGCAGTCAAAACCTGTTAGCAAAGGGGATCAAAAGCGTGTAGAGAAGGTGCTTGTAAGCTTTAAAGCACTTGAAAAAGCAAAGAAAGACTGGCTCAAGATGTTTGAAAAAGGAGCAAGTGGGAGCGAGGGGGGAGAGTATGCTGAGCTAGTTTATCTCTTGACCTTAGCCTACAAGAAGCAGATTCTTAAAGATCGTCTGCTGGATCTCGGACCCACAAGCAAGCTCATCAATGAGCTAGTCAAGGCGATGGAGAATACTTTGCGCGATGATGAGGGCTTTGATAGGGAGCTGAAGCGTTTGGAATACAAATTGTCGCTATTTAATGACGCGCTTGTTGAGAATCACCAAAAAATTTTAGACAATATTACAGAGATGAGCAAAAGTGATATTGCCGTGGCTGTGCCTGAAGCGACCATGGTATCGACCTATATGGAGATTAAAAAGCTGTTTCAGACGAAGCAAGCTAGTGAGGAGGGCTTTGATCTTGAGCCTGAGAAGCTTAAGGAGATTTTGGAGCAGATTAAGCGCGGGAAAGATATTGCTGATAAGGCGAAGGAGAAGATGTCAAAGTCTAATTTGCGCCTCGTCGTCTCCATTGCCAAACGCTACACCAACCGTGGCTTGCCTTTTCTTGATCTGATCCAAGAGGGCAATATCGGGCTTATGAAAGCTGTGGATAAGTTCGAATATAAAAAAGGCTATAAATTCTCAACCTATGCGACGTGGTGGATTCGTCAGGCAATTTCGCGTGCGATTGCCGATCAGGCACGCACGATACGTATTCCTATCCACATGATTGAGACAATTAATCGTATCAACAAGGTCATTCGCAAACACCTTCAAGAAGAGGGTAAAGAGCCCGATGTAGAGGTAATTGCTGAGGCGGTAGGGCTACCCGTGGATAAGGTCAAAAATGTCATTAAAATTACAAAAGAGCCCATCAGCCTTGAGGCGCCGATTGGCAGTGATGAAGACGGGAAATTTGGCGATTTTGTCGAGGATAAAAACTCCATTGGTCCCATGGATTATATCCTTAAAGAGGACTTAAAGAAGCAACTTGATGAAGTGCTAGATCAGCTCAATGAGCGAGAAAAGGCAGTGATTCGCATGCGCTTTGGTCTGCTCGAAGATGAATCTGATCGCACACTAGAAGAGATTGGCAAGGAGCTAAATGTAACACGCGAGCGAGTGCGACAGATTGAGAGTAGCGCGATTAAGAAACTTAAACATCCAAAAGTCGGGCGGAAGCTAAAAAACTATATTGAGGATTGAGGCGGGTTTGGTGGCTACGATTCCCGTATGAGCGTGGGAATCGAGGCTTTTTGATGTTTGCTGTAAATTTACAACTTAACTTTGAAATACTTTCTATTTTAAAACGGCATTTTCAAAGTTTTGCCCAATTTGGCTTTGCATTTTGGCATGTGGTAGAATCGTCTCGACGATTCTAGTATCGTCTATTAAGATGATCTCATCACACAAAATCCGCGCCAAACGAATGTCATGTGTGATAAAAATGAGTGTCAGATGTGACTTTAGATTCCTTAAAAGCTTAATAAAATTCATCTGCAAAATCGTATCAAGAGATGAAAGAGACTCATCTAAAATCAGCACTTTCGGGCGCACCGCAAGGGCTCTAGCAATTAAGACGCGCTGGATCTGACCGCCGCTTAAATTTAGTGCGAGTTTTGGAAAGAAATCCTCACTTAGTCCGACAAGATCTAACGCCTCGCGGATACGCCTCGTGCGCTCATTTTTGTCAAGTTTAAACAGGTAGTTAAGTGGCTCTTCAATACACTCAAGCACTGAATTTCTCGGATTTACTGAGCTTAGCGGGTCTTGAAATACGATTTGTATTTGGCGATAAATTTCGCGTCTTTGCTTCAGAGTTTTGACGTTTAATGTTTGTCCAAAAAGCGAGACCTCCCCGCTATTTGGTGCATAAATTTGCATTAAGATTTGTGCTAGTGTGCTTTTTCCGCTTCCGGAAACACCCAAAATCCCCAGTGCCTTGCCACTTTTAAGCGTGAAATTTAAGTCACGCAGAATCGACTTTTGTGAATTTTTCAAGAGAGAGAAAATTTTGTATGAAAAACTTAAATTGCTGATTTCTAGCGCGGGAATCTCATTGGATTTTTTGCTGCAAAGCTCGCTAAGTTCGGGCGATTCCCCAGTCTGGACTTCGCTACTTTTATTGAGAAAATTATACGCACCGATAATCGCTTTTGCGCCCTTGCTCTGTGGGTTTTCAAATACTTTGCGAACCTCTCCATATTCGATTATAACGCCATCTTCCATTACAAAAACTTCATCGCAAATGTGCTTGATAACACCAAAATCATGCGTGATAATAAGCATTCCGACGCCACTTTTTAGTGCCAAATCGCTTAGCATTTTTAACACTCTTTTTTGCGATAGTAAATCAAGATCAGTGGTCGGCTCATCGGCAATGATGAACTTCGGGCGCGCCAAAAGCGTAAGTGCAATCATCGCGCGCTGAAGCATTCCGCCACTCATCTGAGAGGGGTAGAGTCCAAGCATGTCAGTGCTCAATCCAGCCCCCTCAAATGCCCATTTAATCTCATCTTGCTCGCTTAGATTTGTGCTAGATTCCCCGCTCGAGTTTTCAAGTCTATCACGTAAATTTCGCGCCCTTATCGTCTCTTTGGCGTGAGATTTTATGGAGTTTAGCGGGTTAAATGCGGTGCGCGGATTTTGCATTATATTTGCAAAAAAGCCATCGCGTCTTACTAGTGGCTTCTCGCTAACCAAAATTTCGCAGCTTCCGTGTAAATTTGAGGGTAAAAAGCCCAAAATTTCAAGGCTTGTTAGGCTTTTACCGCTTCCACTTTTGCCGATTAGCCCCGTGATTTTATCCATTTTGAGGCTTAGATTCACCTCTTTAGCCAGTCTGTTTTGTCCGTAGGATATGTTTAAATTTCTAATCTCAAGGGTGTTCATGGGCGTCTTTTATATCAAATTTATCGTGCAAATAATCACCCAAAATATTGAAACTCATCACGCATAAAAAGATCATCATTCCGGGGTAAAAAATAATCCCGGGCGCAGTAAAAAGGTAGTCTTTGCCATCGCTTATCATGATTCCCCACTCGGGTGTCGGAGCTTTTACGCCAAGCCCTAAGAAGCTAAGTCCGGAGATGTGCAGCATGATATGCCCGATGTCTAATGAGCCAAGCACGAGGCATTGCGTCCAAACGGTACGAAAGATATTTTTGGCGTAATTTCTAATCGCCCCCGCACCGCTTACTTGACTGAGCAAAATATACTCTTTTGATTTTAGCGAGATGACGATGGCGCGCGTCATTCTGGCATACCAAGCCCAGTGTGAAACGGCGATTGCAATAATGACGTTTGTAAGTCCCGTGCCTAAAATCCCGACAAAAAATAGCGATAAAACGATGGTCGGCACACTAAAAAACATATCGCAAATTCGCATTAAAATCTGATCCGTTCGCCCGCCTATAAATCCTGCAAATGAGCCCACACTTATGCCGATGAATAGGATCAAAAATAGCGTCGCAAATACGCACAGTAGCGAGATTCTCGCCCCATAGATAATTCGTGCAAATATATCGCGCCCCAAATGATCCGTGCCAAAAAAATGCTCCATACTGGGGGGTAAAAATTTTTGCGTGAGTGAAATTTCATTCACATTTTCTACGAAAAATGCCCCAAATAGTGCGATACAAATCATCAACCCCGCTACAAAAAAGCTAAAATGGAGGATCACTTTTCTCATTTAAATCTCACTCTTGGATCGATGAGTGCGTAGAGCAGGTCAATCACTAGATTCCCCACAATAAACGCAAACGCCATGATTAAAATAAAGCTTTGAATCACGGGATAATCGTTATTTGCGATCGCTTCGATTGCCCATCTACCAAGCCCCGGATAGGCAAAGACATTCTCTACGACAAGTGCGCCGCCGATAAGCTCGCCGACGTGCATTCCAATCGCTGTAATGACGGGAATCAGAGCGTTTTTAAAAACATGCGCAAAAATTATGCGAAGTCTACCAAGTCCGCGCATTTTGGCATACAGAACGTGCCTAGAGCCATAAATTTCAAGCATGTTTGCGCGGATTAGTCGCGTATTTATCGCGATGGACATGTAGGCAATCGCAAAAGACGGCATCAAAAGGCTGGAAAATCCTTCATTGCCAAATGGCGGTAAAAGGTCAAATTTGACTGAAAATAGCATAATAAGCAGGAATCCCAGCCAGAAATTCGGCGTGCTTACCCCCACAAAAGCGAATGCACGAATGAGATTATCTATGAGCCTATCTTTAAAGACGGCACTCAGGATTCCCAGCGGAATCGAGACAATCAGCGTGAGAAATAGCGCAAAACTCGCGAGTTTTAGCGTCTGTGGAAAGTAATAAGCCACATCAGCACTAATCTCGCGACCGCTGATAAATGAATGACCAAAATCCAGGCTCAGCGCGCCTTTTATCCATACAAGATATTGCTGGATAAGGGGCTTATCAAGCCCCAAGATACTCCGCGCGTAAGCTAAATTGTGCTCATTTGGCGTGAGATTTGAGCTTATTAAAAAGCTGGTTACCGCGTCGGCTCCGCTCAGGCGCAATAGGGAGAAAATAAAGACCGACACCACAAAAAGCATCGGAAAAATCAGCAAAATTCGCCTGAAAATGTATTTTCTCATTTTAAAAATAGCTTATCAAAGGGCACATAGCTTCTAAATTTTGTCGTAGTTTCACCGCCGATTTTTTTACCGGTAATCGAAATAATCGAAGCGTAGGTAATAGGCACATAAACCGCTTCATCGTGAAACTTCACGAGCAGTTTTTGAATGAGTTGCGCGCGTTTTTTGTAATCAAAAGTTGCGGCTAGTTCGGTAATATCCGCATCAATTTGCGCTTTGTCTTTGAGACCCTCTTGCGCTCTAAAATCGGCATGGCTTGGTGCTCTCATCGACACCATAAAGGCAATGGGATCAAATGGAATACCCCATGTCTCGTTGAAGATTGCACCAAAATCGCCCGTGCGCTGCTTTTTGTAAAAAATCGTCGTCTCATCGGCTTTGAGCTCCAAATTCACGCCAATTTGCTTTAAATTCGCTTGCAAAATTTCAGCAATCGCCTTGTGTGCGGCATTGCTTCCGATATAAACAAGCTCCATTTCCAGCCGCTTGCCATTTTTTTCGCGGACATTGCCTTTCAAAATCCAGCCATCATCTTCTAAAATTTTTGCCGCTTTTTTGAGGTCAAATTCATAGGCAGTGGCGCGAATATCGCAATAAGGAAGCGTCTTTTCAAACAAAAAATCCGCGCGCTTTTGCGTGTCATAAAAGACGGAATGCGCAATTTCATCTTTATTCAACGCCAAGTTCAATGCTTTTCGCACACTTAGCTCAGAAGTGGGAAATTTCGCCGAATTTAGCGCGATTGCGAGGGTGTTTACAGGGCGAGAGATTTCGATATTGAAGTCTTTTTTCAGACCTTGCAAGACATCAAGCGGAATCTCCCCAACGCCATAAATATAATCGATTTTCTTTGTTTTTAGTGCGATAATCTTTGTGTTTGCGTCGGGAATCACGCTGACATTGATTCTGTCAAAAAACGGGCGTTTGCCCCAGTAATTTTCATTCCTCTCAAACACATCACTAACACCCAGCTTGCTCTCGCGAAGCTTCCACGCACCGGTTCCTACGGGCGATTTTATGCCATCTTTTGTCGTGCCCTTTATCATGGAATTCGGCGAGATAAAGCGATACGGGCGAGGCAAGCTTAGCTCCCGCAGTGTCGGCTCATAGGGCTTAGAGAGCATGAGCGCAACGCTAAACTTATCAATCACTTTGCAGTCCGTGATGAGATTGGTGAGCTCCAACCACGAATGGCGTTTGCGATTATCTAAAATTGCGTCGATATTTGCCTTTACAGCAGCTGCGTCAAAGTCCATGCCATCGCTGAATTTGACGTCTTGGCGAAGCTTGAAAACATACGTTTTGCCCCCATCTGTAATCTCCCACGAAAGTGCCAAATTGGGCAGGATTTCGCCCGTATTTTCATCAACATTTACCAGCGCTTCATAGAGCATATTTTGCGCATACATTTCGTTGGGCGTGTAAAGATGCGGATTTATAGGACCTGCATTGCGCGGATAGGCGAAATTCAACTCATTTGCCCCAGCCATCAACGCACCGAATGTCGCCATAGAAAATAGTACTTTTTTAAACATTGTCACTCCTTGGTAATACTGATATTCAAAAAGTGTTTGAATTGTAGTTTTTTGCAAATTTAATGAACTTTAAACTTGCACAAAATTTACGTAGCTTCGTATCTGCGGCAAATTTAGTTTGTGCGAAACTTTTAATAATCCTTAGTAGTGCGAAATTTTCTCTCGCCTTTAGAAAACAAGGGATAAAATAGGTGCAATCTTATATAACAAAGGAGAGGTCATGAGAATCATCGCCTGTGAGCGCATTACGCAGGCAGTCGCAAAGCTCTGTAAAGAGGCGTGCTGTTACGTTACGCCCGATGTGTATGAGGCATTTAAGCGTGCAAAGAAGAGCGAAATATCTCCTTTGGGGCGAGATATTTTGGAGAAAATCCTAGAAAATGCCGACATCGCGCGAGAAAAGAATATGCCCATCTGCCAAGATACGGGCATGAGTGTGGTGTTTGTGGAGATTGGACAAGAGGTGAGAATCGAGGGCGGATACATCGAAGATGCCATCAATAAAGGGGTGGCTTTGGGCTACACGGAGGGGTATTTAAGGAAATCTGTCGTCGCTGAGCCGCTCTTTAATCGCGCAAATACCAAAGATAACACGCCTGCGGTGATCCACACGAGGATTGTCCCGGGTGATTCCCTGAAGCTTAAAGTCGCGCCCAAAGGCTTTGGTAGTGAGAATAAAAGTGTGCTAAAAATGCTCGTGCCTGCCGATGGATTGGAGGGGGTAAAAAGAGTATTTTTGGAGGCCGTGAAGCTAGCTGGGCCAAACGCCTGCCCCCCGATGGTTATTGGTGTGGGAATCGGTGGGACAATGGAGAAAGCCGCGCTCCTTGCGAAGAAGGCGGCGGTTCGCTCAGTCGATTCCCGCAATGAGCACCCCGATTATGCAAAACTAGAAGAAGAGCTGCTTGAAATGGCGTGCGCTACGGGTGTTGGACCACAGGGGCTAGGGGGAATCAATACCGCGCTTAAGGTCAATATCGAGTGGTATCCCACGCATATTGCGGGACTTCCTGTTGCTATAAATATCAACTGTCATGCCGCTAGACACGCGGATATAACGCTATAAGGAGCATTTATGTCAAGTATTAAAATTACTGCGCCTTTTGATAAAGAGGTCGTTAGGAGGCTCAAAGCGGGGGATAATGTTTTAATTAGCGGCACGATTATTGCCGCGCGTGATGCCGCGCATAAGGCACTTACAGAGGCTCTCGCGCGTGGGGAATCGCTCCCTGTGGAGCTAGCCAACGAGACGATTTACTATCTTGGTCCGAGCCCTGCAAAACCCGGAGAGGCGATCGGTGCAGCGGGTCCAACGACGAGCGGTCGCATGGATAAATATACGCCGATGATTCTTGATTTGGGCGTGAGCGGTATGATCGGCAAGGGTTATCGCTCCAAAGAGGTGATCGATTCCATCAAGAAAAACGGCGCGGTTTACATGGTCGCTATTGGCGGCGCGGGGGCATTGATTGCACAATCGATTAAAAAATACGAGGTGCTAGCCTATCCCGAGCTTGGTCCTGAGGCGATTGCACGGCTTAGCATAGAGGATTTCCCTGCGATTGTGGCGATTGATTGCGAGGGGAATAATTTTTATGAAGAGGGGCAGAAGCCTTACGCGAAGATTTGAGATTTGCGGGAATCGGAGCTGATTGCAGATTATTGATGTTAAAATTGTCGCAAAATTTAGAGGAATCTTGGGGATTCCTAAGGCAGAGAGCCCATTAATAGGAGGATAGCACGATGACTACTATGGAGGTTATAGTAGAGACGCTAAAGAGGCATGGGAAGCCGATAAAGCCTTGGCAGCTCTACTCTAGGGCTCAAGAGCTTGGAGTTGATACGAGCAATCTTACGGGGAAAACTCCTAGCAATAGCATACAAGCGGTTATTTATGAGAGTCTGAAAAAAACCCCCGATTGCCCGTTTGCGAAGGTGGGGCATGACGGTAAAGGAATTTTGGTCGCGCTTAAGGGTGAGGGCTTTGGCGCAAAAGGGGCAAAGAGCGATGAGCTAGAGCGCGCCGAAGTAGCCAAAATACACGAGATGAGAGATTTTAAAGAGCGCGATTTGCACGCACTTTTGGCAAAATACGTGAAAGAGGGCTTCCCCGATACGGTTTATTCAAAAACCATCAATCACCAATCAAGCAAAAAAGGCAACAAAGGAGAGGATAAGTGGCTCTATCCTGACATGGTCGGTGTGGCATTCGAATATACGGAGTATGAGCAGCTGGAGAAATTTCTCGAAAGTTTTGATAAAAAACCCATTAAAATTTACTCTTTTGAGATTAAGAGAACCATCACTATGGGGAATTTTAGGGAATATTTCTTTCAGGCAGTCAGCAACTCCAGTTGGGCTAATTATGGCTATTTGGTGGCTTTGGACATTAATTGGGAGGATACGGAGCTAAAGGAGCTAATCCAAAAAACAAGCAACTCCTTTGGGATTGGCGTCATTAGCCTTAATGGCGAAGATGTGGCGCGGAGCACAATTCTTGTGAATGCGCGCTTTAGAGAGAATATCGATTTTAAAATTCTCAATGATTTGTGCTCAAAAAATAGCGACATTGAGGACTTTATCGGGGCGGTTGTGGATTTTGACCTTAAAAAAGAGGAGCGTTTTAAAGAGGAGTTTGACAGGATTCTTAGCGATAAAGAGATGAGTAAATATACATTAGAGAAGCATATAAGAAAGGAGATTTAAAAGACAACCCCTAGGAATCGCCCGTCAAAAGGCGCGGATTCCCTTAGGATTCCCGCACCTTTACCGTTTTATGCACTTTGAAACAGGAGGACGTTGGCTTTGCGGATTCCCGCCCTTAGTGCATTTCAAAGATGAAAGGCACGCCTCGAATAAGCCCGCTACCATAAATTTTCTCAGCATTTTCATCAATGAGTGGTGTTTTCATATCGCGCTCTTTTTGGGAGATTTTGTAGCTCTCTGCATAGACTTCACGCAGGATTGAGATGCGCTCCTTATCGCTTTTTACGCGCGCAATCTTGTCCATCGCAATTTGACTTTTGATAAAAGCACTTCGCTCATGCACGGGTGCGAGCAGGATTTTGATGTTGGTCTCCTTTAGCTTCTCTTCGATATGTTTTAGCTCATTGCGGCAGTAGGGGCACTCAGGGTCGGTAACAACGATGGTTGTTTTTGAGATATTTTTGCCTGTGGATTGAAGTGTGATGTAGTGATTCTCTGGGATTTGACTAAAAATTTCATTGAGTTTTTTATCTTTTGCGCTTTCGTTATGATTTTGGATCTCTTTGAGCGCGTTTTGAATGGTCGCATTGTCTTTTTCATTATCAGTGAAAAACAGATTTGAGTAGCCAATCACACTCTTGCCGTCATTAGAGGCGAAAATAGGGTAACGCTGGGCATTCGCGACGCCCTCAATGCTAACGAACTTCACCCCTTTGAAGCTCTCAAGCTCATAGACTTTGACGATTTTGATTGGCATACCCGCACGGCTTTGCAAGAGCGCGGCGAGGTTACTCTCCATGCTAGCCAATGCGCTTGTAGATAAGAACAGGGCGGAGGTTAGGATAATTTTTGCAAAAAATTTCATGAGCGATTTCCTTTTGAGTAATTTTAGGCGCGTATTGTAGCAGAAGCTAAAGAAGTGTGGCTAGAGACGGGAATCGACCCTCTAGTTGGAGCAAATCCGCAAGGAATCGGGGGTGATTCTCGCTTTTAGAGAATCGGAGCAAATGCGTGGATTGACTGTCGGAACAGCTCGGGATCTTCGCACTGAATAAGGAGCATATCGCCCTCATGAAAGAGGGTCGAGCCCGTGGGTTTAATCTGCTCTTTGTCGCGATTAATAAGTAAGATCAAGAAGTCGCTAGGGAGCTCAAGCTCCGCGAGGCTCTTATCGATGGCGCTAGAGTTTTTGGGGATATAAAACTGCTTGAGCGTGTGCTGCAAAAGGGGCGATGCGACGCTCTCAGAGGGGGCTTCGCTCTCTTCTTTGGGCTCATCGACACCGAGCCATTTGGCTACGTTTGAGAGGGTCGTGCCCTGAATGAGCACCGACGTAAGCACGATGAAAAAGACAGTGTTGAAAATGAAAGATGCACTCTCTAGCCCCGCTGCAAAGGGATAGGTCGCAAGCACGATGGGCACGGCACCTCTAAGCCCTACCCACGAGATGAAGCTCTTCTCTCGCACACTCAAAGGGCTAAAAATTAGGGTCGCAAATACTCCAAGTGGACGTGCTACAAAGATGAGCCATAGGGCAATTCCCAAGGCTGAGGGTGCAATAGCGGGGAGCTCGCTAGGGAAGACTAGTAGCCCAAGGGTCAAAAATACGGCGATTTGCATGATCCACGCGATCCCATCGTGGAATCCGATGAGATTTTTTTTATGCACGAACTCCCTCGTGTTTGCAGAGATTCCCGCGACATAAACCGCGAGGAATCCGTTACCATCAAAAAAGTAGCACAGGCTAAAGAGGAGCAAAACCCATGCAATGCTAAACACGGGATAGAGTCCGTAATGGTTCAAGTGAATGCGATTAAGTATCGGTGGTAGCGTAATTCCAAAGATATAGCCCAAAAGTCCGCCCACTAGAAATTGCACCACAAAGCTTTTAATCCATTCACCTAGGGACGCTTCGCCGCTAGAGAGCGTGATAACCTGCAAGACGGCGATAGTGAGGAAGATCGCCATGGGGTCGTTGCTCCCTGATTCTAGCTCCAGCATGGGCGCGAGACGTTTTTTGAGCGAGATTCCTTGCGAGCGCAGGATTGCAAAGACTGCTGCTGCGTCTGTGGAGGAGATAATTGAGCCAAGGAGTAGGGATTCGGCCCAGCTGAGATTTAGGAGGAATCGCACGATGAGTGCGACAAAAAGTGCAGTGAGGATTACCCCGAGCGTCGCGAGCAGCAAGCCCTCTTTGAGCACGGGTTTGATGACCTTCCACGAGGTGTCTAGCCCTCCGCCATAGAGGATAAAAATCAGTGCAACTGTCCCGACACTTTGGGCGATTTTCGTATCATCAAAGTAGATTCCCAAAACCCCATCAGAGCCCGCGAGCATGCCAAGCCCGAGGAAAATGAGAAGCGTGGGAACTCCAAAACGATCGGAGAGCTTGCTTGAAAAGACGCTAAGGAGCATGAGAAGCGCGATAATCATGACGTAGAGTTCTAGGTTTTCCATGCGGATTCCTCAAAAAATGAAGGGGTTGGCAAAAGGGCAAAAGAAGCATTATTTTAGCATGCCAGAGGGCATTTTTCAAAGTTTTAAGCGCGTGAAGCATATTAGGTTGGTGAGATACCCGTGCGAAGTTTAAGGAGATGTGCGATTCCTGAAAAGTCGCGATTACTTTCCCCAAGCTTTGCAGAATGAGGCGTAAAATAAGGTTATGCGCTTATAATTTCGGGAATCGTTTACAGAAATCGCTCTAAAAGGGGCTACAAAGATGAAAATAATGATCACAGGTGGGGCAGGATATATCGGCTCGCATGTAGCTAAAAATCTTTTGGGGGCGCGAGGGCATGAGCTTTGTATCGTGGATAATCTAAGCACAGGCTCGCAAGAAACGCTCAATGCACTCTCTCAGGTGGGGGATTTTACACAGGAGAGGAAGAACGCATGAGGGTCGTAGTCTTGTGCGGAGGGAGCGGCACGAGGCTCTGGCCACTTAGTCGCACGCTCATGCCCAAGCAATTTGTGAAGCTCCTTCCCAATCGCTCACTCTTTCAAGAGACGTTAGCGAGGAATCGGGAGATTTGCGATTCCCTCATGGTGGTGACCAACGAGGAGCAATATTTTCTCGCTCAAGATGAGGCGCAAGAAGCGGGAATTGCGGTGGATTCCTACCTCCTTGAGAGTGTCGCGAAAAATACCGCCCCAGCCATCGCTCTAGCGGCTCTTGCGCTTAACCCTAGCGAGATTATGCTCGTTGTCCCGAGCGATCATCTGATTCCTGATACAAAGGGTTATCATAAAAGCGTAAAAGAGGCACTAGGGCTTGCTGCGCAGGATTATCTTGTTACCTTTGGGATTGCGCCCAAATCCCCTGAAACGGGGTATGGATATATCGAAGCCGAAGGGACGGAAGTGAAGGCATTCCATGAGAAGCCCGATCTCGCACGGGCGCAAGAGTATCTCAAAGGGGGCAGGCACTTTTGGAATAGCGGAATGTTCTGTTTCAAAGCGGGAATCTTCCTAAAGGAGCTGCAAAAACACGCGCCTGATATCTTGGAGAGTGTGAAGCGCGCGTTTGAATGCTCCAAAGAGGAGGGAAGCATGCGGCGGATTCCCCGAAAAGAGATGGAGCTTGTGCGTGAGGAGAGTATCGATTATGCCCTCATGGAGCGAAGCCATCTTGTTAAGATGGTGCGGGCGGATTTTGCGTGGAATGATGTGGGGAGTTTTGATTCGCTTGCAGAAGAGATAGGGAGCGATGAGCACGGGAATTTTATCCTCGCGGACAAAGAGGTGGCACTTTTAGGCATAGAGCGGCTTATCGTGGTAGATACGCCCGATGCGCTACTTGTGGCGAAAAAGGGGACAAGCCAGCAGGTAAAAGAGGTCGTCGCGAGGCTCAAGCGCGAGAAGCCCGAGCTCGTCCATGTCCATAGGAGCGTGCATCGTCCGTGGGGGAGTTATACGGTGCTTGAGGAGGCGCAGGGGTATAAGATTAAGCGGATTGTCGTGAAGCCCCATGGGCGTCTGAGCCTCCAGAAGCATCATCATCGCAACGAGCACTGGATCGTCGTGAGCGGAATAGCGCACGTAACCATCGGCGAGCGGAGCTTTTTGCTGCGCCCCAATGAATCGACTTATATAAAAATGGGCGAAGTGCATCGGCTTGAGAATCGGGGCAAAATCCCTCTAGTGCTCATCGAAGCGCAGGTGGGCGAGTATTTAGGGGAAGATGATATTATACGCATCGAAGATGATTACAAAAGGGAGCGAGGATAAATGGCGCAAAAAGTAGCATTAATCACGGGAATCACGGGGCAAGATGGAGCGTATTTGGCGGAATTTCTGCTCAAAAAAGGCTACATAGTCCATGGGATCAAGCGGCGAAGCTCGCTCTTTAACACCGATAGGATCGACCATCTCTACCAAGATCCGCATATTGAGAATCGCGACTTTATCCTGCATTACGGCGACATGACCGACAGCATGAACCTCACGAGAATCATCCAAGAGACGCAGCCCGATGAGATCTATAATCTCGCGGCGATGAGCCATGTGCATGTGAGTTTTGAGACGCCTGAGTATGTCGCTAATGCCGATGGAGTAGGGACTTTGCGCATTTTGGAGGCAGTGAGGTTGCTTGGATTAGTCCAAAAGACGAGAATCTATCAGGCGAGCACGAGCGAGCTTTATGGTTTGGTGCAGGAGATTCCCCAAAAGGAGAGCACGCCTTTTTATCCGCGCTCGCCTTATGCGGTGGCGAAGATGTATGCCTACTGGATTACGGTGAATTATCGCGAGGCGTATGGAATGTTTGCAAGCAACGGAATCCTCTTTAACCACGAATCCCCTATTCGAGGTGAGACATTTGTGACGCGTAAAATTACCCGTGCAGCGAGCAAAATCGCTCTTGGCTTGCAAGAGAAGCTCTACCTTGGGAATCTCTCCGCCAAACGAGACTGGGGACATGCAAAGGATTATGTTCGCATGATGTGGATGATTTTGCAAGCCAAAAAGCCCGAAGATTGGGTAATTGCTACAGGCGTAACGACTGAGGTGCGTGAATTTGTCCGCATGGCGTTTGCCGAGGCGGGAATCGAAGTGGAATTTAAAGGAGCGGGGCTGGAGGAGAAGGGCTACGTCACAGCATGCCACAAGCCTGAATATCAGGTCAAAATCGGGCAGGAAGTGGTAGCGGTCGATGCGCGGTATTTCCGCCCTACCGAGGTGGAACTGCTCATCGGCGATGCGAGTAAAGCGCGCGAGAAGCTTGGCTGGATTCCCGAACATAGCCTAAAAGAGCTCGTGCGAGACATGATGGCAAGTGATCTGAAGCTCATGCAAAAGGATAAATATTTGCAAGAGGGCGGCTATCGCACGATGAGCTATTTTGAGTGACTGGGAGCCGGGCTTTGAATAGGGATTCTAAGATCTATATCGCTGGGCACAGGGGGCTTGTGGGATCATCGATCTTGCGGCTTCTTGAGGCGCGAGGGTATGGGAATCTGATTACAAAAAAGCATGCGGAGCTGGATCTCACAAGTCAAGTCGCAGTGCGGGAATTTTTTGAGCGAGAATCGCCCGAATATGTTTTTTTAGCCGCGGCGAAAGTCGGAGGAATCCTCGCAAATAACAGCCTCCGAGCGGATTTTATCTACGAGAATTTGCAAATTCAGAACAATGTCATTCATGAAAGCTTCAAACATGGTGTAAAGAAGTTGCTATTTTTGGGCTCTAGCTGTATCTACCCAAGGGAATCGCCCCAACCCATGCAAGAAAATTGCCTGCTCACAAGCGCGCTTGAATATACGAACGAACCCTACGCAATCGCGAAAATCGCGGGTATGAAGATGTGCGAGAGTTACAATCTGCAATATGGGACGAATTTTATCTCGGTCATGCCTACAAATCTCTACGGAATCAACGACAATTTTGACCTTGAGACTTCCCACGTCTTGCCTGCACTGTTGCGAAAAATGCACGAGGCGAAAGAGAGGGGTGCGGCGAGTGTCGAGATTTGGGGGAGCGGGAATCCAAGGCGTGAATTTCTCTATTCCGATGATATGGCGGATGCGTGTATTCACATCATGGAGCGCGTGAATTTTGATGAATTGTGCGCAGATAAGAGCGAGGTGAGAAATACGCACATCAATATCGGAACGGGCGAGGATATTTCTATCAGGGAGCTTGCGGAGTTAATACGGGGAATCGTGGGCTTTGAGGGCGAGCTTGTATTTGATTCTCAAAAACCTGATGGAATGATGAGAAAGCTCCTTGATGTCCATAGATTAAGAGAGCTTGGATGGAGCCATAAAGTAGGGCTAAAAGAGGGAATTAAGCGGGTATATGCGTGGTATCGGGAGGGCGTGAATAGATGATTAAGACGCTCCGCAAGCTTCGATTCCCAAGAATATCCTAGAGACGATTAGGATTCTCAGCGCTTAATCGGGTGCTTTATTTTTGTCAAATCGGTGGATATTGTTTATGGCGATCTTATATGATATTGAAAATGAAGGCGCAGAGAGTGTAGAATTCCGCGAGAGTATCACGCTTGAGAATGTCAATTTCAGCTATGATGGCAAAAACATGGTGCTTCGTGATATAAGCCAACAAGGGAATCCGCACGCGAGTAGACGAGAGGGGAATCCGGCTCAGCGGCGGGCAGAAGCGGAGAATCGGAATCGTGGGCTCTTTATAGTGACCCCAAGATTTTGATGCTCGATGAGGCGACGAGTGCCCTTGATAGGCAAACGGAGGAGAAGATTAGAGTTAGCCACGGGAAGGTCGCATGAAAGTCGTTTTGCTTTTGGGGAAAGGTAGTTTCGGGATTTTCGGAAAGCATGGTTAAACTCCTCTATCTATCATAAATTTTACACTAGGGAAGGGGTGAGCTTATGGATGAGATACAGATTAAGCAGGAAGAGGAGTATAACTTTCCCTATCATTATGTGAGTAGGTTTAGGGATGGATTCTCGCAAACTTTCAATGATACGTGGGGGATAAATTATGTCTCTACGATAGAGTATATTATTCATCGCTTGCAAAATGAGCACTTTAGCTCTTTGATTGATATGGGTTGTGGAGATGGCAGGCTGACTCAAGAGTTGGCAATTGAATTTCCAGATAAAAGAATTTTAGGCGTGGATTATTCTCATAGAGCCATTGAATTGGCAAAAAGTCTTAATCCCGCAAACGGGGCACACTATTATCAGTCGAATATCATGAAAGAAACCATCGAAAAAGTCGATCTAGTTACGCTTATAGAGGTGTTTGAACATATTCCACCTTCCATCTCAAGCGAGTTTGTGGATGGCGTGTACAACCACCTTAATGAAGGGGGCGTATTATACATAACGGTTCCTCATTGGAATAAGCCTGTTGAGTATAAGCATTATAGGCATTTCTCCTCAAAGACAATTTCAGAATGTTTTGAGGGGAAATTTCATATCGAGGAAATAGTCCCCTTTGAATCTAACGGATTTCAAAAAAAGATTATTGACACAATATTAACGAATAGATTTTTTATACTAAATCATCAAAGAATCAAGAATCGCATTTACCAGTATTATAAAAATAATTTATTTTTACTCAATAATGATGAGTCGAAGTGTAATCGGCTATTTATAAGAGCGGTGAAAAAATGATTTCGCGGATTCCCTATGTGGGGGTTTGGATTGGCTTCTGTGGCGCGCTACACTCTTGGAGAGCAATCTTTCTTGTAAAGGGTGCAAGCTTGAGTGGGAGCTGTGTTGTTTTTCATGATTATGGTTGGGCAGAAGGGGTGAAGTGCGTCATAGAGGAGGATGTTAAGCCACGTTGCGAGTGTTTCGATTCTCTTCCCAATATGTTTTGGGGGTATCTTAAGTGATCCGGCTCTCCGTTATCATTCCCACAAGGAATCGCGCAGAGATTCTAAAAAGAGCCCTGGAAAGTATCGCGAATCAGAGGGCAGATTCGTGCTCTTTTGAGGTTATCGTTGTTGATAATGGTTCTACGGATAATACGCGGAGCATTGTAGATGGCTTTGGCAATGCTTTTAAGAATCTCGTTTATATCTACGATGAGAGACCGGGGCTTCACATCGGTAGGCATAGGGGGTTGTTGGCTTCAAAGGGCGACATTTTGGTATACGGAGATGATGATATTGGGGCTTTGCCTACGTGGCTTGAGGGGATTAAAGAAAGCTTTGAAGATGAGAGGGTTGTGTTGGTTGGGGGCAAGAATATGCCAAATTTCGAGTCTGCGCCGCCTGGGTGGATTTCAAAAATGTGGGAGAGTGGCGGTCAAAAGCGAGTGCTTGGGTATTTGAGTATTTTAGATTTTGGCGACGAGCTTCAGGAGATTGACCCGTATTTTGTCTTTGGGTGCAATTTCTCAATCCGAAAGGATATTTTGTTAGAGGCTAGGGGGTTTCACCCGGATGGAATGCCTCAAGAGTTAATCAAATATCGCGGTGATGGTGAAAGTTACGTTTCAAAGTTTATAGCCAGTCGCGGGTATAAAGCCGTATATAATCCAAAAGCTTCCGTCTATCATCTATGTAGCACCGCAAGAATGAGCAAAGATTATTTCATGCAACGGGCATTTAATCAGGGAATATCCGATTCTTATACCACTCTCAGAGAGGGTCAAAGGGGAAATATTCTAAAATTGAAGATAAAGACGGCGATTAAAAAGTATTTGCTTGGCAGAGATGAAACGTTCCAAGAGGCATTTATACGTGGGTATGAGTATCATCAGCGTGAGGTTGAGCGAGATCCAAAATTGCGTGAGTGGGTAATGAGAAGTGATTATATAGAGAATGGAGGTATAAAGTGATGATAAAACGTATTTTAAGAGCTTATCGTTCCGGCGGTTTTTTGGAAATATTCAAAAGAGTTGCGAGACGTCTTAGGGTTTTTTGGGAAAGCAAATATTACGCAATTAAGTTTAGGAATGCTCCCGCATATGCGAATCCGACAAGTGCAGAGCTAGAGAAGATAGAGCTTGATTTGAGAGCTCACGGCGTTATAGTGGAAGATTTTTTGGTTGATGTTGATGGTTTTCAAGTATTCAAAAGAGCATATCCTTTTCCCGAAAACTATCATGGTGGACGGGATTCCGGAGTTTGGGAAGAGAAACTTTTGGAACATTATGTAGCATGGTATATGCTCGGAATCGAACACTTTCAGAGCGGGGCAATCTATATCGACGTTGCAGCATGTCAGTCGCCTTGGGCAAAACTTTTAAGAGATAGAGGGCTTGCGGGGGGGGGCACATCATGTCTTATGCGATAGATCTTGATATGCCATCCACTGAGTATATGGAGTACCCCTATTATCAGCAGATGGATGCTACCAAGAGCAGTTTTGATGATGACAGTGTTGATGGCGTTTCGCTTCAGTGTGCCTATGAGATGTTTGCCGGCGATAGCGATGTAAGACTGATACATGAGTTGAAACGAGTTCTAAAAAAAGGTAAAAAAGCTATAATATCGCCACTTTACATGCATACCCACGCGTGTCATTATGCTACACCAGAGTTTTATGGTAGAGGTTTTGGTGATGTGGATTCTTGCGAGTATATTAGGCGCGATTGTCGCGGAATCAGCTCAAGCAGAAAATATGATGCAAAAAAGCTTAAAGAGCGGATTCTTGATACAATTGAGCAAGTCGGCATGAAGTATAAACTCTACGCCTTGAGAAATAAGCAAGAAATTAGTAAAGAGGTTTATATGCACTTTATCTTGGAAATAGAGAAATGATTCAAAAAATTACAAATGGTGAAAAGTTGCTTTCCATTATTGTGCGTCATGATTTTCAAAAAGAGGGGATAGAGTTTTTTACTCCTGATGATTTTTCGCAGCAGCTCGCTTATATGAACCGACCTAAGGGTTATGTGATTCCGCCACATGTACATAATGCCGTGCCACGTGAAGTTTTTTTTACCAAAGAGGTTCTTGTTATCAAGAGTGGTAGAGTTCGAGTAGATTTTTACAGTGATGAACGTGTCTATCTTGAGAGCACCATTTTGGAGGCAGGAGACGTTATTTTACTAGCGTATGGTGGGCATGGGTTTGAAATGTTAGAGGAATCCGAGATTATTGAAGTCAAACAGGGACCTTATGCAGGAGAGCTGGATAAAGTGCGTTTTGAACCTGTTGCAAGAGAGAGACTGGAGGTTAAATGATTCCCGTAAATGCGCCGTTGTTGGATGGAAATGAGAAAAAATATCTTGATGAGTGTATAGACAGCGGATGGATTGGTAGCGAAGGACCTTTTGTTAAAAAGTTTGAAGATGATGTGGCACGATACACAGGCAGGAAATATGCCGTAGCATGTGCTAATGGGAGTGCAGCTCTTGATATTGCTGTGAGAGCATTGGGGCTTAAAGAGGGGGATGAAGTAATCGCACCAGCCTTTACGATTATTTCAAGTATACAGCCGCTCATTACTAATGGCTTGAAGCCGATTCTTGTTGACAGTGATTTTTTTACTTTCAACATGAATGTTGATGAGGTTGCTTCAAGGATTACCTCAAAAACAAAGGCTATCATGGTTGTTCATCTCTTTGGACTACCTGTGGATATGGACGGGATTCTGAAGCTCGCAAAGGATCACGATCTAAAGATTATAGAAGATGCCGCCCAAATGCATGGACAAGAATATCGTGGTAAGAAATGTGGAAGTTTTGGTGATATCAGCGTTTTCAGTTTTTACCCAAATAAGCAAATTACCACAGGTGAGGGCGGTATGGTGCTTATGGACAGCGAGTATTTTTACATGAGGTCTAAATCACTTAGAAATCTTTGCTTCTTACCTGATGCAGAGAAGCGGTTTATTCATGAGGAAATTGGCTGGAATTATCGCATGACGAATATGCAGGCAGCCATTGGTGTTGCCCAAATGGAGAAAATTGAGAAGATTATCAAAAAAAGGCATCACATAGGCAATCTCTATAATGAACTATTGGGGGATATGGGGACGATTAATATTCCCGTTGCCAGGACGGAATATAGCGAGAATATCTATTGGGTTTATGCGCTAACGCTGAAAGATATTTTCCCCTACAGTGCGCATGAGATTATGCATGAACTCGCCGGTCGAGGAATTGGTACAAGACCGTTCTTCTACCCTATTCACAAGCAGCCGGTATTTAATAAAATGGGGCTATTTTTAAGAGATCGCTTCCCAAATAGCGAGAAACTTTATGAGCGTGGATTTTATATACCAAGTGGACTTGCACTTACAGATGATGAGATTTATGAGGTTTCTAAGGTGCTTCATGAGGTGCTTGCATGAGTCGGTTTGGAAATCTTTATGCCCACTATTATGATTTGCTCTATAAAGATAAAGACTATGAAGGTGAAGTGGAATATGTTGAAAGCCTTATACGAGCCCATCATAAGAATCCCAAGAAGCTATTGGACATAGGGTGTGGCACGGGTCGGCATACAGAGCTTTTTTGTAAGCGAGGTTTTGAGGTTCATGGAGTTGATGCAAGCGCAGAGATGCTTGAGGTAGCTCATCAAAGGGCAAGTAAATATCAAGGGAAGCTTTCTCTCTCTTGCTCTATGGTGCAAGATCTTAATTTGGGGACGAAGTTTGATGTAGCAGTTGCACTTTTTCATGTGATGAGCTATCAAAATACCAACACCGAGCTTTTTGAGGCTTTCCAAAAAGTAAAAAATCACCTGAATAATGGCGGTATTTTTATTTTTGATTTTTGGTATGGTCCGGCGGTTTTGACCGATTTGCCAACTACTCGAGTGAAAAGATTGGAGGATTCTCATGTGAAGATTACAAGAATCGCGGAATCGACAATGGTAGCGATGAAGAATCTAGTGCGGGTGCATTATGATATTTTCATAGAAGACAAGAAAAATGCGACACTAACGCGCAAAGACGAACTACACTCCATGCGGTATTTTTTTGACACGGAACTTGAGGCAGTGTGTGAGCAGGTAGGTTTTAAAGTCTGCGAAAAGGATTTGTGGATGTGTCGCGAAGAGCCGAGTTTTAACAGTTGGAATGTAGTGTGGGTAGTAGAAAAGAGGTCTTAATAGTTTTTCCAGATTCATGGATTAAGTTTGCACCCTCTGTATTAAACTTTGCTGAGATGTTGCGCGTTAATAATTTTGAATCTGTTGTGTTGTTTTACAGCAGTGGCGATTTTGCCACGGATGAACTTCCTTTCTGTCACAAAGCTGCCGTTTTGGGGAGGCTTGCCGATCGGTTGCTTTCGAAACTACGGATTATTAAAGCAGTTAAGCTCTTTCTCTTGGTCTATCATGCAATCAAGCTTAGACGTGAGCATAATTTTATTGGTGCCGTTGGATATGATGATATTGGATATTGTTGCACTTGGTTACTTGGATTGAAGTCCCTTTACTTTTCTTTGGAAGTTAATCGTACTCTTTGCAATAGGATAATTTTTTCTTGTTCCAATCCTTGGTTGATTATTCAGAGTCGGGAGAGAAAGGATTATCTGGCTCCTAAGCTTGCTGATGATCGGGTAATGTATATTCAAAATTCTCCCATTGTGCCAAAGGAAGTTTTTGAGAATCTTACATCTAAAGACTTTCATTCCAGGCGTGGGCTTATCTATTTTGGTCTCCTTAAACAGGAGCATGAGGTAGAGAGTTGTATTGATTTGGCTTATAGAAGTAACGAGCCGATAACAATCAAGTATTTTGTTGCGAATGGGAGTTTGAAAGATTTGCAATATGTTAAGCACCTTAAGGAGCGTTACAAAGATTTAATTCAAAAGGGAAGGGTAATATTTGACGATTCTTATATAGCGCAAGATAGAATTACAGATTATCTCTCAAACTTCAGAATCGGACTGGGACTTTATTTGCAGAGTATTATTAATAGCTCTTTTAATTATGCAAGCTCTCCTTCGGGGAAAGTTTTTAATTATCTTACAGCCGGGATTCCTGTGATTGTAAATGACACAATCGGCTTTCATTTCGTTTCGGATTATCAGGTGGGCATTCAAGTAGCTAATACGGATAGTGACGAGATTCTTGAGGCTATTAATACAATTGAAGAGCGATATGATTTTTATGCGCATAATGCGCTAGAAATCGGAGAAAGGATAGCATATAACACAATGTTTGATAAGAATAAAGAGAAAATTTTCAAAAATGTTTGGCAGTGCCTCTAGCCGAGATGAGTTCTCATGAATGAGTGTTTAGCGAATACAAGAGGATTTCCCCTCATCTCCATTATTACCGTTGTTTATAATGGTGCGCAGTTTCTTGGGGAAACGATTCTTAGTGTTATCAACCAAACCTATCCAAATCTTGAATATATTATCATTGATGGAGGCTCAAATGATGGTAGCGTCGAGATTATTAAGAAATATGAAGATAAGATTGCCTATTGGGTGAGCGAGCCGGACAAGGGAATCGCCGATGCTTTTAATAAGGGAATCCGCGTAGCGACTGGAGAGTATATTAATTTTCAGGGTGATGGCGATGGATTCCTGGACGCCGATGCGATTAGAAGGGTTTTTGCTTGCGTTGATGTTGAATGTGATACCCTTGTGAGCGCGAGGATTCAGAGGGTTGATATTGATGGCAAAGAGCTTTATACTTCTCAGAGTGCAGGGGATTTCCGCCTCCAAAAGCTTCTTTTTAAGATGCCTTTTCCTCATCAGGGGCTTTTTATGCATCGAAGTTTTTTTGATAAATACGGGCTTTTTGATGAGAGGTGGATATTTTCTATGGATTATGAGCTACTTCTTAGAGCCTATCATGAATTTCCAAGAGTTCGCAGCAGTGATGTAGTGGTTGCTAGATGGCGTGCTGATGGCATTGGGAATGGCAGAGCACTCGAGATTCTTAAAGAATATTATAAGATCAAGAAAGCTAACAAAGTTGCCCCGTCCTTTATCCTTTTTGCTATCTATTGCATTGATGTAGTGAAAGCTATAATTAAGAAAGTCATGGGAGATTGTTGATGTTCAATGTGTTGCGGTATATTTACAGAGAGAACAGTGGTATTCGTATAATAAAATACCTATTTTTGGGAGTTTTTTGGCAACTTTTCAAGCGTTTTACACGAAGTCTCTTTTCTAAAAAATTGTTTAACGGTAAGAATATACTTCTCTATCCCGATTCCAATGTTTCAAGTTACTTTTTCTATACGAGGATTCCGGATAAAGCCGAAATTGATACGCTAAGGAGACTTGCGCGCTCGCACTCAAAAAGCATTTTTCTTGATATAGGTGCGAATATAGGCTCGTACTCCTTGATGCTTTGTGATCTTTGTGCTCAAGTGCTTGCTTTTGAGCCACACCCTTACACGTTTTGGCGATGTAAAATGAATTTTTTGTTCAATCATCTTGATGAGCGCGACATTCATCGCATGGCGCTCTCAAATGTCGATGGTGAACTCTTTTTTTCTAACCACGGAGGAAGCTCATCTATTAATCACATCGTGCAAACGCATGGAATCGACCCTCAAAAATCCAAAAACATGAGCGGGGGGGGGGGCAGAGGAATCTATAATAGTTCAATCCATGACGCTTGATAATTTTGTTAGAACAAGAGATTTCTCAAAGGATTGTTGGTATCTTATGAAGATTGATGTTGAAGGATTTGAGAAGGAAGTCCTTTTGGGTGCGCGAGATTTTTTGATGAATTATCAAATCTCAGGAATCGTTTTTGAATGCTTTAGCTCTAATCGGGAATCGGTCTTTGAGATTTTAAAAGACTACGGATTTGTTTTTATTAAACAACTCAGCAAGGATAACTATTTTGCAACGAAATATTTGGGTGGATAATCTCAAAGCATTTGGGATTTTAGCCGTTATTTTAGGGCACATAAGCTCGCCTTTTGGCACTTTTATCTATTCATGGCACATGCCGCTATTTTTTATCATTTCTGGATTTTTTATTCGCGCACTCTCTTCAGGCGAGCTTTTGTGCGCAGTAAAAAAAGATTTTAAGCGACTAATGATCCCCTATTTTGTCTTTGCTATTATCGGAATCGCAACTGACACACTCAAACGATATCTACTGCACCGAGACGTTTTAGATTACATGCACGAGTTTTACGGGGTATTCGTCTCTATGGATATGCAGTCTCTTATGAATACCTATGCCTTTGTGCTTTGGTTTCTGCCCACACTTTTTTTCGCTAAGTTGCTGTATAGGGGTCTTACCAGCCTCATTCCATCACTTTTTATGAGTTTTGCAAGCGCAACTCTTCTTTTTGCTTTTAGTTTTTTTATCGAGCTACCTTTTGCTTTGGATAACGCATGCAACGCGCTTTTATTTATATTTATTGGGAATCTTGTCTTCAAATACAGGGAATCGCCTTGGCTTTATGGGGCAACGTGCATCATTGGCGTAATTTTTCTATTTTACGGCATCCCTGAGCTAGACATGGCTTCAAAAAACTATACATCTGTCCTGATAAATATCCTATGGGCGACTTCCGTAGTAGTATTGCTTGTGAAAATATTTATGAAACTGCCTTTAAATAATGCATTTTTAGCGTCATGGGGGGGGGGCAAGTATGTGGCTGTTTATTATTCACCCCTACACAAATAACGTGGCGCATATTGTTGTTGAGAAGCTTCATTTTGGAGGCTGGTGGCTTAAACTTATAATCTCGCTTATCCTGCTTCAGGGAATCCTCTCCTTTAAAATCCACACCACAAAAGAGCACCTCGCCCATGCATGACTATCTAATCATCACACATATTCCAGCCTTTTATAAGGTCAATCTCTACAACGAGCTTGCCAAAAAGCTCAAAATATTTGTGATTTTCATCGCCTCAAATACTTCGCAGAAACGCTCTAGCGATTTTTCTGGCATTAATAACGCTGCGTTTGAATACACGATTTGCCACCACGGGGATTTTCAGCATCGGGATCGGTGCAGGAATCTGTTTGCTATTTTGAATTTTTTGCGAACGATTTCCTACAAAAGGCTTTTAGTTAGTGGCTGGGATCTGCCTGAATTTTGGTTTGCTTCATTTTTGAGCCCGCGTCATAAAAATGCCCTAGCATTGGAATCAAGCATTAATGAAAGTCATACAAACGGGCTTAAAGGCGCGATAAAACGGCTATTTATTAGCCGAATCTCTCGAGTTTTTGCCTCGGGGGAGGCGCATGGCAGGCTAGCAAGAGCCCTTGGTTTTAAGGGCGATATTGTGATTACAAAGGGTGTGGGAATCATCAACAAGCCTCACTTTGAGCCCATCAAAAGAGCCTATGCAAGGCGTTTTTTATTCATCGGTCGCCTCTCGCCTGAGAAGAATATTAAGTTTTTGGTCGAGCTTTTCAATGAATTGCCGGAATTTCGCCTTGAGATTGTGGGTAGAGGCGAGCTGGAAGAGGAGCTAAAAATGCTCGCTCATTCAAATATTCACTTTGTCGGAGCTGTGGAGAATCGCGTCCTTGCGGACTATTTTTTACAAAATGACCTACTGCTACTCCCCAGTCAAAGCGAGACATGGGGGTTAGTCATCGAGGAGGCTCTCTATTTTGGCATGCCTGTGATTTTGAGTGCGAAATGTGGCGCATGTGAGTTGATCCATGACCACATCAATGGAATCATAATTAGGGAGCTTGCTTCCCTGAGAGAGGCGATTTTATCGTTGAGTGGAACATCCTATGAAAAGCTTATTGAAGGCGTAGCTAGGTATTCGATAGAGCAAAAAGACCTCGCACAAGTCGGGAGCTATGAGTTGTGAGAAAGATTTTGTTTGTAAATCCGTCTTTGTCGCGTCTTTGGGGTGGCTTAACGTTTGCAGTTTTGAATTTATTCTATTCGCTCAAAGAAGCGGGAATCGATGTTGAGCTGTGGAGTGCCAGGGTCAGCGGTGATGAGATTCCGAGCGAGATTTTAAGCGATCATAGTATCAAGTTATTTACCGCAGAGCCACATTGGAGATACTCTAGCGCGCTCAAGAATGAGCTAGAGCTGCGCATTGGGGAGTTTGATGTGGTGCATATCCATGGAATGTGGCTCTATCCGCATTTTATTGCCTCTAAGGTTGCATATCGTGCGGGTGTGCCTTATGTAATATCTTCGCATGGAATGATCCAAGCCAATGCACTTAAGCAAAAGTGGCTAAAAAAGAAAATTTACTGGTGGCTATTTGAGCGCATTAGCTTCAAAAGGGCGGGTGCGATCCATACCATAGCGACAAGAGAATACGAACAGGCTAAGAAGCTAATGCCTGCTGTTTATTCTTTTTTATTACCCAATGGAAATTCGCTTTTACCCAAGAATCCAAAGGTAAGTTTCCCCAATGAGCCTGTGATTTTGTTCGTTGGCAGGCTTCATCAACTAAAAGGAATCGATAGACTAATAACAGCACTTAAGGCGATTCCCAAAGCTAGGCTTATCATCGCTGGAGATGGCGATGTGGCATATAAAAATGAGCTATTTGGACTTGTTAGGCACATGGGGCTTGTAGATAGGGTCGAGTTTGTCGGCTTTGTGGATCAGCAAGCTAAAGCGGCACTCTATCAAAGAGCTTCATTTTTAGCCCTCGCCTCCCATACGGAAGTGAAGAGTCTCGTCGCACTTGAGGCGATTTCGCATGGATTGCCTGTGCTTATCACGAGGGCGTGTGATTTTGATGAAATCGAAAGCCATAACGCGGGAATCGTGATTGAAAATAACACCCCAGAGACGATCGCCCACGGGATTGCGCGCATGATGAGCTTGAATCTATCGGCTGTTTCGCAGTGCGCTTTTAGCCTTGCTCAAAAATATTCGCTTGAGCATGTCGCGGAGATTATGCTCGGTAAGTATGAACAAATTATCAAAAAAGCGGAGAAAAAGTTTTGAAAAATCCTACGCTCTCCATCATCACCGCAACCTACAATAGTGCCTCTACGCTTAAGCGCACGCTCGATTCCATTGTGTCACAGACTTACGCGCACAAGGAGATGATTATCATTGATGGCGCGAGCACCGATGAGACGCTAGAGATTGTGAAAAGCTACAAAAGCGCGATTAGCACGTGTATCAGCGAGCCGGATGCGGGAATCTATGACGCGATGAATAAGGGAATTGAGCATGCAAAGGGCGAGATTATCGGGATACTCAACTCCGATGATTTCTATGCCAATGAGCGTGTGCTAGAAGAGGTAGCGGAGCGTTTTGCGCACGATTGCGCGCTTGAGGCACTCTATGCGGATTTGGTGTATGTGAATGCTCGCGAACAGACGGTGCGATACTGGGAATCGGGCAGAGATGGGGATTTTAGGCACGGATGGCACCCGCCACACCCTACGTTTTTTGTCCGCAAAAGCGTCTATGAGCGATATGGCTCTTTTGATCTGGACTTTAAAATTGCCGCAGATTATGAGCTGATGTTACGCCTGCTTTATCGTCACAAAATCAAGGTTGATTATCTGCCTAAGGTGATTGTCAAAATGCAATTAGGCGGCGAGAGTAATCGCTCTTTAGGCAACATTATCCGCGCGAATCTCGAGTCTGCGCGCGCATGGAAAAAGAATAATTTAACATTCCCTTGGATAGGATTTTGGCTCAAGCCCCTAAGGAAAATCGGGCAATTTTTTAGAAAAGAATAGGGCAAAATGGGCACTACACTCGCGCCGTTTCTCATCTCGCTACTTACTTCCATTTTTGTTATTATGTTCTCAAAACGTAACGGATTTTTTATCGATTCCCATGAGAGTGATAAGCCGCAATGCACGCATGATTCCCCCACTCCTCGCGCAGGTGGATTAGGGATATTTTTCGCTTCATGTTTAGTGATTATTTATGCTTTGCTTGGTTGGAATTTTATCTTTGCAAGTTTGCTTGCGTTTGCAAGCGGGATTATTGAGGATTTTAAGGGCACACTTAGTCCAAAACTGCGCCTTTTTATTCAATTAAGTGCAGCGGTTGCGGGAATCGTGCTTCTTGATGCGCTGATTCTTGATGTAGGAATCAGCCTGCCCTTTGGAATCGGGCTATTTTTCACACTTTTTGCCGTGGTGGGGGCGACTAATGCGATGAATATCATCGATGGCTTTAATGGGCTCGCCTCAGGAATCGCCCTCATGGTGCTTGGCGCGCTCGCATTTGCGGCACATAGTGTCGGAGATAGCGAGCTTCTTACGCTCTGCCTTGTGATTTTTTCCGCGACGTTGGGGTTTTTCGTGTTGAATTTCCCCAAAGGGAAAATCTTCCTTGGCGATGGCGGAGCTTATTTCTTGGGTTTTGCGATTGTGCAGATCGCTATTTTGCTTAGCCAGAGGCATGCGGAGGTTTCGCCGTGGTTTGTGCTGGCGATTATGATTTATCCCGTCTATGAGGTGCTTTTCTCTATTTATCGTAGGCGATTCCGAGGATTTTCCGCGCTTTATCCCGACGGTTTGCATTTGCATTCGCTGATCTTTAAGCGCCTCACAAGGAGTAACCCCAAAACTTCGCTATTTCTTTGGATTTTTAGCGCGCCTTTTATCATCGCGCCGCTTTTTTATCCGAGTGATACTCTGCTACTCATCGTTACGGTTTTTCTCTTTATTGTGGCGTATCATCTTTTTTATATGAGGCTTGTGAGATTCGGACGCTCTTAGCTTTTTGGCATCGATTCCCCGCAAGGAATCGGGGAATCGATATTTGAAAAAGGTGTGTTAAAACTTCAGCTCCACATCGATATAGAAGTTTCGTCCGCGTCCTACCGCTGCGGTGTTTTTGTAGTTGTTTGGGTGTGTGTAGGGTTTGTCAAAGAGGTTTCTCACCCCAAAGCCCATCTTCATACCATCTTGAAATCCAAAGAGATTCTTGGGCTTCCAGACGCCATGAAGATTCACGATTGTGTATTCGTTATTGACGTAGTGATAAGTCTGCCCTCTGATTACCCGTGTCCATACGTCTCGTTTTGGCTTGAGCCAGTGTGTAAGATCTGCCCCTAGCGCGAGATCCCATGGCGTGATTTTATACTCTGTCCCTAGAGTGATTTTGTCCGCATACGCACCAATGCGCTTATTCGTCGCTGCGTTATAGATTTTTAGATGTCCGTAGCTCAAGCGAGTGCCAAGATTCCCAACATTGTATCGCCCTTCAAGTTCATATCCCTGTCGTTTCGCCCTGTCTACGTTTTTATGTTGCCCGTATTGCTGTGGGTCTAGAGTGCCATCAGGGGGTGGCACTCCAAGCTCCGGGTGTGCCACAAGAGTGATCATATCTTTAATTTCTCCTATAAAATGTGTCGCCTTGAAATAGAGCCGATCTCCGCCAAAAAGTTCCCTGTCAATAGAAAAACCAAACTCAACTTCGCGTGCTATTTCCGGTTTTAGATTGCTATTTGGTAGATAGTAATATGTCCTATTAATAGGTCCAAATGATGAGGTCTCATGGGGTGTAGGTGCGCGGAAGGTCTCTGAGTAGCCCGCAAGCAGATTAATCCCCTCTAGCACCTCATAGGCGAGTGCGATCTTTGGCGAGAATCGACCCGCATTGTATTTGGATCGCCCCTCGCGCAACACCTCTCTTTTGAAATAGTCAAAGCGACCTCCCGCGGTAATCTCAAAATCCCCGATCCCCATAAGATCTTGCGCATAGAGTCCATAATCTTCATAGGAAGAGGGGTGTGAATTAAAATCTCTGAGAACACCTTTAGCCAAAAAAGCCGCATCTTCTCGCCTGCGCTCATATTCGCTACCAAATACCAGTGTATGATCTACGCCAAATGCACCAAAAAGGCTCTCATTTTTTACATTAATACCCCAACGGCGTTCTTGATTAATGTAGTCATTTCCTCCGCGTTCACGATGATAAGAGGCACTAGAATTGAAATATTGAGCTTGCAAATTCACTAGCGGGGAATCGGGATTGTAGTGATATTGCACGTTATAGTCGCGTTGTTTGATTGTCCCAATAGTCGGAGTATCTCCCGGCTCGCTCCACCATAGCGATTGCCAGCCTGTGGTGAGATTCTCATGGAAATTGTAGATACTAAAGTCAAGCCCTTGTGTGTCAGCGATTTTGTATTCTATCTTTCCAAAGAGCGTATTGATTTGCTCATTATTAACGACATATTTCGTATCGCCCCTTCCGCCATCGGCGAGCTTTGAATTGCCAAATTTTGAATGCTTCCCATAGAGGAGGATTCCTAGATTCTCTTGTGGCTTGAATGCCACAGCTGCACGCTCAGAATACATTTTGTTGCTCTCGCTTCGATGACCGAGCATAAGACCGTAGGATTTTCCATGCTTAATAAAATCATCTACATTTTTTTGTCTGCATGCTAACGATTCCCCCGATGGCTCCGCTTCCATGTAGAACCGATGAAGCACCTTTGACTATCTCGACGCGCTTTAGGAGATCATTGTCCGTGCGGAATGTGGAAATCATACTTGAATACAACCCCGTGGAGCGTTTCACACCATCTTGCGCGATAATGACGCGATCTTCGCTCCCATAACCAAAGCCTCGGATGTTAAATTGCTGTGTTGCCTGACGACCAAAGTCGCTCCCAAAGCTAACCCCAGGAATCTCGCTGATCGCATCAACCAGCGAGGGGCTTTTCTCTAAAGATTGATCAGCCACGCCAATCTGCCCCGCGTATTTTGAGAGCTCCGTCTCGCTCCTGTTGGCGGTAATCGAGATGAGCTTTAGATAAAACTCCGCCCAGTCGGTGCTCTGTTCCTTATTTTGCGCTTTTTATGGGAATCGGCGCTGTTATTTAGCCCCCCCCCACGCTATTATCAGCAAGCGTCAGCGATGTGCTCAGTAGCAACGCCACTACGACTCTGCTCATAGTGCTGTATGAATACATTTGCATACCCCTTTTAAAGAAAATATTGAGAAAAATAGGTATCGATAATAGGAAGCATTATTTTAAATTATCATGAAATTATCAAGAATAAATAATTTTTTTGCATTTGAAACGTCAACAAGTATCAAACGGTATCAAATCTGGACACTGGTATTTTAGGGGTAGCGCGAGCACGTGAGTGTGATCACGATGGCTTCCAAGATTGTATGTAGCACGTCATTCTTTTAAGCTTCAAGCGTGTAGAATCGCGCTCTCTTTTGTGGCGAATCGGGGTGTTAGCTCAGCTGGGAGAGCGCAACGCTGGCAGCGTTGAGGTCAGGGGTTCGATTCCCCTACACTCCACCAAGTATACAATCCTTAAAACAACTAAAAGCCACACAAAACACAATAAAACATCGTAATCATTGGAATTTCAAAGCATAAAAAAGATAAAAAAGAGAGAGAAAAAGAGTTAAAAGGATATTTGCAAATATTATTTTTTTACGGAATTATTACGGAGTTAAAGAAAGATTGCAAAAAGGACTCCGTAAAAAATGCCAAAAATACCCAAACCGCTAACGGAGCTGGAGATAAAAAACCTAAAGCCCAAGGAAAAGAGCTATAAAAAATGCGACGGGCGAGGACTTTATCTGTTTGTAGAGCCTAGCGGGCGGAAATATTTCGCACTGGAATATAAGAGTCCCGCAGATGGAAAGATTAAGCGCATGAATTTGGGCGATTATCCACGCTTTAGTCTCGCACTTGCGCGTGATGAGCGGTTTAAAATGGAGCAAAAAATCCGCGCGGGCATTGACCCAAAGCAAGAAAAGCTAAGTGATTCGCGGGCTAATTTTTTAACTGTTGCGATGAGGTTTTTGGATTTAAAGGCGCACAGAGTCGCAAAAAGCACCCTAAAAAGAGATAAACGATTGCTTGAGCTCTACATTCTGCCACATTTTGCAAAGCGGGATATTACACGAATTACCATTGTCGAAGTTATCGAAATGCTAAAAAAGGTAGAAAAAAACGGCGAACTAGAGACGCTAAAACGCCTCTATGTGTTGCTTAATCAGATATGGAAAAGTGCCTATTTTTTGACGCAAAACAATATTATCGCAAGCATTGATTATAGCTTCACTTTCAAAAGAGCAAAAAAACACAACTATCCAACGCTCACCGCTCCAAAGGAGCTAAAAACCTTATGGGAATCCATGGAGGAATACGGGGGCGATTTGCGGACGAAATATGCACTAAAAATCGCTTTGCTTACCGCGTTACGTCCCTACAATGTGCGTGCGATGAAGTGGAAATATATTAATTTTGATGAAAAAGTAGCGGTTTTTCCCGCAGAAGATATGAAGAGCAAAATATCTTTTACGCTTCCGCTCTCTAGGCAAGTTATAGAGCTTTTTAGTGAGCTTAGAGCATTTAATTTTAAGGGCGAGTATGTTTTTTCCTCGCTCTTAACTCCCGCGCGATGTATGAGTGAAAACACCCTAAACACCGCGCTTAGACGAATGGGTTACTCGCGCGATGAGCTAGTTTCACATGGATTTCGCGCTAGCTTTAGCACAATTTGCAATGAAAATATCAGTGTGCACGGCTTGCACTTTGATATTATTGAGAAATGCCTCGCGCACAAAGGAGCGGATAAAATCCGCGCCACATACAATAGAGCGCACAATTTAGCAGAAATGCGCGCACTTATGCAGTGGTGGGCGGATTGGCTTTATGGTTTGGCTATATGATAAAATTCATAGCGTATTTTTGAGGACATAAAAGAGCCTGCCATTGTGCTCGTAGTAGATTTCGCCCGCTTCTGTGCATTTAAAATATTTCGCACTATAGTCACATTTCAAACCTTTTATCATCTCCGACCTGCACAAGCTTTTTAGGTTATAGGGAGCGAGCTTTAGCGCTTTGTGTGGTTTTTTATGCGGATATTGATAGAAACCAAACGGAATTACAAAGTCGCTCAGACCATACACGCGATTACGATTATCTGCGTCAAACATAATCTCTTCATCTTCAAAGATTTTTATCATCATCTTATATCTCTTCTTCACATTCGCAATATTTGCACGCTTTGCAACACTCTTTCGCTTTTTTCTGCCTTGCTCGCTCCTTTTCTCCCGCTTGTGAAATCATCTCAAGGATTTCGTCCCTATCGACAAAAACACTACGATAAGTTATTGGGTAGCGCGTAATAGTGCCCTGTTTTGCCCAGTTTTTTATTGTATGGACAGAGAGTCCTAACATCTGTGCCGCCTCTTTGTAGCTAATGAAATTCACACTGCTATTTTTCATTTCCCCCTCCTTTTTATGCCACTTTTGCAAAAGACAACGCGCGACGGTTATCTTTAAAAAAGTCGATTTGATTATTAAGTGTCGTAATATCCACACCAAAAGGATATTCACCATCGGTTAGCTTGTTTGCTATCTCATCAAGCACATAGACGCATTCCATGAGAGTTTTATTTTCAACAGCGTCAAGGAATTTTTCGTTAAGCCTAAAAGTGAGCTCCACGCGATGCCAGTCTTGATTTTTTGGGTCTATCTTTTGCTTATGGTATTGGGTTTGCTTTTGATATTTGTCATAGAAACAAATTTTAGATAGTCCATAAAATCGTTGATTGCACTCATTGGCGTATAGAGTGCTTTTATAGCTGATAAATTTCTGTGAAAAGCGTTTCAAACACTTGGAAAACCACTCTTTATTGCTTGCCTCTGCGCGCTTTTTGCTCATAAAATCGTGCGCAATATCATATTCATACGCTTTAAAACGACGCAAGAATTTTGAAAGCACACTATAGGTCTGCTTGTAAATTTCACGGCTAGGCTGATAAAGCCCCGCAAAGACGACCATCACATAATAGCCATAAGGCTTTTTGCGCTTTTTGCATAGGTCATTTAGCTGGTTGCTATTTTCGAGTAAAATCATCGAATTTGTAAGGCTATTGATACCACGTTTAAAACTTATGTAGCGGATTTTAAACTCATTGCCCGCAGGCATAAGAAGAGGTTTTTGACCTTTGAATTTATCTTCTGCATATTGCTTAATATGTCTATTGCGCGAGATTGCTCGCAGTTTTGTCTGAAACTCAATTTTTTTAATAAACTTTAAAAATGTGCTTTTGGGCATGATAAAGCGAAAGCTATCCACTCCGCTACTCAAATGATTTTCCAGCTCTTTTTCAATCTTTTTCATGGGACAAACCTTTTTCTAGCTTTTTAAGGCGGATAGCTTGTGTAAGATAGTATCTTCTATCTCCACCATCTACTATTCTGCTCATCGCAGAATAGTAGGTTCGCTCTGCCTGAATCTCGTCTTGGCTTATTTTTTGTGTAAGCGCGCACTTGCACTGATAAAAACATCTCTTGTTGGTAAAATGAGCGTCGTAAAGCTCAAACAACACGGGGCGCGCCCCACACACTGGACACAAGGGCATAGCTTTACAAAATCCCGTTTTTTGCACCGCCATAAAATCCTTTAAAACCTCTTGCACGCTTTTTTGTCTATCCTGCCTTTTGACACTCTTTAACAATGTGGATTCCATTATGTTTCCTTTTTGTTTTCCCGATTTCTAGGTTTTATCTCGTTGTGATTTTTTTATTTATGCCCCTCGCCCGGGCGCGCATTTACTAAAACCCTGCTCGCACACGTCCCCCCGCTTACATAAACATTTTCCGCCTCGCGCCACGCAATGCCATCACGCTCAAGTAACTTGGCGTTGGCTTTGCTGACATAGCCTTTTTGTAATCCGTAATACGCAATCCCGCGCACCTCGCAATAGGCTTTTAGCGTCCAGCGTGTTTTTTGATAAATCATTTCCGCTAACTTCATTTTTTTCTCCTTTGTGTTTAGTTTTTTACTTTCACCGCACCACGGATAAAGCAAAATCTAAAGCCGTTTTTGCAAACTCGCAAGGCTAAAATCACCGATGAGGTCATTTTTCGCTCTTTTTTGTATAATTTGCAAAAAAGGCTAGTGATGACTTTTACCGATAAAAACTGCTCCACCCCTTGCCCCGCTTGCGGTAAGATTCTTGAATGCTCCCATGAAGAGCTTTTTGCAAGCAAGGGCTTTTCTTGCGCTTGTGGCGAGCGAATTTCTTTTAGCAAAGAGCAACTATCACAGATGAAAAAGACACTCCCACTTTTTAGTCCAAAGAAAAAAGAGCGCACCAAAGCGATTAAAGACTTAGGGATAGAGCCATAAAGCTCGCCACTAGCCAAAGCACTTTTCTTCATCTCCTTTTTTGCGCTCCTGCACCTCTTGCTTGAGAGTCGCTCACAAAAACTATGCTATGTGCCTTAAAACGACGTAGCATTTTGCAAAGTGCGACAAGAACCCATCTACGTTTTTCGGACTCTAGGCTGTGAAGTCCCATAAAAAATACTTTTACATAGTAGCCATAGGCTTTTTTCCGTTTTTGGCATAGCTCATCTAGCTCATCTAGCTCATCGCTCGCTTCAAATACGAACATTGAGTCTTTAAGTGCGCTAAAGGGGAGTATCCCGTCAAATGTTCCAAAAAACTTCTCAAATGTGCTTTTTCGTATCACAAAGCTAATTTCGTTAATCCTGCTTTTTGTAAACTGAGCACAATCGCCCTCGCAGATTTCTAAAAGCTTCTCCCTCTCGTAGTTTTCTAAAAAACCTCTAGTCGCAAGCTCCACCTCGCCCTCGCATTTTCCCGCGCATATATCTTGTAATGTCATCTTTTCTCCTTTGTGTTTAGATTAATTCCTCTTTTGGTTTCTCGATTTTTGTGTAGAATTGATAGGTCTTACCCATCTTCCTCCTCATCACCTATGACGCTCAAATCACCCCACCACGCAAAAGCAAAAAGCGCTAAAGCAAAAAGCGCAAATATTCCAGCCTCTAGCATTTTGTCCTCCTAGTTAAAAGCACCGCCAACCCGAGCACTACGGAGGCAACTCCGCAAATAGCCCCAAAGATAAAGGTAATAAGCTCTACCATTTCATACCTCCTCTTCCTCATCACCAATAGCACTCAAATCGCTCCATAGCACGATTGCAAAAAGAGCTAAAGCTCCCAGCATAAAAATTCCGCCCTCAATCATCATTCACTCCTTGTCACCTTCTAGGAAGTCGCCCTTCCCAAGGCAAAGAAAACAACAAACATCACCGCCAAAACAAGTGAGACCAACAAATAGTCATCTGCGCTCCAATCGCTCGCCTTATCCATGCACTGAATGCTCTTGCACCCATCGCTCTGAGTATTTTTGATTCCGTATCCTCCGTGGATAGTCAAAAAGGTACGCCCCTCATTGTTGATTATGCATACCACGTCAGATACACCCCAATTACTCGGAGTGTGCAGAAGTTGCTCGTCCTCGCCCACTGTTTTATTCTCCGTAATCAAGCCTGCGCTCATCGCCTTTTTCCTCCTTTATCTCTATTTCTTTGATACTAAAGCTCTCGTATTTCCCAAGCTCTCTTAGAATCTGAATCTTTTTGACTGCCTTTACGAGCGAATCCTCAAGGAAATCCAAATCCTCGCTATCCCCGTTCTTGTAAAGCCCCCACGCGCTCCCATTGAGCGCGCAGAAATAAGACTTATTGCCTGCAAAAAGGCGCAATACCCACCCAATCAAATATTCTCTCATGTTGTCCTCCTTTTTTGTTGATTTTTTGTTCTCAATCACCACTCCAAAAGCCCATTTTGATTTGCTAGTGCTATCTTTTTTATCACGTCCTCTAGCTCCGCTTCGACTAGATCTGCGCGAATCTCTAGTCTCCTTAGTGTGCTTAATTCTTTTTCGCGATCTCCGCCTTTTGCAATCTTTTTTATCTCCAGTCTTAGTCGACTTACCTCGTCCATTAACCACCCTGCACGCACCACTAAAGCGCGCACTCTTTTATACTCACTCGCTTGCTTTTGCGCTTTTGTTAGTTTTCTCTTTTCTGTTTTCATGCTATGCCTCCTTACATGCACCCGTTTTTTGTATAATTGTTAAAGCAATAGGGGGATTATACGTCGAATGACGTTTAATGTCAATACTTGAAGTATTTTTTTTGAAAAAAGGTTACAAATGGCGTCGTATGATGATGTGATTTTGGAATTAAAGAGACAAACTAACAGTAAAACCATTAAAGAGTTGAGCCAAAAGCTAGGGGTAAGTTCGAGAAACTTCAATACATGGAAGACTAGAGGTGAGATTCCCGAAAGGACACTTGCACTTTTGGCACATAAAATAGGGGTGGGCATGGGGTGTCTCAACAATACCCTCGCCATTGGACAAAACAACATCGCAGTCAATGGCTCAAACAACACAATTAACGGCATTCCTAGATATTCAAAGAAGGTCGATGAGTTCCTTGCGCTATACGAAAAATATGGCAATGAAGATTTAGACTGCCTGCTTGATGAAATCATAGAAAAGCTAGAGTGCATTAGGGATATTTCAAAGAGGGAGGAGCGCGATTGTGTTTTGCCATAAAGCTTTTCTCTTAGCATCATATCGAGCCCTCCCTCCTTTGGTTAGATAAACATATTACGTGCTTTTTGTATAATTGTTAAAGCGATAGGGGGATTATACTTATAAATATTAAGTATGTCAAGAAAATAAAGTATGAAATTTTATGGAGACGGAGTAGAGTCGATGCAAAATTTTGACGAGCAAATGAAAGGCTTATACGAGCTATATGGCGTTTCAAACGATAATCAGCTATCAAAAAAACTCGGATATACGAATAATTCTGCTATTGCACAATGGAGAAAAATAAAGAAAATACCTGCAAAATACTTACTAAAACTTAGTATAGAAAGATCGCATACGAATAAGGCAAAAGAGACGATTGATAGGTGGTTATTTGAATGCGGTTTTAGCACATATAAGGAGCTTGCAAGGTTTCTAGGTGTGGCACCAAATACCCTTGATATATGGAAACAAAGAGGGGCTATACCCGAGAAAAATATACTCAAATATAATGTTTTGAAAGGTAACAGTGCTGTTGCTATCGGAGAGCACAACATCGCAGTCAATGGAGAAAACAACACGATTAACGGCATTCCTAGATATTCAAAGAAGGTCGATGAGTTCCTTGCGCTATACGAAAAATATGGCAATGAAGATTTAGATTACTTACTTGATGAAATTATAGAAAAGCTAAAGCGCATTAGAGATATTTCAAAAACAATGTAATTACCTTGTCCGCATTGTATTTTTAAAGACAAGGAGATGTTCGTGAAAAAGTTTACCATTTCCGTTTTACTGATTTTTGTGACTCCTTTATCTTCCATGCATGGAGCGGACATTTTATGACACTTTACGCAAACATAAAAAGGTTAAGACACGATAACGGTTGGACGCAGAGTGATTTGGCAAAGTTTTCAGGTGTATCTGTTGAAACCATCAAAAGGTATGAAAAGGGAAAAACAAACCCTACAAATGATAATTTAGAAAAGATAGCAAATGCACTTAATGTCAGAATCAAGGATTTATACGATGATGTGTCTCTTTTGACCAATCATGAAGATATTACATCCCGCTCCCAATCCGTAGGATTTGCTCCAAACAAAAGCTCGACTGTTACCTATTATCCGAATATTAGGGCTTCAGCAGGCTATGGCAATATCAATGACAACGAAGAGAGTATAGATGTAGATACCAACCTCTTAAATGCTATCAAGCTCTCCAAAAGTAAGCTTGACATGATACAAGTGCAGGGGGATTCCATGCACCCATACATCAATAATGGAGATTTTGCACTCATAGAGCGAAGCAATGAGGCAAAAAACGGCGACATAGTCATCGCAAACTATCAAGGCGACCTATATGTCAAAGAGCTTCAAAAAAACCCGCAAAATAGGAGCATATCGCTCATCTCATCGAATAAAGATTATCCGAGTTTCGAGGTCAAAGAGGACGAGCTAGAATCGCTTCGTATCGTCGGTGTGCTCAGGGCGATTGTTAGAGTGTATTAGGAGAACACGGAAAAAAGGAAATGTGGGGAAAAGCGCACATGCAAACAAATGACATCGTGCGCGGAGGCAAAATTTTACCTTGAGGAATGCGGAGTCTCATCGCTTGATAGAGATAAAGACGGGATTCCGTGTGAATCTCTTTGCAGGTAGAGGAAAAACTACCAATTTCCGACAAAAATGGCGGATATTACGGCTTAATTTCCGCCAAAAGAGATAGATACAAACGTGAGAATAAAAAGAGTATGAGCACGATTGTGGCGTGTTCTTGTCTGCTTCCGCCCGTCGCTTTAAAATCCGCCAAAGATTCACGCCTCTTAATAGTGGCGTGAATACCTTAAATTATCCAATAGGTTCTTTCTATGACTCTATCTCGCATGCGGTAGCAAACTGCGGGGTAAATGGGGTTTTGGTCGGATTTTGGGGACTTCGTTTTCGTTTTTTAAGAAAAATTAAAACAATATTAAGAAAATCAGAATCGGAGCAGTTGAACAATGTTTGCTTTATAGTGTGCAGATTGTTTTGCTTTTGTTATGAATAGGTTGATTTTATAATTACCCATGCGGTGCTATATAATAAAGATATAGCAGAGGCAAAAATGAGTAAAATAATTAACCTTTTTACGCAGTCAATTTTTATAAAACCTCGCATGAATATTTTAGAGTGGGCGGAAAAATATAGAGTTCTAAGCAAAGAGAGTTCATCAAATTTTGGTAAATTTAAAGCCACAAGTTACCAAAAAGAGCCAATGCGCGAAATTTCATCCCCCTCGCGCGAAAAAATTATTTTGTTGTGGGCGAGTCAGCTCGGAAAGAGCGAGCTACTTAATAATACAATAGGCTATTTTATCCACCAAGAGCCAAGCACAATTTTATTCATGCTCCCAAATAAAGACGATGCAGAGGATTATTCAAAGCGTCGTCTAGCTCCCATGTTTCGCGATTGTGCAGAGCTTAATGAGCTAGTAAATGCGCGCGATTCCAATAACACGATTTTAATCAAAAACTTTAAAGGCGGGAATCTCGCGCTTGTTGGCTCAAACTCTCCGAGCAAGCTCGCAAGCAAACCAATTAAAATATTACTTGTTGATGAGGTAGACCGTTGCGAGGCGACCAAAGAGGGCGATAGTATTGATTTAGCCAAAAAGCGAACTGCTACATTCCATGACCGCAAAATCGTTTTAAGTTCTACGCCTACGATTGCAGGTAGCTCGACCATACAGGAGGAATTTGAGCGTTCAGACCAACGATATTTTTATATTCCTTGTCCTTTTTGTAACCACAAACAACGCCTAATATTTGAGCGCATTACGTGGGAGCTTAGCGAAGAGGGCGCGCTTATAAAAGAGAGTGTGCGCTATTCGTGCAGTGAATGTGGCGCGCTTTTGAGTGAGCAGGAGAAAAACGAAGCCGTAACGCGTGGAGAGTGGCGCGCACACAATCCCACTTCAAACACGGCGGGCTTTTTTTTGAATGCAATTTATAGTCCGTTTTTCAGTATGGCGGAGATGGTTAGTGATTTTTTAGAATCAAAAGATAATCCTCAGAAAATGCAAGCTTTTAAAAATACGCTTGAGGCAAGCACTTACGAGCCTCCAAATGTCGCAGTTGATGAAAATCAGTTTTTAAATCGTATCGAGGAATATACGGATACTTCACTACCTAAAAAAATTCTTTTTATCACTGCGGGCGCAGATGTGCAAGGCGATAGGATTGAAATTATTTTTATAGGTTGGTGTAATGGATATGAGGCTTACAACATCGACCACGTGCAACTTTACGGAAATACGGACAAGGATAGGGTGTGGCAGAATGCCTACAAAGAGCTTAACCGTATTTTCAAGCGAGAGGACGGAAGAGTCCTGAGCACAAGTCTTGTGCTCATTGATAGCGGTTTTAACTCTACTCGCGTTTATAACTTTACAAAGCTTTCTACTCGATTTATCGCAAGCAAAGGCGCGAGCGAGACCGCTCAGAAGATAGATTTTATCAATCCGCTAAAAAGGCTCAAAAACGGCGCACGTCTCATAAATATCGGCACATTTAAAGGAAAGAGTGAGCTTTTTAGACTTCTTAGCATTAAAGAGGCGGGCGAAGGATATTTCCATTACAACAAAAATTTTACGAATGAGTTTTTTTTACAACTTACCGCCGAAAAGCTCCAAACAGTCAAAAATAGACAAGGATATGACCGTTTGCAGTGGGTCAAAATCCGCGAGCGAAACGAGGCATTAGATATAAGCGTGCTCGCTTATGCGGGCGCAAAGCTCATAAAAAACCAAATCAGAAAGAAAAGAGTAGTCAATGCAAAAAATACATGATAACGTTTTGGTAAAAAAGACGCGATACGACCTTAATTTGAGCGTAGAAAACGCCTCAAAATTCGAACAGCTTTGCGAAGCCTATAATCTGCCAAAGTCGCAGATGGCAGATAGGATTATTGAGGATTTCTGCAGAGGTAACCCAGTGTATAGCACCTATATTAAGAATCTGCGTGCGCATAAAAAACAGTTTATCGCTAAGCATAAAGAGCAAAGAGGACTTTTGCCGTGAGTGTTACGACAAAATTTCTAAGCGACGCACTGGGAATCACTGCGAGGCGTGTGCAGGAGCTGGAGAGTATGGGAGTTTTTAATAAAGAGGAGCGCAATAAATGGAATCTAAACGCTTGCATTGAAGCATACGTAGATTACAAGGTAAAAGCGGCAACGCAAAACTTTGAACTAAGCGAGGCGCGCGCAAAAAAGGAGATTGCCGAAGCAGAGCTAAAAGAGCTCGCGCTCGCGGAAAAGAAAGGAGAAATGGTATCGCTTACGCGTTTAGAAAAGGATTTGAGCGATATTGCTTTCACAATATCAAATAGGCTTTATCTCTTGCCACAAAAGATAAAAAGGAGCATAGCAATTAGTGATGAGGTTTTACGTGCAATAGAAACGGAGGTTGAAGCAACCTTGCACGAGCTAAAGGATGCAAAAATCTATCAAGATTTCCAGGTAAACTAATTCTTTATCTCCCTTGTAAAAATCCGTGCGCCTATTTTCTTAAAATTCTACCCATGACGACAAAAGAGAAGATTACCGCCATTGATGAAGCAATTGAAGAAGTGCTAAGCAATCTAAAAGACGGGATTTTTATCAAAGAATACACTATAGATAACCTCAGGGTCTCAAAGAGAAGTCCGCTTGAACTAATCGAAGAGTTAAGACGCATTCGTCAGCTGACAGTGGACAGTTCAAAAAACCGTTACAAAGCGACACATAAGAGTTATATTTTTGGGGACAAATATTAAAAATGGGCAAAAAAAACAAAAAGCACGAAAAAAATCTAGGCAAAAGCCCCACAAAAAAGGGAATAAGGTTTTTTAAATACCCAAGCCTTGAGCCAAACCGTATAAACTCTTTTGAAATCTCTCAACTGCTCCGCAATACAGACCTTGACAAAGCAAGTGCAAAGTTACGCGCACAAGCAAGGAGCATTAGCGCTTCAGTCTCTTTAATGTCGGGATTTTTTGAGATGTTAGATAGCGAAGTGCTAGGCGAAAAAGGCTTTATTATCGACATTGCCACGCCAAACAAAGGACTAAACAAACAAATTCAAGACGCATTTTTTGCTTGGGAAGTCCAATGTTGTCGTTATGGAATTTATGATTTTGAAGATTATGAAGAGCTGGTTTTAAACGCCTTGTATCGCGATGGAGAGGCTTTCATACAAATTCACAACGGCGCAGAGCTTAAAATCGAGATGATTGATAGCGATGAGATTGATAGCGAGCTTAGCGATGAGTCAAGAAATATATTTTTCGGTATTGAGTATGAAAAGGACAAAATCACGCCCAAAGCCTACTATCGAAAATTAGAAAACGGCAAATATTCCACGATTCCCGCCTCCTCAATTATTCATATAAAAAAGCCAAAACTGGCAAGACAACGGCGTGGGATTAGCGCGCTTGCAAGTGCGATTTTTGACACGCACAGCAAAGATAAGCTAAAAAAATCAGAGCTAGACAGAGCACGCTTAGCTAGCGAAATTACGGGATTTTTGACGCGAAAAAATGACCAAAACAGCTTTAGCGACGCAGACTTTGACGAAAATGGCGAGCTAAAGCCACAAGAGATTAATATTCCTCAAAGTCTCCAAACAGGCACGCTAGAGTTTTTAGACGACGATATTACGCCTCACTTCATCGACCCGCACAACCCGATTAATATGGAATATTTTTTAAAAAGCACCGATAGGGACGTAGCGCGCAGTCTTGGAATCAGCTATGCAACCTACACAGGAGACTTAAAGGATGTTAATTACAGCTCGATTCGCCATGGGACGATTAGCGAGCGTCGCTCTTTTAGTAGAGTGCAAAACTTCCTAAAGCGTAAATTTCACAACAAAATCTTTAGACATTGGCTCTTGCATGAGCTTTTAGCTCAAAGGATTACTACAAAACAACATGATGAAATCATTACGCATTTTGCTTTCAAGCCTCAAGGTTGGGATTTTATCGACCCAGTTAAAGAGGTTAACGCGAATAAAATTGCGGTTAGCAGTGGATTTAAGACCATTAGCGAAGTGCTACGAGAAAAAGGAGTCGAGCTTGATGCCTATATGGATGAGCTCGAAAAAGAGAAAGAGCTTGTTAAAAAGCTACGAGAAATCAAAATCATAAAAGGAGAACTAAAAAATGGGTAAAAAAATTGATTTTTCAAAAGAGCGCATGATATTTCGTGCGGGGTTGGACACAAAAAGTCCGATTGATGAGGAGAACAAAACCATTAGCTTCATTGCGCTAAGCAAGGATAATCTGCATAAGCGACTCTCACTGTGGGGCGATGAGTATTATCTGAGTGTCGATACAAGTGCGGTGAAATTTGAGGCGAAGACCCTATACCTTGACCACGAAATCAGCTTTGAAAATGCGATTGGCAAGATTGAGGAGGCGAAGTTTGAGGGCGGGGATTTTAAGGTTCGTGTGAAGTTTGATGATGAGGTAGAGGCGAGCCGTGAGGCTTTTGCGCGCTACAAAGCTGGCTTTAGCGATAGCGTAAGCGTTGGCTTTAGCGAGTATAAGTTAAAAGAGATGGATAAGATTGAGGGAATCGCGCATTACCAAATCTATGAAGGAGTAGTTAATGAACTAAGCGCAGTGTGGCAGGGAGCAGACCCAAATGCTAAGGTGGCAACTTTCAGTAAAGAAGAAGCGCGAGCAAAAAGCGCAATTGTGAGTGAATTTACAGAGATAATCAAGCTTGCAGAAATCACAGGAAAACAAAAGGAAGCACTAGAGGCTATTAAGCAAAATATGAGCTATGCAGAGTTTAGCCAAATGCTACTAGAGAAAAATCAAAGTAAAAACAAAATAGAGGAGTTTAACATGGGAAAAAAGAGCGAAACAGCACAAGGATTCAGCCTTGCAAAGGTTATTTTGCAGGCAGGAAATAACAATGCAGACCTAGGCTTTGAGCTAGAACATCACTACAACAGCCAAAACGGACGCTTTATTCTGCCTTGCGATTTTGGCGCGCGCTTTAGTGACCAAATCACAACTACAACTACAGGCGCGGGCGCAATCGCTACGGATTTTAGAGAGGATTTACTCATTGAGAGCGTAAAAAAAGAGAGTGCGCTCTTGAATGAATGCAGTTGGCTTATGGGATTGAACGCTAGAGTGGAGATTCCGCGAAATAATTCAAACATTAGCGCGGATTTTGTCGAAGAAGGAAAAAGCAGAGAAAGCGAAAGCCTAGCCTTTGATAAAATTATTTTAGAGCCTCATACGCTCCTTGCAACAATCAGAATCACAAGAACGATGATGAACATGAGTGCTTTTAGCCTAGAAAAAATCGCCTATGACGCGATGAAATTCGCGCTAAGACGAAAGCTAGAGGAATCTATCCTTTATGGTAAAGGCGTAATAAAAGGTATTTTTGAAACCGCAGGAATACCGAATATTGCGGGCTTTATGAGTAAACCAACGCTTGAGAATTCGTTAAAATTTGCCGATACACTAGATGATAACGGTGGAAATATCGAAAATGCGAAATTCGCGCTAAAAAACAGCGATGTAAGCAAGCTAAGAGCCACACCAAGAAGCACTACAAGCGATAAAATGCTTATCGAAGAAGTCGGATTCTTGCAAGGATATCCCTATTTCACAACGCAACTTCTAAAAAGTGAAGATGTAGTTTTTGGAGATTTTAAAGATATTTTTATCGGCTCTTTTGGAAGTGTTGAGCTACTTCCTCACAATGAGCGCGGTGGCGATGTGGTGCTGGAACTATTCCTTGATGTGGATAGTAAGATTGCGCGCGAAAAATCCTTTGTTATTGGCAAAAAAGATTAAAGGATAAAAGATGAAATTCAAGATTCTATACAATACAATAATCGCCTCAAAGCCCTATAAAGCGGGCGATGAAATAGAATTCGCAGAAGGAACTGATGAGCTTTTTATTAAAAGGCTCATTGACATAAAATGCATTGAAGCACTACCTGCGGAGACCGACACAAAAAAAGGCGAGCACAAACGAAAAAGATACAAAAAAGATGAAGACGATTCCTCTAGTGATGAGGTGGATTCTAAGAGCCAAGAGCCCGAGATTGATATTAGTGAGGCGTAGTGTTGCTTAAAAAAAGTATGCTCTTGCGCGATATTGCAAAAATTCTTGGCGAAACAAACGCAAGAGCAAAAGCTAAGAATCACGCCTTTCATATACATCTCAATCGCGCCACAAAAGTGATTTTTGATGATGGAGTGGTGGCAACACAGATTACCGCACTTGCACTCATTGGCGATTGCGAATATTTACGCGTAAATGATGAGATAAGCATTATTGAGGAATCAAGCCAAGAGGAGCACTACAAAATCACTAAAATTGAGCTTGAAAACCAATATCTAAGACGCTTTTTCTTAAGAGAAATCTAATGCAACGCACGCGTATCATTAATAGCTTATGCGAGGTGTTAAAACCTCTTGCACATACAGAGATTTTCAGCACTCCAAGCTTTGAAGCGCGCGACCTACCAATTATTATTATCAAAGACACTAACGACCACATTAGCGCCGATTCATTTTGCACAATCTCCCACGCCCTAGAGGTGGAGATTGAGCTTATAACAACCACATATAAAAAGAGTAACGAGCTACTAAAAGCCGTGCTAGAGACACTAAAAGGCTTTAGCGGTAATTTTTTGAAACTGGAGCAAAACAGCATTAATCGCGAAAATTATGCCCTTTATGATGAGGAATACATTTTATGCTCAATAGGACTGACCTTTTATTACAAAAGTGAGATTTTTAGCGCATGAGCGGGCTTTTTTTGGGCAAAATATGCGAGGTAGCCGAAAACAAAAGCGTCGTGCGCGTAGATTATTTGGGCACAATTACGCCGTTGATTCCCTATATGCAAACCGCCAATAGTTTCAAGCGTCATTTTAGCCCTCCTAGAGTTGGCGAAATGGTAGTCTTGCTCGATTTTGGAGGCGTAAAAGTCGCATTAGGAAGTTTTTTTAATGATGACTTTAGCGAAAGCGGAGCGAGCACGAGCAAAGAGAGTATTATTTATGAGGACGGAACAACTTTAAGCTATGACACAAGCACAAGCACACTGGAGATAAACGCACCAAAAAATATAATGATTGTCTGCAAAAATGCGGTGAATATTGCTTGCCAAAGCGCGAGCATAAACGCACAAAACACTACAATACAAAGCTCAAATATTAGTCTTGTCGGAGATTGTGCAATCAGTGGAGACGTCTCAATCACAGGCGAGCTTAAAACAAGCGGGACAGGGACTTTTGGCAATGGCGTAAAAATCAAAGGCGATGTGAAAGTCAGCGGGGACATTAGCGATTCTCGCGGGAATCTAACGGGGCATATTCACAGGGAATCTAGCGGGAACTTCTGCAATCCTCGTGAGGGCTAGAGAACACGCCGATTTGCTCGTATATCTTTTCCAAATTAACCTTTTTTACAATGTCGCAATGTTTAAAGAGGCTAGGCTGTATTGCCTGCTCCAAATCCTCAAAAACGATAATCTCCGTTTGTATTCCATTGTTTCTTGCCAGTTTTAGCGCAGGAGACATGTCTGAGTCATAGCCTATCAGCACTACCTTGTCCACAAAGTGCTTAATGGAAATCTCCGCCATATCAATACCAAGCAACATATCCACCTGCTTCTGCACTATCGCGTCTCCACGCTTCACAAGCTTTCCGAGCCTTAAAGCTACATGATTTAAGCTTTCCAGCTTAGCGAGAAAATCATCAATTTTGGATTTGTTTTTATGGTCCTCTAGAGGTCTTGCAGTGTAGAAGAATATCCTATATAAATCTCGCAAATCTTTTTCATCGAAGCTATCAAAAACACAGGCATTACAAAAATCTACCACCTGTTGCGGGTTTGCTGTGTAGTCAAAGAATAACTGATTGCGCTTCCAAGCCCTCTTAAAAACGCCCAATCTTACATTTTCAAAATCAACAAAAATAGCAACTTTATACATGCTCTCAATCTTAGGCGAGTCGAGGTCATAGGAATATAGTTTAACCCCGACTCAGTAATATGGCGAGAGTGTGACACATAAAAACATAAAACCCCCTTAACCTCCCTTGTAAAAATTCACTCTAGGCTTTGCATAAAATCAGCACAAAAAAGAGCGGGACGACATCAATGTATCAAATTAGCGTAAAAGAAAATATTCGTCGCATTCTCACGACTAATAAATATACAAAAACGCTACGACCTCTTTTTGGTCTTTCGCGCCACATTGATAAACAAGCAACCTTTTATGAGCTTTTGTCTCTAAAGGAAGAAATCAGAGAACAGCTAGAGCGTTACGAGCCACGCATAAAGCTTATATCGGTATCTTTTAGCCATGAAGACAAAGGGATTATTTGCGAAATCACATACCGCGAAGAGGGCACAACACAGTTTTTTAGGCTTAGCGCATGAACGTCCCAAATTTTATAAAGCCTCTTGATATTGATAAAGAGCGCGAGAGCATATTAGAAGCATTCAAGCAAAAGAGCGGGAAGCTTGATTATATTCCACTTATCAGCGATGACTACATGAGCCTTATTGATATTTTCCTCTATCGTCTGAATAACTTTATCGAGCTTGTGAATGTCCGTATCTCGCAAAACTATCTAAATTTCAGCACGGGCGAATATCTTGATGAGCTTGTAGCACTTATTGGTATTAAACGCCATGAAGAGATAAAGCCGATTGCCGAGGTAAAAATTACGGTCTCAAGCCCAACCTTTTTACCAAAAGGGAGCAAATTTACCGACAATCTCGGACACTTTGCCTATCTTTTGCACGATTTAAAAATTACCGATGAGGCAGTAGGAAAGATTGAGGCGGACGGATATTTTACGGAAAGCTATGAGACGACCACGCTCGAAATTCCGAATATTTATGTAAAGAGTATTGAATTAACCTCGCCATTTGCGGGCTATTTTGCGCGTGAAAGTGACGAAGAATTACGCGAGCGTTTTTTGCTCTCACTCCATCGCTTTTCTACTGCAGGAAGTGAAAAAAGCTATCTTTTTTTTGTGCTAAATACCGAGGGGATTAATCGCGCGAAAGTCCATCAAGCAGGCGCGGGAATCGTGCAAATCATATTTTACTCACAGCTTGAAGAGAGTATCGCGATAGACAAGATTAGGGACTCTCTAAAGGGTCGCATTCCACTTACCGATGAGGTAAGAATCAAAAAGGCGCAAGCAATACCTCTAAAACTTCACATAAAAATCGCGCCGACAAAAGATTATCTATTTTCTGAAATCCTAAAGGAGGCTAGCGCGAAAATAAAACAATATTTCGAGAGTTTAGAGATTGGAGAGAGTCCGCATCAATCAAAAATTATAGAGCTCTCCATGAATGAGCAGACAAGAAGCGCAGAGATTATTAGCACAATCCCTGCCGTGCAAAAAGACCAAATGTTAATCTTGGAATCTCTAAAAATAGAGCATACTAGATGATAGATTTACGCACTTATTCGCCTGTAGCCTTTCGTATCGATGAGGTTATGAGTAAAAAAATGTCCTCTTGGCTTATGTTTGATAAGCGTTTTTTTTTACGCTCTCAATGAAGAAAACGGCGCACTTTTAGCGCACATGTTTAGCATTGATAGAGATGAGACCAAAGAGCCAACAGAGCTAACACATCTCCTAAAAGAGCCTATAAAAACAAATTTTTATGAAGGAACTTTCGGCACATTAGAAAAGGCACTGCTCGCCTTTTATGATGATATAAAACTCAAAGAGTGGCACGAATATGGCGGGAAGCCTTACCATTTCAAGCTCGAGTTAAACAACGCTAAAGGCGTTACACCTGATGATTTACAAAAAATTGAGCAAATTATAATCCGACACAAAAATGCTCGAAGTGTCTATGAGGGCGCAACTATAAAAGCCTTAAGCCATGCAAACATTTATACAGGAATCGCACATATTAGTGGCGAGAGCATAAGAGTATTCCCGCGCACAAAAACACAATCTTACCTAAACACTGAGGGCACAAATGAGTAATAACTATTTTTCTTTTTTGACCAATGCGGGAATGAATAAGCTCGCTCAAAAGCACGCTACAGGCGAACGTGTCGCACTCGCACAAATGGGCGTAAGTGATTTTGATGGCGAAATCAAAGAGGATTTTACAGCTCTACCCGGGGAAAAACACAGATTCAACATTAATACAATCGAGTTTAGCAAAAGCGAAGCAAATACTCTTATTTGCGAGGGAGTAATCGCCTCTGAAATCGGAGGCTTTTATGTGCGAAAAGTCGGAATTTATACCGATGATGGAGTGCTCTTCGCACTAGGGAATCTACCGCCGAGCTATAAGCCACTTCCAAGTGATGGAAGCACGAAAGAGATTAGTATAAAAGTCTATTTGCAATTCTCTAACACCGCAAACATTACACTAAAGGTTGATAATAGCACAATGCCCGCCTCAAAAGAGCATGTAGAGCGCAAGATTAAGGAGCTAAACGCCGTTTTGGAAAAAAGAATCCAAGACAACGAGCTTTTCAAAATCCTTATCTCTATTCGTGAGCTTAGAAGAGAGCTAGAGCAAA